>CAZAJR010000001.1:0-4751 GCA_964485665.1 uncultured Candidatus Saccharibacteria bacterium
TACCAGAATTTAAAGAAGAAGGTGAGGGAACTTTCTTAGCCCAAATTATTGACACAAAAAACATATATACTCGCACTGGAAAAAAACTTACCAAAGTAAGAGTCGCAGATAGTCAAGACAAACTAGATTTAACATATTTCAATCAAACATATTTAACAAAAGTATTAAAAAAGAAAGACTGGTATATCTTTGATGGAAAAATATCAGAGAAAAAAGGCACAAATGTCTATAATCCTACATATGAGAAGTATGAAGGTAGTACAGATCTACAAACAAATTTAGGAAAGATCTATGGTATATATCATAAAACAGCAGGGATCTCTTCAAAAAATATTAGAAAAATACTGTTTAATATAAAAGATAAGATACCTTCACTATTTACTGACCCCTTACCCAAAGAAATCCTTTCTGAGTATGATTTAATGGACTTGAACAGTTCTTTAGTACAAATACACTTTCCTGACAACCAAAATGCTTTAGAGAGCGCTAGGGAGCGCCTAGCTTTTGATGAAATGCTAAGAGTTGCATTAAAAATCGAAAAACAAGCACAGGAACGATCAAAACAGAAAAGTTTTAGTATAGAGATTGATGAAAAGTTGCATCAAAAATTTCTAGATTCTCTACCTTATAAACTTACAAATGATCAAAATAGAGCTATAGAAGAGATATATGAGGATATAGAAAAAAGAACCCCTATGAACAGACTCTTAAACGGTGATGTGGGTAGTGGGAAAACGGTAGTTGGAGCCTCAGTAATATTACAGTGTATAAAATTTGGTTACTCTGCAATATTTTTAGCACCTACAACAGTTTTAGCTAGACAACACTTTGAAACACTTCAGGAACTATTAAAACCTTTTAAAATAGACATAGAACTTTGTATTTCAGAAGAAAAAACAATCTCCGAGGCTGATAACAAGCTAATTATTGGAACACACGCTATACTCTATCAAAAAGAACTACCAAAAGATTTTAATTTGCTAATTGTTGACGAGCAACACAGATTTGGAGTTGAACAAAGAGAGCAGCTATTAAATATTGAAGAATACACTCCCCATTACTTAACTATGACAGCCACTCCTATACCTCGAAGTTTAACAGAAGTTGTCTTTGGTAGTACAGATATATCAACGATAAAAGAGAAACCTGCTAGGAGAATAGAGATTGATACAAAATATGTGCCTGTTACAAAAAGATCAAGCTGTTTTAATTGGATAGAAAAGAAAATCAAGGAGAGTAACTACAAAGAACAGGCCTTCTTTATATACCCATTGATAGAAGACAACGATACCAATATTAAATCTGTAAAAGGGGAGTATGAAATATTGAAAGAGAAATATTTTAAGGACCTTTCTATAGCCTTTTTACATGGTCGGATGAGTGATAAAGAGAAGACGAAGATTTTAAATGATTTTAAGAAGAAAAAACATAACATATTAGTATCTACCTCAGTAATTGAAGTCGGTATAGATATTCCCGATGCAACCATTATGGTTATCGAAAATGCAGAAAGATTTGGTTTAGCACAACTACATCAGTTAAGGGGCAGAGTAGGTAGAAGTGATATTCAGTCTTACTGTTTTGTAATACCTAGTGAGAATATTGAAGATAGAGAAGCTTCTTTAGAGCGATTAAAATACTTCTCTACTCATAGCTCTGGTTTTGATGTAGCAGAATATGATCTTAACCAAAGAGGTCCAGGAGAAGTTTACGGTATAGCTCAATCTGGTATACCTCAATTTAAAGTTGCTAATTTAGGAGACATTGAGTTACTTCATAAGACAAGAAAGGTTGCAAGAGAGTTGCTTTTAGATAATAATGTTGAAATTGATAAATTAAAGAAGAATTTGTTTAAATAATGGAAATTCATATTGTTTTAGATAATATTAGATCTGCTTTTAATGTTGGTAGTATTTTTAGAAGTGCTGATGGGGCAGGTAGTGTTAAAAAAATATATCTATGTGGTATTACTGCAGATACTGATAATCCTAAGTTAGAAAAGACTGCATTAGGGTCATTAGATTTAATAGATTCAGAGCATTATGAAAATACATTAGATGCTATAGAGGAGTTAAAGAGTAGGAATATACCAATTTACGGTGTTGAATTAACAGATGATGCAGAGGATTTTCAAAATATAAAATATCCAAAGAGGTTAGCTATTGTCTTGGGTCATGAGAAGAGGGGAGTACAACAAGAGATTTTAGATATGTGTGATAAAAGGATAATGGTACCTATGAGAGGTTTAAAAGAGTCTTTGAATGTTGCTAATTGTGCGAGTATTGTTTTGTATGAGATAACTCGAAATGAGCATTAATACTGTGCTAATATAAAGATATGAAAAAGAAAAAATTCCGTTTATCCACCAAACACATTCTCTTTATCATACTTTCTATTCTTTTAATATCTGCACCCATTGTTTATTACTTCATAGTCAGAGAGGACAAAGGAGATGTCTTAGGTTGGTATAACTCTAGCTGGAACTACAAAAGAAGTATAAGCGTAAATAACGATACAGGATCAACTCTTAGCAATGAAGATGTGTTAATTAGCATCGACACTGCAACTTTAATATCAGAAGGAAAACTACAAACAGATTGTGATGATTTAAGGTTTGTAGATAGTGATGATTCCACAGCTATAGATTACTGGATAGAGGGAGGATGTAACACTTCAACCACTCAAGTATGGGTTGAGATCCCTAGTCTACCTGCAGGAGGCAAAACAATATACATGTATTATGACAATGACTCTGCTACAGCAGGTGAATTGAGCTGGTCAGGAACCTTCATTTCTTTGACAGACCAAGCGAGCTGTGCAACTGGTTGGTCACATTTTAGTGCTCTGGACGGTAAATTCCCCCGAGGCAATTCGAGTTATGGGTCAACCGGAGGTGCTAGTACACATAGTCATAGTGGTAATGGAGGAAGTACAGGAGGCGCCTCAAGCAGCACAACAGCTTATTATAATTCCGCGGGACATACAGTAGCAACAGGGGGACACAGTCACTCTAAATCTGTCTCCCTAACTAGTGGAGTCAACCACACCCCTCCTTATACAAATATGAATTACTGTAGTAACAATAAGCTAGAAAACCTAGACAACCACATAGTTTTATCTGAAACAAATACCATTACTAATTGGACTAGATACACTAGTCTAGATAGTAGATTCCCCAGGGGTGCTTCTTCATCTATTGGTTCAACAGGAGGTAGCTCCACACATTCACACTCTGTATCTGTAAGCTTTGGAGGAGTTTCTAGTACTAGTAAATGTTTAGGATGTAGTTCTAACTGCCACTATGCTGCATCAACACACTCTCACTCCCAAAAAGCTGGCATAAGTACATCAGGAAACAACATCCCCGTTTATCGGAATGTTGTCTTTATGAAAAGAAGTAGCGCAAACACTTTAACTAATGAACAACCAATATATATATTAAATACTTCTACACTCCCTTTAGGTTGGACAAGATTTTCAGCACTCGATAATTACTTCCCTCGTGGTGCTAGTTCATATGGATCAACTGGAGGATCAAATTCACATGCTCATTCTGGCTCTGCTTCAACTACTTATGCAGACGCTAGTAAAGCTTGTGTATGGTATAGCTCTGGAAACTTCAATGCCGCAGCAGGACACGCTCATAACTATAGCTGGTCTTCTACCACAAACAGTAATCTTCCTCCTTACTTAACCGTAGTATTTGCTCAAAGAAACACATCTGAAACTACTGCTGTAGGAGAAGAGATTTCCCAAAATACTGCTCCTTCACCTCCTACAGATCTCTTAACAGAAGGGGAGACTAACCCTAATAATATAACAGATTTCACTCCAGAATTCAGCGCGATATACGATGACGCAGAAACTACGGATACATCAAGCTACTATGAAATAGAAGTGAACACAGAATCTGACTTCACAGGCACTGTTATGTGGGACTCTACCAAAACAAGCATGACTACAATTAATGAAGGAGATAGGTGCCCAGACATTACATATAGTGGCTCCGCTTTAGACGCTAACACAACCTATTACTGGAGAATAAAATTCTGGGACTCCTCGGACGCCGAAGGTGAATGGTCATCAACAGCCAACTTCAAAATAAACAGAGCTCCAACATCACCAACAGACCTACTAACGGAAGAAGAAACGAACCCTGATAATATAACGGATACGACACCCGAATTTAGTGCGATATACGATGATCCAGACACTACGGACACATCAAGCTACTATGAAATAGAAGTAAACACTGCCCCTGATTTCACAGGAACCGTTATGTGGGACTCTGGTAAAACTAGTATGACTACAACTAATGAAGGGAGTAGGTGCCCAGACATCACATATAACGGCTCCGCTTTAAATACCAATACAACCTATTACTGGAGAATAAAATTTTGGGACTCCATTGATAATGAAGGGGTGTGGTCATCAACAGCTAATTTCAAAATAAACAGAGCACCAACAGCACCAACCAACCTACTAACAGAAGGACAAACAAACCCAACAACCATAAAAGATACAACTCCCGAATTTAGTGCAATATATAACGATCCGGACACAACAGACACCTCAAGCTACTACCAAATAGAAGTAAACAGTGCCTCTGATTTCACAGGTACTGTTATGTGGGACTCTACTAAAGCAAGCATGACTACAACAAACGAAGGAGATAGATCCCCAGACATATCATATGCAGGAGATACCTTAAGTACAGAAACAACATATTACTGGAGAATAAAGTTCTGGGA
>CAZAJR010000002.1:0-2901 GCA_964485665.1 uncultured Candidatus Saccharibacteria bacterium
TATACATGAATCTAACAACTCCCTACTACGATCCCTTGCATATCCATTATAGTTAGTCATCTTCCACCACACACCTTCAATTTTAATTAATTCTAAAACAAATTCTGAAGTATATCTATTCCAATGCATTGGAATAAAGCTATTAGCGTTCGCTCCTATAAAGGACAAGGCTATTTCAGTATCTTGAGATGCGAATAGAAAAGTTTTTAACCCAGAAGGCCACAAGGATTCAATATCTATTCGATCCTTTAATATAATCGGTTCCCCATCCAACAAATTACTAATATCACCCTCCACAACAACACGATTGGGAACACCCTCTCGCTCATTAATAATCCAACTCTGTCCTGTATGAGATACAAATTTATCACCGCAAGAACCTTTTTGATCTTTAGTTTCTGCCACAGAAGTTATAGACTTAAGTTATCTGACAATCCATATTATTTAAAACTACAAAATATGTCAATCCTTAAAAATCTCCTCAAACTTATCCCCACTAACAACCTCCTCTTCAAGTAACATCTTTACTAATTTCTCCACCTCTTTTTTATGCTCTTTTAATATCTTCTTAGCATCAACATATGCCTGATCTACCAAACTCTTAACCTCGTTATCAATAAGCTTAGCATACTCCTCACTATATGCTCTACCACCACCGTAAGCATAACCAAGATGCTTAGTCTCCTCCTCATCACCATACTGAACCATACCAAGCTTCTCTGACATACCATACTGAGTAACCATTTCCCTAGCCATCTCTGTAACATTTTCTATATCAGACTTCGCACCAGTAGATATTCTATTCAAAAAGATTTTTTCAGATGCCCTACCACCTACTCCACTCCTCATCCTTGCAAGAATTTGATCCTTGTAAAGATGCTTCGTATCCTTCTCAGGCAAATACACAGTAACACCACCAGACCTGCCACGAGCAATTATTGAAACCTGTTCTACAGGATCTGCATTAGGAGTAAAGTGAGAAACAATTGCATGGCCTGCTTCATGATAGGCAGTAGTCTTTAAATCCTCCTTATCCTTTTCTTGATCACTCTTCTTTCTACCTAATTTAACTTTAAGAAACGCCTCAGACAGATCGTGTTGCTCTATAATCTGACGATTATCCAAAGCAGCCATAATAGCAGCCTCATTTAACAAATTCTCTAAATCAGCACCAGAGTAACCTATTGTTTTTTTAGCAATAGCCTCAAGATCAACATTATCAGCATATTTTTTGTTTTTAGAATGAACCTTCAATATATCTCTCCTACCCTTAAAATCTGGCATAGGAACATGCACAGTCCTATCAAACCTCCCAGGCCTAAGTATTGCAGGATCTAACACGTCCGGTCTATTAGTAGCCGCCAGGATAATAACATTGGTTCTCTCCTCTAAACCATCCATCTCTACAAGTATTTGATTTAAAGTCTGCTCCCCGGCACCAGAATGTAAAACAGTTCCTCTCTTTTTAGCAACAGCATCTATTTCATCGATAAAGATTATACATGGCGCTGTCTTTCTAGCCTTCTCAAACAGATCCCTTACTCTAGAAGCCCCCGCACCAACCAACATCTCTTCAAACTCCGAACCAGATGCATGGAAAAAAGGGACACTAGCCTCACCTGCAACAGCTCTAGCTAACAACGTCTTACCAGTACCAGGAGCACCAGTTAACAAAACGCCTTTAGGGATTTTTGCCCCTGCGGATTGATATTTTTTAGGATGCTTTAAGAAATCAACTATCTCCTTAACTTCATCTTTGACCTCCTCTATACCTGCAACATCATTAAAGTTAATACCAGTCTTTTTGCCCATTAAGAGTCTTGCTTTAGTCTGCCCAAAATCAAATATCTGACCTCCAGATTTCTTCATATTTTTGATAAATAAATAGCCTAGCCCAAAAGCTCCGATTATCATTATCAAAGTTAAGATATCTCCAAAGGTTATAGCTATCTTAGGTTCATAGTAAACATTATCTAATGACTTTATATCAATACCCGCATCAGTAGCTACACTATAGAAATCTGTATTCTCTGAAATAAGAGCATACTTTTTAATAAACTCTTTTTGATCACCTTCTGGGGTATACTCCAAAGTTACGACATCGTCTTTAATTATAACCTGATCATATTTTTCTTCTGCTATATCAGAAACTATATGACTTAAACCAACCTCTTGTCCAGCATATGAAAAGAGGTTAATAACAAAATTAACAACTAATGTTAATATTATTGAAGCAACAATTATCGCTAGAATACTAGGAATTCTTTGTTTCTTTCTAATAACTCTAATATTTACTTTCTTAGGCTTACTTTTTTGTTTCTCTGCTCCTTTCTTTTTGTCTTCCATATTTGCAAATTTCAAATTATTCTAATTAAGTGGTGAGAGGCGGAATCGAACCGCCGACCTTGGGTTTATGAATCCCATGCTCTAACCTTCTGAGCTATCTCACCCAATTGTTGCTAATTATACCAAAAGATTACACTACATTCATTAATTAGCTTTACCTGAATACTCTCCGGTTTCTGTGTTTATCCTAACTATATCTCCCTTTTCGATAAACAGAGGAACATTAAGTTTATACCCCGTTTCTACTGTTACTGTCTTAGTTGCTGCATTTGCAGTATTCCCTCTTACTGCTGGAGTAGATTGTATAACTTTAAGCTGTACTGTAGGACTACCCTTAAAATTAATTATTTTATCCTCATGCTCCATAACCAAAACCTTATCACCCTCTTTAAGAAAATTCTCATATTCTCCAACAATATCTTTGTTAACAGAGATGGTCTCATATGTTTTTGTATTCATAAAATAGCATGTCTTAGAGTTAGAGTATAGGAATTGCACCTCAATAGTTTCAGGCTCTACATACTCAACCTTAACTCCTGCTTTAATAGTTTTTTC
>CAZAJR010000003.1:0-20150 GCA_964485665.1 uncultured Candidatus Saccharibacteria bacterium
CAATAGGATGAGTAATAGATTAAGTAGGGTATTTGAATCTCAAAAGGAGTTTGTAGAGAACTCTTCTCATGAGCTAAAGACTCCTTTGAGTGTAATACAGGCGAATATAGATACGATATTAAATAGTAAAGGAATTTCAAAGAAAGAATTAAATAGACTATTAACAAATTCAAAAAACCAAATTAACTTTATGAATAATTTAACAGAGGATCTGTTATTACTCTCTTCCATATCTACATCAAAATCAAATATAGAAATGGGGAATATATCAGTAAGGAAATTGATTAGAAGAGTAAAGAATACTCTCAAGGAAAAGGCTGAGGATAAGAATATAGATATTGTTGTAACAAATAATGAAAAAGATTTTACTGTAAAGGGTAATAAAATTCTTTTAGAGAGAGCTTTTAGTAATCTGTTAGATAACGCAATTAAGTATTCTAATGGTACTAAGGTAATAGTAAGTACTAAAAAGAAAGAAGGAGTTATATATGTAAGTTTTAAGGATAATGGTAAGGGTATTCCTAAAGGGAAGGAGGAGAAGTTGTTTGAGCGTTTTTACAGAATAGATAAGGGAAGGTCTAGGAAAGAGGGTGGTAGTGGTTTAGGTTTAGCAATAACAAAGGAGATTATAGAAAAACATAATGGGAAGGTATATGTAAATAGGAAGTATAAAGATGGAGCTGAATTTGTTGTAGAGATTAATGGTGTAGGAGAATAATGGTGGGGGTATACACGTCTGGAATCCAGAATGAGATAAATAAAACAGTATAAAAAGGAATTGCAATTTTGATATAATGTAAATATGAAGATAGTAGAAAAAGAAATTAGTATAGAAGAGTTAAAGAAAATGGCATTTAAGATGTTTGGGAATCTGGTAAAAGGTGTAGTGGACGTTGAAGAGGGTATACTAGTTGTAGATGCAGAGTTACATTCAGATCAAGAAGCGTATTTACTGGAAAGAGGATCTAAGCAGGAGAATCTTTGGGGTATAAATATATACCCAGATTTAGATAAGGAAGAGAGAGTAGAGTTTGACTCAATGATTAATCTAAGACCATCTCAGAATAATAATTCTAGAGGAGTAGATAACAAAGAGATTCAAAACAAGATTTTAGATATTGTTAATTCTAAAATTGTAGAATAAATGGAGAATATTCAACATAAAAATCTTTCTCAAGGTAATTGGCAGAGTAAACCTTTCTTAGAACAGATGGCTAATATAGGGAGTGAAGTCTATAGGGCTATAAATTGGAAGGAGAAAGGTAATGAAAAGTATGCTCAGATGGCTTTTGAGAGGTCATTAGAGCTTTTTGATTTGTCAAAAGAATCTAAATTAAGATATCCTCAATATAAAGAACTTCTTAGAATGAGAGAGATTTGGGTTGATTATTTTATGTATGATAATGAGTATAATTCTACAGGGGAAGGTATAAATAAGTACTTTATGTATATAACTATAGCTTCAAGAGCCTCTTAAAAAAGTAGATTAGTCTATTGGTCTAATTAGGTTATTAATTTGTTTAAGGTATTATTATGTCTCAGGTAATAGATAAATTAGTGTGGATAGACTTAGAAACAACAGGGTTAATTCTCAAGAAAGACAAAATTATAGAGATAGCAGTATTAGTAACAGATACTCAATTAAACCTTTTAGATGAGGAGGGTTATGTAGGTTTTGTAAATATAACCGATGAAGATATTGCTCTAATGGATGATATTGTAAAAGAGATGCATACTAAGAATAGAGTGATTGAGATGTGTAAAGAATCTTCTTTTACCATAGAGGATATAGATAAAGGAGCTATAAAGTATATATCTAAATTTGTTAAGAAGAATGAGGCTCCACTTTGTGGTAATAATATTGCCTTTGATAGATCTTTTGTTGAATATAATATGCCCTTACTTGCTGATTATCTTCACTATAGAAATATAGATGTGTCTACTATTAAGCAGTTAAACCAGATTTGGAGAGATGATGTGTATAAGAAGGGAGATGCAACTCATGAGGCAATGGATGATATTAAAGAAAGTGTCGAAGAGTTGAGATATTATAAATCAAAGATTTTTGATTAAGTGTGTTTTTGTTCAGTTCCAATAGTGGTTTTAAAACATAGTTGATTGGTCCATAGGGAACCTAAGGAATTTGGCGGTACATACACGTCTGGAACCTAAAATGAGACAACTTTATAAAGAGTATTCATTCTAACGAGCCTCTTGAGCCTTTTTAATATTCTCTTCCCATGCCTTTTTTTGAGCTTTTGTTGGTTTTTTATCCTCTGGGACGTTTGGTCTGGGCTTTGCTTCAAAAATATCTCCCTTTATATGTTTGGGTTTTGACCCTAGCTGATCAATTACTTCTTGAACATCAAGATCTTTTGGTTTAAGGGTCTCTCCTTCTTTTGTTGCTCTATCCTTTGAAATTAACCAAGCTTGAGTATCCCATGATCCACTTGCTCTATGTCCTGCAATTCTTTGAATTCCTCCCCTTTTTCCTACATCATGGTTTTTAAAAGATGTAAATTGATTTTTATCTCTTACAATTATTCTATAATAATCTCCCTCACCAAGTGATCCTGGTTCTGCACGATCTTTTCCTTCAGGTTGTGCCATAGCTTTCTGTCTAGTAGACATAGACATCCATTTCTCTTGGGCCTTTTTTATGTTTTCTTTTGCCGCTTCCCTTTGTTTTTTAGTAGCCATATTAAATAACTTTTTAACTTAAATACATATTATTAATATGTTATTGTGTTTTATATATTAATTGAGTATATAAAAATATTTATTTGGCTTCAAATTAATATTGTTTATTGTTATTAATAATTGTACAATTTTGATCCTTGTTTGATACGTAAAGTTCCAATCTTTCTAAGGAGTAGTGCACAGGTCTATAAGGAACCAGAGGATAATGGCGGGACATACACGTCTGGAACGATTGTTAATCTATTTTACAAATACACAATATGGTTTTTTTAATTCCCCCATTGCGAATATCTTTCGGATATGAGATTTCATTTTATTTGGAGAGTTTAGAGACGGTTTATTTATAACTATAACTGTTGAATCTCCCAATCTTATTTTTACAGGTACATCCTGTTTATGATAATTAGAATATCTCCAAAGATCCAAAGTCTCATTTTCTAAGTACTGTATATTTTTAAATACAAGTGCAAAGGCTCCTTTAGAAGTTCCAGTTACAGTAATCTCGTTAGGGATTTTATCCCAATGTTGTTGGTCTATAGAAAATAAATGAGCTTTATTATTATGTATCGTCGGTTTTGTTCCAGATGGAGATGAAGCTCCAATCATAAAACAAATTGTTTTGTTTGAATCTTTTAGTAGTTGTACATCTGAAGGTTTGGCAGAATGGGATTTATATAGCCAATATGTGTATCCTATTTTCTTAATTTCTTCTTGTTTTCTTTTTATTATTTTGCTGAGAGATTCCCCAGCATGTGTGCCAACCACAGTTAATATAGAAGGTGTGTACATGAGTAGAGTATAGCAAATAATGAATTTCCGATATAGTACTGAGTAGAATGGTTATTTATGCTAATCTTAAAATAATGGCGGTACATACACGTCTGGTACCTAAAATGAGACAAATAAGACAGTATAAAAAAGGAAATGCTTGACAGTTTTGAGTCTCAGAAGTTATAATACAAAGTTCTTTATTCAAAAATATAACAAGAAATCCATTGATAGAGAAATAGTAGATTAATTATATGGACACCTGAGAGAAGTCGGTTGGAGCAAGACTTCCAATGATAGTTAGTTGAATTACCCTCTTGAGGAGTAAGCTGAAAATGTAAGCTTCGCCGGGTTCGATCCGTAATATCGAAAGAATGTGTCGTCTCAAACAGAGCATTCGTAATGAGGATATATATAAATACTGAGATGACACCCGTTATGGGTGTTTTTTATTTATATATATTAAAACAAGGTGGTATCGCGTAATAACGCCCTTGTAAGTATCTAATAATCTTAGGTATTTACGAGGGCATTTTTTGTTAACCTCGGGGTGAAGTTTGGTACTTCAATGGTCTGTAAAACCATCGTCATTTGACATAGCGGGTTCGAATCCCGTCCCGAGGACCAAAATAATATATAAAAATATTTAAAATGGAAAAAGAAATAAACATGGAAAATAAAGTAGAATCTGAAGATATAGAAAAAGCCGAAGAGATCCTATTTAATAAGTGGCTATTTGAAGAGCTTCTGGATGATTCTGTTGCACCGACAGTTAATCCTGAAAGTTTGGTAGAGATTATGATTGAATCGAAAAGACATAACTTTCCTGTTGTAAGCTTATCGGTAGGATGTCAGCAATTTGCAGAGGTCTCGGGAGATGAAGGTGTTGCAGTCAATATAGTAAAAGGTCTTGATGATGGTGAAGGGAGTAGGGCAGACAGGTTTGCAGAGAGTTTAGCTTCATTGCAAAATGCTCTTTTGAGTTGGGGGGTAAAACTAAACTTGCTTATGACTATGTCAGATATGGAGGGAAATGCATTCATACATAATCATAAATCGCAAGGGATTTTTGAATCTGAGAGTGTTAAAAGTTTGATGGAAGATAACTCCCAAAAAATGAAAAATTTAGTTACCAAGCACGGTGGGGACATTGCAATGTTTAGCCATTTTGAAGTATTAAAAAAGAATATTCAAATAAACTCTTTTACAGATTTGATATCTCGAATGGAATTTTCAGATGGGGAAATACCAGAAGTGATAGAAATTCATGATATATTATGGGAACTATATGAGATAGACCCGATCATCCTTACTGATTGGGTAAGAGGTGAGACAGATTCTCCAATTATTTGGTTTGATTTAATGTCTCCACTTGCGGGAGAACATAGAGAAAAATTACAAAATGAGATCCAAAAAAGTAATCCTGAGATGCCTATTCTAGCTTTAATTAAAAACTCTGGGAAGTGGGAGACTCCTCCAGAAGCACATCAATTATTTCATAGCAAAGAGGAATTTGTTTCTCAGATATTAGGTTTGAAAGCAAGTCCTAAGGATAGAGAGAATTGGATTAGAGAGCTTATGTCAAAAGAAGACTCTAATTTAGAAGATTTTTTAAGGATGTTAGGAATATCAATCAAGGTAGAAGATGTCCAAAGTAAAAATAAATCTATTGGTATATTAGAAAAAATTGTTTTTGGTGATAAAGAAATTAATGAGAATGGTCTGGGTATTGAGAGGATTTCAGTTCCTCGAAATGTAAACCTTAAGCTTTTACTATCTGAAAAATTAAATCAACGGAGAGGACATATTTCTCATTTGATAAAAAGTGGTGCAGTTAGATTAAATGATGAAACTATAGATAATCATTTTATAGAAGTTAAAAAGGGGGATTTGTTACAAGTAGGAAAAAAGGTTAAGTTTATGCTTGATATTGATGAAGGTTGATTTAAGAAATTTCAATACAAGTATAAAGTTAAAAAATAGTAAGGAGATCGTGAGCTTTCTTGTTCAGGATTTGAAAAAACTTAATATTGTTATAATCCTATGTCCATTATTTAAGAAAGGGGAGCTAAGAGAGTCAACTCTTTTGTCTGGAAATCAGATTTCAATAAGGAGTTCTAGAATAAACTCCAAATGGTTAGAAACTACAGCTTTAATCAATCTGTTATCTAAAAAATGTGAAGAGAAAAAAGTTGTTTTACATATAGATTTCTTGTTTGCAGATAATGGAATACCTATAAGGTCTTTTAATAATAAAGATACAGATTCTCTAAGAGAACATGAATTAATATGGAGGCGAGAGATAGAGACTTTTCTAAAAAGAACAAATGTGTCTTTCAGTTTGTCCAGATTTTCTGATATAGCTCCAGAAGTGCCAAGATTTATTAATATATGTAGATCAGAGTTCTTGAGTCAAAACCCAATTACCCATGGGAATGACAATAAGATTAAATTCATTGATAGGGTGAACGAACAATTAGAATTATGGTTTAAAGATTGTCCTGATTTTCCTACAGTTGTGGTAAATAGAAAAAACAAAAAACGTATCAGTAGACTACAAGGCGTTTTCGATTTGGATTCTGCTTTTGTTATGTGTACAACATATTTGGGTAAGAGATTTCGTTTACCTAAGAAATTTTGTAATAGTGTGTTTATTTGGTTTGAAAGAATGGACGTATTGTTAACTATTGACGATATGTTAGATGAGTTTAACGATGTAAAGAAAGTAATGATTAAGGTCTAAGTTCTAGGGATAATTAAAAGGTTTTCACCTTCGAACCGAGGACTCTAAATAATCATTGTTTTTCAGGACTTTTCATCCACCAGACCATAAATTTGAACACTCTTGTTTTTAAGGGTAAACGTATCAAGTAACAAAAGGATCTTTGAGTATAGTGGACGGGTCTAAGAGGAACCTAAGGGATTTGGCGGGACATACACGTCTGGAAGGAAAAAATTCTCAAAAGAGTTTGGGAGCTGTTTAGAGCGAAATATTTAACAAAGTTATAACTAGATTTCTTTATTGTTTTTAGGTTTAAATTCTGCAATAACCTCATATAATATACTACCACCATTTCTTTTTAATTCATTAGAAGAAATGATATTTGCACCCTGTAATGCTAACAAGGTTTGTAGTTCACCTTTTTTATAGCCAGGTAACGGTTCTTTTTTCCACTCTCCACTACAATCACATTCAATTTCTAATGTGTTTTTATCTAATCTCGTTGCTCCATAACTATCTGGATATTGAAAGATACTGTCTTCTATAGAGGGCACATTTATATAGACTAATCCTCTTTTGTTAGGATTTAATAATTTATGAATTTCATTAATAAATTTGTCAGCATCCTTTTTCATAAAATGATTGAGGCTATCTCCAGCGAGCAATATTGTACCTCCTCCATTTAATTGTTCTTTATTTAGCTTCTGAACATCTTCTATTATTCTTTCAACTTTTTGTAGTCCAGCGTTAGTACGTATTTTATCTCCATCCTCAATTCTTTCTTTATTTACATCAATGAGTATAACTTCTGCACCTTTCATAGTGAAAGGCATACTTATACGACCTTCCCCGCTACATAAATCTATGACAATATCATCAGGTTTTAATCTTGGTAATATCTCCTTTGCTATTATTTCCTGTCCCCATTTTTCTTGCCATCCAAATCCACCACCTCCCGCGATTAAATCCATGTTTTTCCCAGATCCATCAATAATTTCCGTTTTGAGTGTTGAGTCTTGTAACATATTTCCTTTTCCAAAATTATATTATTTTTTTATATATACTCTTAATTTAAAGCTAATATTCATAAGTATACCAGGATGTAACAAATAATTTTATAAGAAACCAACAAAGTTTAGAAGGATATATATAGGTCCTGAACCTAAAAGGAGACAAAGAAGAGAGTATAAAAAGGGGAAAATATGTCTCATTCTTGATATAATTAAATACATAAATTTATATTCTCTTACTATGTTTAATAAGCTTATGGCAATTGGAATTAAAGTTTCCGATTTTAATAAATCTTTAACTTTTTATAAAGAAGTACTAGAACTACCTGTACAGATTGAAGATAAAGATAATCAATTTGCAGAGCTAGTATTGGGTAATTCATTAATTGCTTTGCTAACAGAAGCAACACTAAAAGATATGTCTGAGAATCTTACATTTGTTAATCTCAGTGATAATAGCTTTCTATTTGCCGTTGAAGTAGATAATTTGGAAAAAACATATAATAACCTTTTAAAGAAAGGAGTTAATTTCATACAGGAACCAAAATCGACACCATGGGGTCAAAAAGTAGCATACTTTAAAGATATTGAAGGATATATCTGGGAAATATCAGAACCTTATACAGAATAATGAAACTATCTCTTATACAAACAACACACATAAAGCCGACTACCCCATTTCATTTTGATAGTACATTTTTTAAACCAGATCATTTCACTACTGACGATCATGAGTATGAAAAGGGAGTTAGATGGCAAACTATGAATTGGGGTGGTCAAAGATTGGGACTTAAGATATCTGATGTAGGTACTCTTAAAAAACCTTCAATTAAAGTTGATATTTATGCGAAGGATAAACTAGATAGTGAATACATAAAATCTTTTGAGGATGAGTTTACATATAGATTCAACTTAGATTTAAACATCAAAGACTTCTATAACAAGTTTGAGAATCATCCATCTTTGAGAGGTCCAATAAAGAATTTGTATGGTATGAGACCTGGTCATCCAAGCTCCCTGTATGAGTATCTGATCATAGGAGTTATACTTCAAAACGCTTCTGTAAAAAGATCTATACAGATGTTTAGAAATTTGCTTTCAAAATATGGAGAGATTTTAGAATTTGATGATAAGAAATTGTATTGTCTCTGGGATGTTGGAAGATTTAACAACGTTGATGAACAGGAATTAAGGGATTTAAAAGTTGGGTATAGGGCTAAATCTATTAAAAGGTTAGATAAAGAATTTTATGAAAGAGATATTAAAGAAGAGGATGTAAGGAAAATGAATATAGATGAGCAGAAAGATTTCTTAATATCTTTGTACGGAATAGGACCTGCTACAGTTTGGTATATATTGTTTGATGTATTTCATAGATGGGATGTGTTTGAGCATATATCTCCATGGGAACAGAAACTTTATTCTCAATTATTTTTCAACAGGGATTTAGATGATTTAGCATCAGTAGAAGAATTGTTAGAATTTATTAATCAGTTTAAGGAGTATAAACAGTTGGCAGTACATTACATGTGGGAAGATCTGTGGTGGAGGAGACAGAATGGTGAGGTTATAGATTGGTTGGAGAAGGAAATTAGAACTTAAAGATTATACTGTATTACATCAAGTTTTCACCTTCGAACCAAGGGCTCTAAAAAACAGCACTTTTTAAGATATTTTCATCCACCAGGCCATGAATTTGAACACTCCTGTTTTTAGAGGTAAACATATCAAGCAACAAAGGGATCTTTGAGTATAGTGGACGGGTCTTGTTGGAACAACTCAAGTTTGGCGGGACATATGGGTCTGGGCCCTAAAATGAGACAAAAGAGACAGTATAAAAAGGGAAGGAGAAAACTGTTGATTAAACCTATAGCATTTGATAGAATGGTATTAATAAATTGAGCCTTTCTCGAATGTCAAGACAAGGAATATCTTCAGAGTTGCCCAATGAACAAGTAATGAAAGAGAACTACTCTGGATCTACTGCAGAAATACTTTCAAATGAGGAACGTTTTATTAAGAATGATAATTCTATCAAGTGTGGTTTAGAGATAGAGTATGGTCTTATAAATGAGGAAAATGAACCTGTCGAAGAGACGGATAGAGATTTTATTTGCAAGAACACAGACTTTACCGATATAGAACTGGGTGCTGCACAGCTAGAACTGAGAACCGATCCCATAGATTTATGAGAAGGTTCTCATATTCTACTAGATCAGATCATAGAAAGAGAAACAAAAATTATTGAATTAGCTTCGCAAAAAAGCGTAGCGCTAGTGAAAAGTGGAACAAATCCTTTTGTGGAAGTTAATAACATAAAGAGGTCTAGTGCTCCAAAGTATAAAATAGTTCCAGATTTCCATAATGTAAATAGAAGAGAAGATATCGATACTATAGTTGGAAAAGAAGATAAGGTAGATGTTGGAGATGCTGCAATAATTGGATTAACAAATTCGGTCCAATTAAATATTGAAGCAAAAGACTTTTCTGATGCCATAGATTTACTTAATAGGTCTTTCTTTATTGGACCAATTGTTGTAAGTGCTTTTAGCAATGCTAGATTTCTGGAATTAAAAGATACAGGAATAGAGGACTTAAGAATGATTGCTTGGGAGAAAAGCCATGATACGAGAACACAGGAAGATTTAAATGCTGAGAGGGTTACAAGAATAGGTTTGCCATCACAGTATTATTCTAATCTTGAAGAATACTTCTCTTCAGTTAGTGAATATCCATTTATACTAAATGCTCCTAAGAATGCTTTGCAGGTTGGATTAGGATTAAACTGGAGAGACACAAGAATAAAAGTTATTGATGATTCTTTAGTAGTCGAATTTAGACCTGTTTCAACACAATCAACTGCGGAAGAGAGTTTTGCTGCTATGATGTTATATCTTGGAAGATTATTGTGGTCTAAGAATAATGATGAAGATTTACCTCCAATTAATTTAGTGAAAGAAAATAGAGAAGAAGCTATGTATAATGGTTTAAAAGGTGATCTATGGACTCTCTATGACGAGAAATATGAAAAAATGAATACAAAAGAGGCTTTAATGATAGAAGTAAATAAAGCCGCTGAAGGTTTGGAGAGATATGGTCTATTTGATCAAACAATGGAAGATATTTATGAAATTATATATAGAAAAATTGCTGGTTTGGATACTGGAGAAATAATAGCTAGGACTAGACAGGCTAATCTTGAAAGGGGAGCAGGATCCAGAGAATCATTGAATCAGGCTATGAAAGATATTAATGCTATTAGTTAATTTTCTTAATTATTGTACTGTTGGAACACGAAGTAAAGGATACGGAAGCGAAGATGATTGGTATAGAGCTTGAAAAACCATTTCCATTAGGTTTTGGTGTTTTGCATGCCCTTCCACGAGTTTTCTTTGTTATTGAATCAGAAGCAGAAGATGGTACCCAACTGAAGGGAGTAGGGGAAGCAAGTATCGATTTTCCTTTTTCTCATTATGATGCATATGATGTTTATGATGCTCTACAGAAAATAGATATCAAAGGTGTGAAGCTAACAGATCGAGAAAGACTTCTTGATTCAGAAGAAAACAGAAATCAGTTGCTTAATTTTACACCAGCTGCTTTCTGTGCTTTTAATATGGCGCTTGACGATATAGTTGGGAAGACTGAAGATAAGTCAGTGGTAGATTTGTATGGAAAGCAAAGAGAATCTCTTAAGATCATGTCCAGCTTAGGGTTTTATGATGATACAGATATATTGATAGGAGAAATTCTAGAGAGATCAAAAAGAGGCTATTTACCAAAGATTAAGCTTGGAAAAAGTGTCAACGAAGATCTCTTCCTACTAGAGGTTTTGAATAATGAACTTCCGGAGAACCTTGTTTTTGCTGTTGATTTCAATGCACAGTACTCCTCTGAGGAAGCTGAGGAATTTTTGTCAAAGCTATTTTCTGAGAAAACTTTTAATCCAAAAAGAGTAGTTTTATGGGAGCAACCGACTAAGGAAAATTTAGGGATAATGGGTTTAAAAAAATTCCGGGATGAATTAAAGAAACATGATCCAGACGTAATGGTTTTAGCTGATGAATCATTTCTTGATATCGAAGATGCAATCCATTGTGCTGAGAGTGGAATAGGCCTAAATTATAAAATACATAAAATTGGTGGTTTGTATGTTGCTAAGGAGATAGAGAAGAAGTTAGAAGAAAGGGGATTACTAACAAGGAACTCTCTTGTCGGGGGAACATTTCCTACAGCTATTGGAAGGGTTTATGATAGGCAAGCTGGTGTCAGTCTTAAGAGTACCACTCTTCCAAGCGATGGAATGGAGCCTTCAACAAATTGGTTCAAGGGTGATAAACATTTTATTAGAGAAGACTTCCTAGAGCCTGATAATGATGGCCTAGCTCTAGCTCATATTGGGAAAGGGTCCGCTGTTTCAGTTGAATTTGACAAGATTGAGAAGTTTATAGTTAAAAACCCAAAAGATGAATACAGAAAAATAAGAGAGGGTAGGAATGGGTCTCGTATTAGTATAAAATTAAAGGACACAGAATCCTATGGGAGTAGATATCAAGAAATAACTGGAAGGGATCCGAAGTGGAATTTAAAATAAATAAGAATTTATATGCAAATTGTAGGGATAGAACATGCACCTGCTAGAGCAGATGGAATAGAAGAAGCTATAGCTAAAGAGGGATTCTCAGATATCTCGGTAGAGATTGTGCAGATATATAATGATCCTTCATTAAAACCAATAGAAGAAGTTGATGCTTTGATATTAAGTGGTGGACCTATGGGGGTGTATCAGTTGCAAGATCCACAATATGACTATATGCATAAAGAAATTGAGTATATAGAAAAGGCGATCTCTCTAGGAAAACCTATATTAGGAATCTGCTTTGGTCATCAATTATTAGCAAGTATAATGGGTGGAGAAGTTATTAGAAACGAAGAGAAAAGAGAGATTGGATGGTTTGATGTCGAGATATTGAATGCTAAATCTCCGATTTTCATGGATATGGAGAATCCATTTCATGTATTTCAATTTCATAATGACCAAGTATCTAAAGCACCAGTATGCTCTGAAGTAATTGCAAACTCACCTAATTGTAATATTCAGGCATTAAAATATAATGATTATCCAATATACTCCGTGCAGTTTCATCCAGAAATAAGTGTCACGAAAGGGGGAGAAATTCTTGAGAGAACGAATCAGTCCAAAAGTATTTATCTTCCAAAGAAAAATATAGATGATAGAACAAAAATATTTAAGAACTTTCTTCTAAGTACTCTTGACGTTTAAGAATCTTGATATACAGGCTTATAATAAGTATAATGACTTGTCTTTTAATTGAATAAATTATTTTATGTATAATGCAATAGAGAATATGCCTTCTGAGAAAAAAAATCTAAATGAAATAGAAAAAGAGTCTTCTGAAAAGATTGATTTGAAGGATTTAAGTGCCCAAGAACAGTACGAAATGATAATGGAAAAAGCATCCTCAGGCTTAGACTCCTATATCGGAGAAGAGTTACTCTCAAGATTAACCGATTCTAAGGAAACAGGTAAACCTTTAGAGATTAAATTTGGGATAGATCCTACTGGAACGGATATTCATATTGGTCACGGTGTTCCACTTATTATGCTCCGAAGATTTCAGAATATGGGACACAATGTCCATTTGCTGATTGGTGACTTTACTGCAAAGGTAGGTGATCCTTCTGGAGCAAATAAAGAAAGAGAAATTATGTCCGATGAAAAAATAAAGAAGAATATGAAAACATATGTGGAACAAGTATCTAAGATTTTGAATTTTGAAAAGGAAAATATCGACATTAAATACAACTCAGAATGGCTAGAAAAAATGTCCTTCGATGAATGGTTGGAAATTAGTAGAAAAGTTAGTGCTAACAAACTAGTTCAAAGAGATTATTTTAGAAAAAGAGCAGAAAATGGAGAAAGTGTTTCTCTGTTGGAACTATCCTATCCAGTTTTGATGGCATATGATTCAGTTATTATGGAACCCGACGTAGAGATAGGAGGTGAAGATCAATTAGTTAATTTCCTTTGGTGTAGGGAGTTAATGCATCTAAGTGGGAAGAAACCTGAAGCGTTTGTTACAGTAGATATCCTTTCTGGGGTTAATGCTGAACTAGATGAAGATGGCAAGTTAAAGAAGATGAGTAAAAGCTTAAATAATTATATTAAAATAAACGAAGATCCAGTGGAAATGTATGCCAAAGTAATGTCTCTTCCAGATGAACTTATGTGGAGTTGGTTCAAAAACCTAACTGATATAAGTAAAGAGAATCTCGAATTAGTTAAAAATGGTTTTGAAACTGGAGAATTTCATGCAAAAGATGTAAAAAAACTTCTTTCACGGCTTGTTGTGTCCATGTTTAATTCTGGAGATAATGATAAAGTTGATATGGCAGAAAATATGTTCGAGCAAAAATTTGGTAAAAACAAAGTTTTAATTCCTAATGATATAGAGAGACATCAAGCTTTGTTAGATAAGAACTTCATAGATGTATTAAGTGAGCTTACGGGTGAATCAAAAAGCTCTTTGAGAAAGAGTGTGTCCGGTATTTATATACTTGTAGGAGAGCAGTATGAAAGATTTGTTCTGGAAGATTTACTTGCAAGGAAAATTGGGAAAGAGACTATAAATATAAAGATAGGAAAGCGTAGGTATTATGAAATAGAAGGCGTTAAAGAGTTAAATGTAAGTACGACAGATTCTAAACCAGAGAAAAAAGATGAGTCAATATACGAGAAAGTTGTAAAAATAGTTAAGGAAGAACCTTTAATAGAAAAAGAACCTTCTTTAGATATGATTGGGAGATCTCTTGATAAAAAAGGAGAAAAATCAATCTATTATGGTACTGGAATTGCTACTCCTGACTATCTGAGTGTTGGTCTACCATTTGATGTGTTAGGGATGATTTTGTTGAATGAAAAAATTAGAAGATCTGCAGGATTTTCTCAGGTGTTTCATCATATTGCAGATACTCATGCAAAGACCAATTCTTGGGCAGATTCTAAAGAGGTTGATAGTATGGCGATTACGGTTAGAAGTACTCTAGAAGAGGTTTTTAAAAATTTAGGGTTGGATAATTTCAAAGTTGTTTTATCTTCTGATTTTGACCAGAAAAAAGAATATGCTATGCTTTTAAAAGATTTTCAGGAATCAGATAAGCATGCTTATGTTAAGCATGAAATGGCGGATATGGAATGGTATCGTCAGAATCATAATGTTGTTCTTAAAACAGGATGGGTAATTCAATCAAAAGAAACAAGCATAGGTTCCGATGAGAGACTTTTTGATAGGGAATATCGTGAATTTAAGGGTGAAGATAGTATGTCGTTCATTTACTCAGAAGCTGGGAGAACATTTGATATTAATCGTCCTAAGGCCTCCCCATACATCCAAATTCCAAAAGAAACAAGATTATTGTTAGATAAAAATGAAAATGTTGGAAAGAAATTTGGAGAGGTAGCGTCCAAAATTGGAGAAGACAAAATGAAAGGGACTATTAAGCATATAGAAAAGATAGTTGAACTCTATGAAGAGCTTTTTGGCTCCTTAGGAAATTTAAAAACTGAAGAAAAGGTACAGCAAATATTAAATATTTGCTTTGCTAAAGATTAGCCAAGGTACTCAAGTGGTCAACGAGGGCTGACTGTAAATCAGCTGGTTCCACCTTCACTGGTTCGAATCCAGTCCTTGGCATTTTTCTTCTAATAATGAAAGTCAAATTAAAGCTTAATTTTCCAATGTATCATGCAAGTTAGAGGACTCTTTAAGGATAGTATTGTAAGCAGAAATTAGTTTGAGAAGAGTTTCCTTGTCATTTATTTTTGATATCCTGTCATACAACTTATTTAATATATTAGGATTTAGTATAGGAGGTATTTCTTGTTCCAATGCTTTCGCAACTAGAAATCCTTCTTCCCAATTATTTGTTATTATGTGTATGTGATTCATCGCTTCTCCCCAAATTCCAAATCTTTCATATAGTTCTGGATTATTACCAGATTGTAGAGTATTTTCAACAAAAGCCTCAAAATCCTCTGATGTCTCAATAGTGAACTCTTCTATCTGTAAATCTGCATCTATTAAGGTCTCGTCTGTTGATATTTCTATGAGATTTGTTTGATTTCTTTTGTCTTGTAAGTCTGACATAGCATAATTATATCAAAGTAGATTAGTTATTACTATTAAAATTGAGGGTTTATTGTACCACAAAAGGCTTCTATCTTCGAACCGAAAGCTCTTGAAAAGCACTCCTTTTTGACTCTTTCTATCCACTAGGCCTTACTTTTGAAGATATCGCTTTTTTAGCTTGAAATAACTCAATACCGGAAAGGATTCCTGAGTATAGTGCACGGGTCTTGTCGCAACCTTGAAAGAATGGCGGGACATACACGTCTGGAACCTAAAATGAGACAAAAGAGACAGTATAAAAAGGGAGGAAATATGTCTCATTTCTGATATACTAACCACATGGACATACCAAACCCTTCAGCAAAGCAAGTTCAAAAATATCAAGAGAAATGGGATTCCTTAGAGAATTATGTATTGCAAGAGAGTAGTCTAAAGAAGCTTTTTACTAAAACATATCCTAAAAACAAATCTATGGATGACATCTTGATAAAAGTGTGTTCCCTTAACGATTTCTACAGTACTAATATTTTCTCCCCATTTCTAGTATCTAAACACATTTCTTCCCTCGATGTTGATAAAAGATTAAAAAAAGGAGATGTAACATTAGTAAACGATATAGCAGAAGTAGAAGTTAGCAAAAATAAAACAATCAATTTCTACTCTTTTGCAACTAAATATTGTAGTCACCACAGACCATTAATCTATCCAATATATGATTCTTATGTAGAAAAGGTTTTAATGCATTTTAAAAGAAAAGACAAATTCTTTAACTTTCTTAAGAAGGATTTAAAGACATATCCAAAGTATAGGGAGATACTAGTAGAGTTTAAGAATAATTACGATCTAAAAGACTACAACCTTAAACAAATAGACAAATATTTATGGCAATTAGGAAAGGAGTATTTTCCGAGGAAATACTAATTTATTATGGTATCATTGATGAATATGGAGATTAAGAAGTATATAAAAAAGCTTAAGAATCCAAAGATTTTAATACCACTTTTGCTTATTATCATTATCTCAACACCGTTTATAAGTTATCTCCTAGGTAATGTTACATCCTCAAGATATCCCAATTGGTCTGGAAGATTTAAAGAAATTGCACGGTATTCCTCTTTTGGTCTACTCAAAGAAAAGGAGGTAATAGAGACTCAGGAAAAAGAGGAGGAAAAGAGTAATTTAGTAACGGTTTCTCCCTCAGAGATCGAGATTGTAAATAAGCGAATAAATGTACTAAGTTACCCAGGACAGTCTAAAACTTCTTATATGTTTTCTGCGTTATTAAGGAATAACTCTGAATATGGAATTCCCACATTTGTAATAAAAAGTATCAAAATATACGATGAAGACGACAACTTGATAGGTGAGAAAGAAGGTAAGGTTACAGAGGGGATCTTGACTCTTGTTAAAGATGGCGAATATCCTTTTACTTTCGGAGTAATAAAGGAAGATGGAAATTGGGCTCCTAAGTCCTTCGAGATTGAGATAGCTATTCCTGAGTTTGAAATTGATGAGAACGTAGTTCGGTTAGATATTACTAGTCTTAAATTAGTAGAGAGGAATACACCAGATATGATTGGAGAATGGGGTTTTAAGTATGTGGGTTATACTTATGATTTAACAATTAAAAATAATACTGAGAAAGTAGTTAAAGATATTTATTATATAGCATTCCTCAAGAGTGAAGATTCTGTTTTCTCAACCATAGCAGATAGTTGTTGTACTGGGGTATCTTTTAAGAAAGAACAAGACCCAGTTAGTCTTGACGAACCTGAAACTTTCTCATCTTTACAACCAGGTCAAGAAGAAACTACTAGGATAAGGATGAGACCTTTTGATTTTTTGTATGAAGAGGGAATTGATGAGGAAGAGATGGAGTTAGTTTTTTATGTCATAGGGGTTACTCAATAGAAACAAGATGTCATATTATTGTATTATGATTTTTGTTCGAAATTACTGTGCTGCTGTGGTTGGTTTAAACTCCTGAATCTCAATAATTCTTGAGAAGTCTCCATAAAAAATAGCATTATACTTCTTTTTATTGGTTTCAAAAAGTACAAAGTATGCCCATTCTCTCCCTGGGGTTTTTGATAGGTCCTGATAAACTGCAAGTATTTTCAAATCTAGTTTGACTAAATTTGCCTGTAAAAGTGTTGAGATTATCCTCTTATCACGAGTTTCATTAATATGTCTGTTATTGTACGTTGCAATAGAAGAACTAATTGTTTGTCCAAGAGCAATTGCTAGAAATGTTGTTGCGGTAGTGAAGGAGAAGAATTGTAAAATAGATGCGACAGAAGCATTAATACCATCAGCAATATACAGAACATGAATCCCATAGAAACATAAAGAGAACACCAAGAACAAGATAATGCTATTTAGCTTCACTTTTTCTAAATTTGTTAGATCTTTTATATCTTTTCCTCCAAAAAGAATGAAGGAACCTACTGAAACGAATAGCCAGATCATAAGAATAAAAGCAATTAGAGAAATAAAGACTATGAACCTTACAGCTGATTTTTCAATAAAAAATTGTGTAAGGAAATTAACGTCAAAAAAAAGTGGACTAACAAGTGTAATCAAAGCAACCAAGGCAGCTATACCATTGAAGATTACAGCAACTAAACCTGAATTCTCCTTGTTTTCCATACCAGTATTATCTCATAGTGTTAGATAAAATGGAATTAATAGCATCTTTTTTTATATGAGTACTAGAGGAATAATGATCCTCTTTTGGTATTAGTTCAAAAATATAAGGTTCGCTTTTATTATAAATTGTTGTAATAATGCTGTTTGACTGTCTCTCTGTAACTTTTTCTCTAATTCCCAAGTCATGTATAAAGACACTACAAGTAAAACTATCTAAAAATGGGTGAACAAACCTCCTTGAAATTATCGTTGTTGAGACCTCTTTCAATTTATCAACATGTGGCAAATCCTCTAATGCTAAATTTAACATAGAATCATGTCCCCATATTAGGAGGCTTAGAGTTGCGTCTGTATGGGGGAGTCTAATTTCAAGGGGCTTAAAGTACTTCTTCTTTGGGGAATATTTGTCCAGATAATTTGCACCAAAAGGAATTAATATCTGACAAATTGGGAAAACTGATCCATTCTCTCCCATTTGTAATATTTGTTTGTCTGTTTTAAATATTCTTTTAGGGTGAGAATTTAAATGTATACTTTGTTTTCCAGGATGAAACGAGATTTTAGGATCATAATGCTTTATATTTTCTCTCTTTATGTAGATTTTTTCTTCTTGTATCATTGGTGTAGTAGCTATATTTGTATCACTGGCAACTCGATATCCATTTTTTCTTGGGTATGTCAGAAATATTGATCCATCATCTCTAAAAGTCAGATATATAAACTTATATTTTTTGTTATTTCTATTTATTAATATCGCTGTTCTTAGTTCTTTAGGCATAATAATTGGATTAAAATATTGGTCCTTTATCATCTACCATAATCGGATTTGTTCTGTTTTTCTCTTTCCATTTAGTATTTTTCAAAAAATCCCTATTTTCCTCTACCATATATACCCGAAAATACACATTCCCTTCTGTATCCTTTAGTTCCCTAGCAATCAATTTACCTTCTCTTCTTAGTTTCTTTGCAGTCATAGCATGGACACCAAGATCACTTTGTAATTGCCAATCTTTAAACCACAGATTATCATTTTTGCAAATCTTTTTAGGAATAACTTTCTTATCTAAATTTCTCTGACAATCCATGCACTTAATACCGTATCTATCGTACCAAGTGTCTTCACCCTTTATATAACGAGAACATATCTTGCAACTATATGCACTTTCTCCTTCTAAATGGAATCCTTTGGGGTGTTTTTTTAGTTCTTCTTTTCTTCTCTGTTCTTCTAAAGCAATGTCGAAAACTATGCTGAAAAACCTCATTAGGTTATCTGCACCTTCTCTTACCTCTTCGTCTGACCATTCTCTCTTAGACATTTCTTCAAATGTCTTCTTAAACTTTTCAAGAGTTTTTGCAGAGAGTGTAGGGTTTAAGTCTATGTATGTAACTAATGAGTTTAGGTATAATATATTATACCTTAATTTATAGGTTAGGAGTATGGAAAACAATAGTTTAACAACCTTTATGAAAAGTGTAGAGGTTATTTCAAAGAGTTTTAATCAACAGATGGAGGCTATACGAAAAGTAACACAGGCAGTGACAGTTGGAGCAAGGGCTGTAGAGGAAGTTGGTAAAAGTATTGCTAAGTTTTTTGAAAAAACAATTTATCTAACACCGGAACTATACAAAGTATATTT
The DNA here is from genome assembly GCA_964485665.1 of uncultured Candidatus Saccharibacteria bacterium. GTDB lineage: Bacteria > Patescibacteriota > Dojkabacteria > SC72 > SC72 > WOZL01. The sequence continues at coordinate 19,637 of CAZAJR010000003.1, forward strand.
GGACTTAAGAGTTAATATATCGCCAGAAGAAATTAAAAAAGGGGTAAAAGAAGGAACTCTAGATCCTGATGACATATACACAGTCTACACAATAGATGAGAGTAGCTCTAAGTTTAAAACAATATCTTTTCAGGTTACTAAAGATGTAGGGAAAGCAATAAAGTTACTTATTAAGAATAAACCACAGTATATGTATGTAGAAACAAAAGGCATTGTTTTTAACGAAGATGAGCCATCTCTTGAAATAAAAGGTATTCCAGTACCACTTAAGAGAGGTACTCGAAGGTATGATTTGTGTAAATATATGTTTAAAGGTAAACGACTCAAAAAGATGCCTTGGGAATTAGAGGATTTAGTTGAGGCAACTGGGGCTGATTTCTACAATTCAGATAAAAATTGGTATCAAACCATATATCGTACATATAGAACATTTAACGATGTCATATATGAAAAGACAGGGAATAAGAGATTCTTTCTTATAGAAAATAAAAGTTTTAAAGTGAATCCTATGTAT
>CAZAJR010000004.1:0-6251 GCA_964485665.1 uncultured Candidatus Saccharibacteria bacterium
GTTATTAAGAAGCATGTTCCTTCTGTTTAGCTTTTTTCTTTTTCTCTTCTGTTTGTTCTTCTAATTCTTTGACTTTCCACATAAAAAGTCTACTTTTATCTTTTGCATTTGGGTAGTCTGATGTAAATCTGTACGCACTTTCTAGTAGGCTTCTTGGTTTTTCTTTAGCCCACTTTATATACATAGACATTCGTTTTTCATCGTTTAGTTCGTGTGCTAGCCATGCTCCGTATGATTGGTATTCTTTGGTAACGTATCCTTTTTTCTTACCGCTTATGTATTTAGAGGTTACGTATTCTGATGTGTCAAAGAGTTCTTCTTGGTCTTTTTCATCTTTTCGTTTATTATCATCACTTACTTTCTTTTTTAAAGAAGAGATGACATCTCCGATTGATTCCATGGGATATTATACCAACTTTTAGGTGTCTAACCCTTACAACCTATAGTTGTTAACCTTAATTGTTATATTTAATATACAAACCTTCGAGAGTGTCTAACCCCAAAATTTCGCTTATATCACAATGATAAGTACAAACTTCAATCGCTATAGGGTGGTGGGGTTAGACACCCTTATCTCTTCGGAAAGTTAACTTTCCCTTTATAAACCTTCCTAGTAGTTTGATCTATCTCAGATCTAAGCTGTGGGAAGAAAGTCCCCTCTCTAGCAGTGACATCCTCCAAAAACCAAAATATTCTCTCACTCTGACCATAACCACTAGCAGAAGGCATACCATACTCTAACATCTCTACAAAATCTATATCCAACATCTGTGCTTCTTCATCACCTTCTTCTCTTAACTTTTGTTGCTCTAAGAATCTCTCTAATTGATCTAATGGATTATTAATCTCAGAATACCCATTACCTAATTCACTGCCCGCAATTATTACCTGAAATCTCTCTGTAACTTCCTCCCTATCATCATATGATTTAGCTAAAGGCGATAGGAACTTAGGTTGATTAATTAAAAATGCCGGACCTGAAATATCCTTTCTAATATTCTTCCAAAGTGCATCTATCAACCTATTTTTATTCTCATCTGGATCTATATCAATATCTGACTCTTTTATGATTCCCTTGATCTTTTCTAAATCATCCTTAAAAATATCTATATCATACTTCTGTTTAATAGCTTGAGTATAATCTATCTCTTCCCAATCATCTGCTAGATCAAAGGTATGACCCCTGGTTGTAAACTCTGTCTTACCATATATTTCATTAGCAATTTTTAAGAAAAGTCTTTTAACCAACTGCATGTTATCTTTAAAGTTTGCATATGCCCAATACCATTCGATATCATAAAACTCTTGAAGATGCTCTTCACTTAAGCCTTCATTTCTAAAGTGAGGACCAAAGGTATATATTTTTTCATAACCTGCACCTAAAAGTCTTTTTTGGTAAAGCTCCGTAGAAATTCTAAGATAGAAATCTTGATCCAAAGCATTGTGATGTGTAACGAATGGTTTAGCATCTGCACCACCCGTTACAGGTTCGAGTATTGGTACTTCTACTTCCATAAAGCCCTCTTCTCTCAAGAAATCTCTTTGTACTTGCCAGAATTTAGCTTTTCTCTTAAACATTTCAAAGTGATCTTCATTAACCACTAAATCAAGATATCTTCTTCGAAATATCTGCTCTTTATCCTCTAGTTGCCTGGGAATTGGTCTTAATGCTTTGGTGAGTAATCTAATATTCTCAACCATTATAGTTATCTCACCTGTTCTAGTTTTACCAATTGTACCGTAAAGCTCTATGAAATCTGCTAAATCCAGAAATTGTAAATGATCCCAACCTAAATATCCTTTATCTAAATCTTGCTCAAGTTCACTCTCCCTAATCATTAACTGAATACTCCCTGTCGCATCTTTTATATCTCCAAACACCAATTTCCCATGTTCTCTCCATGCCATTACTCTCCCTGCTAGTACGGTTTCTTTCTCTTCAAATTCATCATAATTATCTAAAATATCATGTATTCTTTCCTCTTTATATGATTTCGCAGGATATGGATTTACACCCAACTTCTTGAGCTCTTCTAATTTCTCTAATCTTACTTTTCTTTGGCCAATGAGATCACTACTTTGTGGGTCTTCCATACCTTTTGTTAACGCAAAATTAATTAATACTTTGAATTATACCACAAGCATTTGAGTAAATACTTTAAGTACAATATAATAAAAGGTAATAAATTATAGACAAATAAATATGGATTTACTACAGAAGGTAACAGCTTTAGCAAAACGAAGAGGTATTATATACCCCAACTCAGAAATATATGGTGGTATTGGCGGTTTCTATGATTATGGCCCTGTAGGTGTAGAAATGAAGAACAATCTAAAAAAGTACTGGTGGAAGAACATGGTTGATACTAGAGAAAATATAGTTGGTATTGATGGAACGATAATTACCCACCCAAAGGTATGGGAAGCTTCTGGACATGCAGAGAATTTTGGCGATAAGGTTGTTGAGTGTAAAAAATGCCATAAAAGATTTAGGGAGGATGAAATAGAAGACAATTGTCCTAATTGTGGGAATAAAGAATTTACTGAACCTAGAAATTATAATATCCTTTTTGAAACAAGTATTGGAGTTATTGAAGACGAAAAACAGAAAGCGTATTTAAGAGGTGAAGCCTGTCAAAACATTTATCTTAATTTTAAAAATGTTGTAGATAGTACTAGGCAGACTATACCCTTTGGTATTGCACAAATTGGTAAAGCCTTTAGAAATGAGATTACTCCTGGTAAATTCACTTACAGATTGAGAGAATTTGAGCAGTGGGATATGGAGTTTTATGTACATCCGGATGATATGAAAAAATATTTTGATTACTGGATGGAAGAGAGAATGAATTTTTACAAAGGGTTGTATAGGAAAGAAGAGAATTTAAGATTAAATCAACATCCGAAAGATCAGTTAGTTTTCTATGCTAAGGATGCATATGATATTGAATACAAGGCTCCTTGGGGATGGGCAGAAAATGAAGGTATTCACTGGAGAGCTGATTATGATCTAAAACAGCATATGGAATTTTCTGGTCAAGATTTAAGATATACAAATCCATATACACAAGAGAAATATATTCCACATATTGTAGAAACTTCTGGTGGCGTAGATAGGACATTTTTAATGTTACTGTTTGACAGTTATGAGGAAGAAGAGTTAGATGATGGGAAGACAAGAACTGTATTGAAAGTTCACAAGGATATTGCAGCATACAAAGCAGCTGTATTTCCATTGGTATCTAATAAGGCTGATCTTGTAAACAAAGCTAGAGACGTATTTGATTTACTCTCGGGAGATGTAAAAGTTGTATGGGATGCTAGGGGTAATATTGGTAAGAGGTATAGATACCAAGATGAAATCGGTACCCCCTACTGTATTACAATTGACTATGACACTCTAAAAGACAATACTGTTACCTTAAGAGATAGAGATAGTATGAAGCAAAAGAGAGTGGATATTAACAAACTGAAGGAAAGTATTTTGAATTAACAGATATACATTACAGTATATTCAACTTCAGCCCCTTCTTTATTTTTTAAAGTTACCTTGTCGTTTACTGTCAAACCTTTCAATTTCTTCCCCATTTCCGATTCTAAAGAGATTCTATTTTTAGATGGATCTACCTCCACTGGAGATACTAATCTAAAAACTTTTACATGTTTGCCGTACGCTAAGACTATTTCTGATCCAACATCTGCTGCTATATTACACTCCTTTTTAGTAACTTCTGATCTAGCGAGAATATCTCTAATCTCACCTATTCTGTTTTCTAACTTCTGTTTCTCTTCAATCGCAAGAATTAGCTCCTCCTGATCATCACCTCTCGTTGCTTCTCTTGCCTCTGCTAATTTCTCAGATACCTTTTTTCTTTCTTCGGTTACTAAATGTTTTAGTTCCTTTTCCAATTCTTTCTTTTTCTCTTTCGACAAAAACAATGATTTAATATTGAGATTCATATCCCTCTTTCCTCACAAATTACATACCCTGTTTAAGTATATCAAATTTAGTTATTTAAAAAATTTTGAAATCCTATATACAGCTCTCTTAGTTTTCTGTGGAATGTTTCTCTCTCCATTCTTTTATTTTCTTGTGATCGCCTGAGAGTAGTATTTCTGGCACTTTCCAATTTTTAAATTGTTCTGGTTTGGTATATTGAGGGTAGTCCAACGTCTTTTCTTTAGTAAATGATTCATTGTCTAAAGACTTCTCATTTCCTAAAACTCCCGGAATTAACCTAGTTATACTATCTACAAATACTAAAGCAGGGAGTTCACCTCCTGATAGTACGTAATCTCCTATAGAGAATTCAAAGTCTACTAAATTATCATGCACTCTTTGATCTACTCCTTCGTATCTACCACAGATGATAATGTAATGAGCATCATCTTTTTTAGAGAATTCCTGTACTTTTGATTGGGTTAATTTCTCTCCTTTAGGTGTAGTAATACAAACTATGCTGTTTTCTTTTCTTAATTCTTCTAGTGCTTTATATATTGGCTCTATTTTCATAACCATACCAGGACCACCTCCGTAGGGTGTATCATCTACGGTTTTGTGCTTATCTTCTGTCCATTTTCTTAAATCGTGTACATCTATTTCAACAAGGTTCTTTTCTTGAGCAATTCTTAAAATTCCAGTATCTATGTATTCCTGGATTACATTTGGAAAAATTGTAATTATATCGAATTTCATAATCATTAATTGGTACCGCTACTGGGAATTGAACCCAGATTGCAGGATTGAGAATCCTGTGTCCTAACCGTTAGACGATAGCGGCTTAACAGTGCTAATTTTATCATATTTTAAGCCTATCCCCAACCATTGATTTGAAAGACTAAATAATATATAATCTCGAATTGACTTTCACTCCCCTGAACGATATCATAACTGTCTATATATAATTTATAACCTTTCGAAGATGAAAGATAAGAAAGAAGCTAAAAACTTACTAACTGCCGAAGGGTACGAAAAAATTAAGGAAGAAATTGATTACAGAGTTAATGAATTAAGAAAAAAGCTCGGGCAAACACTAAACGAGATGAGGGAACAAGGTGATCTAAGCGAAAACGATGGCTACAGTTTGGCTGTAGAAGAAAACGAACAAAATGAAGCAGAAATAGCAAGATTGAGGGAATTATTAAAAAACTCAAAAGTTGTTAAGAATCCAGGTAAAAGTAAAGTAAATATCGGTCACAAAGTTGCTATCTCTTACAGCGACAAAAAGAAAAAAGTTTACACTATAGTCGGAGAAGATAACGCCAACCCTCTAGAGAACAGAATCTCTTACAAATCACCTATCGGTGAAGCGCTTATAGGGAAAAAAGTGGGAGATAAATTCTCCTTAAAGACTCCAAAAGGGGAATCTACAGGCAAAATAGAATCTATAGAGTAGCTTAAGAATGTATAAAAGTTCCCACTTGCAACACTTTACTTATTTTTTCTTCCTCTTCTAAAGTCTTTCCTCCTGTTACAAGAAATGATAACCCTTTCCTTGCACAGTACTGTACACTTTCTACATCTAAAGGCATACTATTGTTAGGTTTATGCTGCTCTCCTGCTACTATATCAAACAATTTAAAATAATCTTTCCAACTCATATCTTTTATTGGCTTAGCATCAAAAAATTCTTTAGGGTCTTTATTATATACATAATCTATATTAGAAATTTTATAAATCTTATCTATTCCTAAAATATCTGCAAACACCGCTGCATCCATATCAGTACTCCATCCCACTTTCAAACCACCTGATACCATCGTCTTTCCATCGTTTTCAACTAAGTACTCATATGCATCCCCCAGTGTTTTTGGTACAAAAATCGTATCATCCTCTAAATAGGAAGCTAATATAGTTGCATTTGTCTGTGTCAAAGACATAGATATCTTATGAACATACTTTGCTCCACCAATATTATCGGCTATCTTGTTTTCCATGCTTCTAGACAATCCACCACCACCTGTTACAAAGACCATTTTAGAATATTTATCTTTTTGATCATAATACCAAAGTTTAATACGTTTAAAGATATCAAAATTAATATTGAGTAATTGATCGTAAAGTATTGAGCCACCTACTTTTAGCACCATTGTTTTTTTGTCCATTAGAGATTGAAGATTAAAATTAAAGCTATTACACTGTAAAGAAGAGGAGGAAGATAGTCAAGGAATTTATATTTCCCAGAAAATCTTATATTCCATAGAGATATGATTAAATAAAAGGCTACAGTCCCTATGGCTGTAGCTACAAA
>CAZAJR010000005.1:0-5287 GCA_964485665.1 uncultured Candidatus Saccharibacteria bacterium
TTCCGGAATTAGAACTTTAGTCAACCCAGAAAGTATTGCATTTGTTCCCAAAACAATATCTTCAGCCTCCGTTTCTTCGGACACACTGATACCGTAAGAGAGTATCTTACATTCGTTATCCCAAATAACATCGAAATACCCATACAGCTCCAAACCATCAATAATCGATAGTAACGTTGTCTTTTTGCCTAGAAGTCTTGGAACTTTTCCACCTAAGATAATTGCTGTGTCGCCCTTTGCTATATTTCCAAATTTATTACGATTATCGTTTAATAGTGAAAGCAGTTGCACCGTAGTAAAGCTCCTTAGTATATCAAGCATATTCGGATCTAAAAGAACATCAACCGGATGTATAACTAAATTGGCCCAATCATTTTGTAGTTGCTGACTGTCTAAATCTGCTGCTAGAAAAGCTCTTAATCTGCTATCTCTTATTGAATCAATAATTCCTATTTCATTACTCCATTGCTGTATTATCTCCTCATATCTATACTGTTTTACAAACCGATTGTTCCGTTGAATTCTTCCTCCTCTATCCACCATATACATCTGAAAGGAATCTATATCCAAATCAATATAAAGCATATTTTTATACCCCAGCTTTTCTGAAAATTTCCCTATTAATTTCCGCATGTATGGGACATCCATGACCCTGACGGTAATATCATGAGAATACTGCGCCAAAGAGTGAAATATGTTTGTCAGAAAATCTTGATTATCATCTACTAAAACCTTTGCACCTGCCAAACCGTAATTCTCCTCTTCAAATTCAATAACTCTATGAAGATTATCACCTACGGATTGTATAAATTCCCAATCGAAATTCTTCTGGAGTAATTCGAAATACTCCTCCCAAAAACCCTCCATAAAAATATAGTCATCTAACCTTCTTTTCAGATGTGATATGTCTGTATAATCAGAAAGTATGTATTGCCTTTCTGCAGAGTAATCAGTATACGCTAAGTGAGACCATATAGCGTTATCTTTTACCACTATTGTTAAATAAGAATTTTTTTGTAGTACGGACAGTTTACTCATATATTACCAGTTTACTTAAATATCAATACTTTTTCAACAAAAAAGGAGGTTAAAAACCTCCTTTTCCTCCAAAAATTTACCAATTTTAGTCCTCTGCTACATAAGGAAGCAGTGCCATATATCGAGCTCTTTTGATAGCTTGTCGTAACTGCTTTTGGTGTTTATGACAAAGTCCTGACTTCTCACTTGAGATAATTTTTCCTCTTACAGAAGTAAATTTCTTCAATTGAAAAATATCCTTATATGAGACATGTTTAACACCCGATTCACATAAAGGACACTTCAAATTTTGGATAATTTTCCTTCTTTTCCTTCTGTGATCCCCCTCAGATGTATTATCATCAGGAATATCTGCTATTTTCTTTGTTTTCTTTTCTTCTTCACTCATAAAAAACAACCCTTAAATTAAAATGGTAAATCTTCTTCTAATGGATCTTCGCCATCTTTATCCGAAGACTCTTGATCATCATCAACAGAAGCTTCTTCTTCACTTTCATCTGAAGATGGTGGTGTTACATCCTCATCTATTCCTACTCCCTGTTTGCCTTTATCATTAAGAAGAATCATATCTGTGATCCTTACCTCTGTTCTGTACCTTTTACTACCATCATCAGCTTCCCAACTTCTGGTATTTAGTGACCCTTCCACGTATACCTTCATTCCTTTAGCCAAAAGTTGCTGACAAATTTCAGCTAACTTGTTCCAACAAACTATGTTATGAAATTCGGCTAATTCTTTTGTTTCGCCATTCTCATCTTTCCATGATTTGTTGGTAGCTAACCCAAAAGTTGTTACATTAGCTCCTGAAGCAGTATACTTCATCTCAGGATCTCTTGTGAGATTTCCTATTAGCATAACTTTATTTAAAGACCTAGCAGCCATATGTTTTATATATTTAATTTAACTATGCTTCTATTTTAATACACAAAAATGAACTAAATCTTAATTACCTTCTTTTTAATCCTTGTACCAATTTCTTCGGGGTACTCTACTTCTACAATCATATGTCTTAAAATTTCATCTTTAAGCTGTAAAATCCTTTTGATTTCAGCGATGTGTTCCGGTGCTATCTCATAGTTATAGACGATATAGTAGGCTTCTTCCTGACCTTTTATTTCATATGCCAAATATCTCTTTCCCCAAACATCTACATCAAGAATCTCTCCATCTTTTGATTCAACAAGTTCAACAAATTCTTTATGAATCTCTTTTCTAACCTCGTCTGGAAGTAGTGGTTTAAGAGCTATTATCAATTCATACACTCTTTTGTTCTCATCCTTAGCCATTAACTATTTTACTATTTCAAATTATATTTAAGCGAGTGGATTTTAACAGAAACTAGGATAAAGATCAACGATTCTATCCTATTTATTTGCCAAAACTACTATGTAGTCACCATCCTCTACATTATATTCTTTCCCGTGATTTTTTACTATCCCCTTCTCTTTAGCCTGTACCCATCCTCCTGCTTTAATCATATCTTCAACATTAACAACATCTGCAGTTACAAAACCTTCCTTAAGATCCGTGTGTATCACTCCTGCAGCCTCTTTGATGGTAGCGCCCTTCTGTATGGTCCAAGAATTACACTCTTTTTGTGAACCGGTGTAAAAAGTTAATAGGTTTAATCTCTTGTATGCCATATTGATAACATCTTCTACACTGTTTGGTTTATACCCAAGCAATTCTTCGTACTCAGAAGATTCCTCCATCTCACCTACTAACTTAACATCCACATTTAAAATATACTTTTCATTACCACCTACAAATTTCTTCAACTTATCTTCCCATTTCTCTAAGTCCTCTTGGGCTACTCCCTCTCTTGTATTTAGTATAAACATACGAGGTTTAGATGTAAGAAGCCATAGATTGTTAATAATTTCTTTTTCCTCACTTGTAAGATCTATATCTATAACTGGAACACCCTTATTTAATTGCTCTAAAAGCTTTTCTAACACTACCATTTCTTTTTGAGCATCTTTTTTACCCACCCTTGCTAATTTCTCTACCGAATCCAATTTCTTTTGTACACTTTCGATGTCTTTAAGAATTAATTCAGACTGAACTATCTCAAAATCATCAACTGGGTCCACTCTATCATATACATGAACTATCTTCTCACTAGAAAAAGCTCTAAGAACATACATTATTACATCAACCTCTCTAATATGGGACAAGAATTGATTACCCAACCCTTCTCCCTCCGAGGCTCCCTTAACCAATCCTGCTATATCAACAAACGTCATCGCTGATGGCACACGCTTTTGCGCATCAAAAAACTTACTTAATCTATCCAATCTCTCATCAGGAATTTCTATTACTCCAACATTTTTATCTATGGTACAGAAAGGAAAATTCTCTGCAGGAACACTCTTTTTCGTCAGTGCATTAAATATTGTAGACTTCCCTGCGTTGGGTAACCCAACTATACCAACTGAAAGTGTATGTGATTTAGTTATCATAATTGCCTATGATATCACAAATTATAGACATTGTTTATTAATTTTTCACAAACATGCTATTATCTAACTATGAAAAAACTACTGAAAATTCTATTTATCACGTTTCTCATTTTAACTCCATTTAAAGTCTTTGCTTCAGAGTATGACTTTAATATAGAAAGCAATATGGAGATAAAATATGAACATAAAAACAGATATGTAACCGTAGAAATCGAATATGTCAGAGAAGTTCTTAACAGTAGCTACTATTTTCCTGCAAGTGGTGATAAGACGTTCTCTATACCCGATTTAACATCTCAGACAGAAGATCAAATAGAAGCAGAAAGAGAATTTAAGATAGATTCTTTGAGTGTAACAAACTCTGTGGGAACTGATATTAATTATTCGATTGAAGAGGAGGATGATAGTATTAATGTTGTAATTCCTAATTATAAAGAAACTACCAGACATTCCCCATACAAAATATATGTTAGATACAACACCCACGATTATGTTCAAGTTGTAAACCGAAATGTTGTAATACAAGCCCCATCACTACCCAAAGATACACAATTTGAAATAGGACATAAGGAGACTGGAACACACACAAAAATAGAATACAACTTAAGCGTATTAGTGGATGACAATGTCGATAAATTGGCTAAAATTTGGCCTAACGATTTTACAAAAGAAGAGCTTGATGGGTTTGATAAGTATATTTTCCCCTCTGATTCAAGAATCGGACAAAACCCTTATTTAGAATTTGGAACATCACAGATTTATAGATTTGAATTGCAATATAAAACACCTCAAACAGATAATATGATCCCAGAGAAATATTCTAATCTCCTAAGTCCTCTCTCTACAAATATTTTTGAGCTGTCTTTGCCTAGATATTTTGATGAGACAAATCAAAATATAAAAATAGAAACTATATCCCCTACTCCAACAAAAATTGTAAGAGATCCCGAAGGAAATATTATAGCAACCTTTGAAGTACAAGCTAATAAAGAAAGTGTTATCTCCGTAATTGGATATGCGTGGGTAGAACAACCAAATTATGATAATAAAAGGGTCGTTCCTGATATCTTAATAGAAGAATACGAATCATCTATTTTAACCGACGGAAATTTAGCAAAATATCTGACTGAAACGCAGTATTGGCAAGTAAATGATCCTTATATACAAGAAGAAGCAGAAAGTATTAAAGAGGGAAAGGGTACTCTAATAGATTTGATTAGAGCTGATTATCAGTACATTAACAACAATTTGGAATACGACCAAAATAAGGCAGAGTCTATAAATGATAGAATTGGTGCTAAACAAGCTCTACAAGGAGATACTGCTGTATGTATGGAGTATGCAGACGCGATGATAACTATTCTTAGAGCACAAAATATAGCTACAAGAGCGGCTATCGGTTACAGCAATCTGAAAGAGGCTTATGAAACAATGGACTCACAAGTTAGACATCAGTGGGTACAAGTTTGGGTTCCCGACTACGGCTGGTTATCAATAGATCCAACCTGGGAAAGTGGAAATATGGATATTGGAGCCAATATTCATAAACTCCTATGGGAGACTTTTAACAATGATGATCTCTCCAACACTAAGATGTACTCAGCTGATTCTTTAGACAGTATCAATGATATAGAGTTTAATATCTCTGTATACGCCGTAGAAGAAAAAGATATCGAAGAAATAAACTCCCTTAAAACATACGAAGAGATTCTACCTATAAAAGATGCTGATAATCAAAATAGTTGGGGAGATTGGATAAACAAGTTTATAAAAGCAAGCAGTATTGG
>CAZAJR010000006.1:0-25758 GCA_964485665.1 uncultured Candidatus Saccharibacteria bacterium
AATGCAGGAACCTTAGTCTCTGGAAGTTGAATCTCTTCCATAGTCTTAGGATTAATTCCCTTTCTAGCTGCTCTGGTTCTTACCTCGAATTTACCAAATCCAGTTAGTAATACGGGCTCACCATCCTGCAATGACTCTGTAATAGCATCAAGTATCGCATCTAAAGCTGCTCTTGATTCTTTCTTTGTTCCGCCTGTTGCTTCTGCTATTGCTTCTACAAGATCTTTCTTTAACATTTCATGTTTACCTCCTTTTTATGATGCAAACCCTTTTTAATAAAGGATTTGTTGCATTTACGTTAATAAAATAAGGCAAATCGGGCTTACCGTCAAGGACTAATTAATTATAGGATACGGACAAAATGTTTGGCCCAAAAGTCTTATTTTAAAGTACTTTTCGGTTATTTTTTGAACAAATACTTTAGTAAAAGGATGTGTTGGGTACAATATGCCAAAAAGCCTGCTAGAATAGCATTTGTTTGTATAATCTTTTTCATCAGTAAAAGAAATCGTTGTTATGAAAAGAAAGAGGTGGTCTAAACCACCCCTTTTACAGCTATTTTTGCTTATAGTATTTACTACTAGAAGATGTCATTATTTAGCCGTTTTTGTGGTACGAGTTTCGCGAATTACTGTTACTTCAACGTTTCCAGGATAACTTTGAGTCTCTTCTATTTTCTCTGCTATCTCTTTTGCAAGAACTTTCATTTCGTCGTCGGATACATGACTTGGTTTTACAATCACCCGTAATTCACGCCCCGCCCTTATTGCAAAGACTTCCTCTAGTTTATCTCCCCCTATTTCTTTTGCAGCATTTTCTATACCCTCTATTCTTTGTATATACTGTTCATAACTGTCTTTTCGAGCACCGGGTCTAGAACCTGAAATCGCATCTGCCAAATATACTATTACTGCCTCTACAGATTGAGGCTCAATATCTAAGTGGTGTGCCTCTATTGCGTTCACCAATTTATCATCTAACAAGTATTTCCTAGCTATTTGTCCTGATATGTGATGATGTGGGCTATCTATTTTATGTGTTAGAACTTTTCCTACATCGTGAAGTAAACAAGCCTTCTTAACTAAATCAACGTCTGCTCCTAACTCTGCAGCCAGTACCACACCTATCCTAATTACTTCAACTGTATGTGCCATAAGCGACTGTCCATAGCTAGTTCGGTATTTTAACTTACCAATAAGCTTGAGTAGGTTTATATCAATGCCAGGCCAACCTGCTTCTTCTGCAAGAGTCTGACCATTTTTCTTAATTTCTTTGGAAATTTCATTCTTAGCTTTTCGTACAGCCTCTTCTATAGAGCCTGGATGAATTCTTCCATCTTTAATTAACTTACTTAGAGCCACACGAGCAATTTCTCTCCTTAGTGGGTCAAAGGATGATAGAGCAATAGCATCTGGAGATTCATCAACAATTACATCTACGCCAGTCAATTTTTCAAAGGCTCTAATATTTCTTCCTTCCTTTCCAATTACCCTACCTTTTACTTTGTCATCATCTATTTTAATTGTTGCTGTTGTAGTATCTCCTACATAATCTGTTACTATCCTCTGCATGGACTCTACTAAAATATTTTGAGCTTTGTCTTCAGCAACCTCCTCCGCCTGTTGTTCCGCAGCTCTAATTTTTTTAGCTTTATAGTTGACAATATCTTCATCAACTTCTTTCATTAACTTTTCTCTCGCCTCTTCTTTAGTTAAGCCAGAAATTTTTTCTAATTGTGTTTCCAGCTTTTCTCTGTCTTTCTCTAACCTGCTTTCATAGTTTTTCAGACTTTTCTCTTTATATTCAAGTTCATCACTTTTTTGATCCAAAAGTCTAGATCTCTTGTTCAATTTCTTCTCTCTTTCTATTAAAATCTCCTCATGTTCTGCATTCTCTTTCCTGATCTGTTTAATCCTTTTCTCTTCGTGTTTGCGCATATTTTCTGTTTCTTCCTCTGCGTCTTTGAATTTTTTCTTTAAAATATCTTTAGCGATTTTTTCTATACGGTCTTGGGGGATATTTTTGATGTTCACCCATCCTAAAGCGTATTTTACTACAAGGAAAGTTAACAAAACGGAACTGCTAGCGATAGCTAGTATTATACCTATACTCATAACTTTAGGTTTACAATTTAAGCGTGTTAAACGCTTTGCTTAAGAGGATATATATCTTAACGACAGATTGAACGGTTTGTTCAGCGGTATATATTTTTTCATATAAATTTTCGAAATTAATTATTTACCAAATATTTATTCTTAAAACCTCTATTAACAAGCATAACAGCGTATTAACGAGATAATGATACCATTTTTGAGCCTAGGTTTCCAGCGTTTGGGGTCAGACCCTCATCCATCTATAATCATCGGGCTCTTCAACCCACCCCTCTCTAACGGGATTGTTTTGTATGTATTTCCGAACTCGATTTAAATCAAGCCTCGTTGGGATGTGTTTAGCCTTATACCTACCTTGAAAAACATGTCCGACTTTACCTAATTTTTTATTCATATGAACTGCAAACTTAGTCATAAAAGCCTGCATAAATCTAGATAAATCACGGGGTCTGGCCCCGGTTCGTAAAATCATATGGAAATGATTTCGCATTAAACAGTATGCTTCAATCCTTATATGATAACGCCTTGCATATATATACAAATTCTCACAAAAATATATTTTGTCTTTTTTATCAAAAAATATATTTTCCTTGCGATTTCCACGATTAAAAACATGATAATAGTTATGTGCTTTATACCGTCGTTTCTTTCTAGACATACATAATAGCTTACACAAGAAGTATGAATAGAAGATGAATTAGGGTCTGACCCCATCTCTGGTTCGATGGTGCTTTTGTAATTTCTGTTGTTTTTTGATTAGTCTTTTTTCAGCACCCCTTACTCTATCTTTTTTAAAATCAGGTACATATTTTTCATATGTCTCAAATATCTTTATCCATTGTTTTATGCTTAATTGTGTAGGTTTCATACCTCCTATTCCAGAGTTTCTTTTGATAATTTTCCTTTGTTTATATGAAAATACATCATCAAAAGCTTCAAGTACGGTTGGTTTCCATTGGTTATAACCATATATAACAAAGTCTCGATAATCCTGCTTATGCTTATATTTTACAGACGGATATTCTTTTTTAATAAATTTCGCTAAAACAGTATTGACATTAGGGATTGGCTCGAATTGATTTCTACTAATTTTAGAGACTATATCCATATCATAGAAAGGTTTAAGTAGTATAGATGTTTGAGAATTATCTCCAATTGGTTCTCCTATGAATCTCTCCGCAGCCTTATCTTGGATTATCAAGTATGCTGACTCTGGAGCGCTTTCTGATTCTAAAAGTTTATTTATGATATCTGCAGTTATATTGAACGGAATATTGGAGAACACTTTATATGGATAGTTAGGAAGTTTCCATTTCAAAAAATCTGCCTCTAAAATTTCTACATTAGAATATTTGGACAATGATTGTCTAAGTCCTTCAGCAAGTTTCTTGTCGTATTCTATAGCTACTACTCTTCGTGCCAAATCGGCTAATTGTACAGTAATCACTCCCTTACCCGCGCCAATTTCAACAAGAATATCTTTAGAACTAATATCTGTTTTATTTATTAAAGATAAAACAAACTTAGGATTCTTCAAAAAATTTTGTGAATATTTAAAAGCGTTTTCTATTAAAATTTCTTAATAAGTTAATTAATATTTTTTATCAAATCCTGATAATACCTCAAATTGTGAATTGTAGCTAAAGTCATACCTGTTGCTTCTCCCATCTTAAGAAGATGGTGTACATACGATCTACTGTAATTCTTGCATACCTCACAATCACAATTTGAATCTATAGGACTCATATCCTCTGAATATTGAGCATTCCTGATTCTTAATATCTCATCTGGCATATCTGAGCTATATAAAGTCCCATGTCTTGCATTTCTAGTAACAAGTACCGTATCAAACCAGTTATACCCCAACTTTGATGCCCCTCTTATATCCTGTGGCTTTCCAACACCCATTGCGTATTTAATTGTATCTTCTGGAATATTTTCAATTACTGCTTGCATCTCATCTAAAACTAAATCCCCTTTCTTATCAACAACAAACCCACCAAAATTATACCCATCAAAACCAATATCTACGAGAGCTTTAGCACAATCTTTTCTTAAATCTAAAAAGTTTGATCCTTGAACAACTGCTGTTAATAGCTTGCCTGTTTCTTTGGTACCACCGTACTCTCTATCAAAATGCTCTTTACATCTTTTCGCCCACTGTATAGTTCTATTAACCGACTGCTCAGCCTCTTTTCTTGTTAACCCTGTATCTCTACAATCATCAAGACAAACTAATACGTCTCCCCCTATCTTCATCTGTATATCTATAGAGCTTTCTGGAGTTAATTCATACTCTGTACCTCCTCGCGGAGATCTAAATATTGCTCCGTTTCTGTTAATTTCCCCTTTCCATTTCCCTCTATGAATCAAAGAAAATACTTGAAACCCTCCCGAATCTGTTAGTACTAAACCATCCCAATTCATTAATTTTTTAATACCTCCTAATTCTTGAATATGATCGGCTCCGTAATTAATTAAAAGGTGTAAAGTATTTGTTACCAAAGCTTTAGTTCCTGTTTCTTCTAGTTGCTTGGTAGTAAGAAATTTTACAGCTCCTCTAGTAGCATCAGGTAAGAATAGTTTCTCTTGTGTTAATTCTTTCATATCTATCACATCATGATTATACAATACTGTTGACAGTAGTGAAGAAAAAGATATATAAAGAAAGACCGTATGAATCAAGAAACATATGCAATGAGAATGGAAAATAACGTTGATGACAAATTAATCATCTTAGACTTTATTGATGATAGAGAAGATCAAGGTTACAATATTCTTGATTTTGGATGCGGTTCGGGGAGTATTTTTAGAGATATCTATAATTCCTACCCTAACACCACACTTATAGGTTTTGACAAGTCCGACTTTATGATTACACGAGCTAAACAAAATTACCCTCAAGGTCTCTTCTATTCAAAATACGAACAATTAGACACCTTGGTCAAAGAAAAAGGAGCTTTTGAGTATATTATCTTAAATTCACTATTACATGAGATATATTCATATGAAGATGGGTTTAACTCTGTGGTTGAACTTCTCCAAAAACTTTCTAAATATTTAAGTCATACAGGAAAGTTTATCGTGAGGGATGGTATTCTTGATACGAATTCAATACAAAGTCTAGATCAGATAGAAAAATATGGTTTAAGAAACCCTCAAGAAGCAAAACTTTTTCTGAAGAAGTATACAGGCTTAAGTCCCTTCTCTAATAGTTTAAAGATAAAAAACGATATGATTGTAGGGGTTTGGCATGAAGTTAGGGAATTTCTAAATAAATATACTTGGGGTTTTGAGAGTTTGTATAGAGAGGCAAAAGAGATTGTCAATTTTGCAACTTTGGAAACATACCGTAAATTGTTTTCTAGAGCTGGGTTTAATATCAAAGATGAACAATTAATAACGCAAGAGGAATATTTTAGATATCTTGATAAAATTGTAGAGATAAAAGATAGAAGATGGAATACTAAAATCGTTTTCTCTGCTTCGAAAGATTTCTAAAGTATTAACATACTATCTTCATAACTGAAGAATCTATAACTCCCCGCATTCTGCTGCTGAGCCAGGTAACTTACTAGTCCTTCTAATTTTTAGGGATATTTTGCAATCCTCTCTTTCAGTAATCTATACTTACATACTTCTAATTTCATAACTCACAATTATATCATCAATATGGCATTTTTCTTTAATTTTCAGTACAATTGGACATGAGAGATTTAGAAAAACAACCAGTAAAAACATTATTTCTAGGTAGTAGTTGGGAATCTGTTGAAACGTTAAAAAGTTTAGATAAGGATTCTAGATTCGATATTGTTGGTGTGATAACTACGGTTGATAAGGCAATTGGAAGAGATCAGGTTATAACACCTTCCAAAGTTAAACAGTATGCAATTGATAATGATATTGATGTTTTGCATACAGAAAAGAATGAGGAGAAATATAAAGAGGCTTTAGACAAATTCAATCCTGAATTGATAGTTTGTAAAGCTTTTGGGGAAATAGTTCCTGAATTTTTTATAGAATACCCTAAGTACAAAGCTATAAATGTTCATTTCTCGCTACTTCCAAAATATCGTGGAGCAGTCCCTATACAAAAAGCAATTTTAGAAGGCAAGAACGAAACAGGTATTTCAATAATGATCATGTCCAAAGGTTTAGATGAAGGAGATATTTTAAAGCAGTATAGAGAAAAAATATTTCCTGAAGACACAAACCTTTCCTTAAGAAAAAGGCTAGTAAAGAAAAGTTCAGAAATCCTTGGTGATGTTTTAGTAAAATGGATACAAGGAAATATTAAACCTAAAAAACAAGATGATAGCAAAGCGACATACTGTTGGCAAAAGGATATATCTAAAGAAAACGCTCAAATTGATTGGGAAAATATGGAGCCTGAGTATATTGAACGAATGGTTCAAGCCTTTATACCTTGGCCTATTGCATGGACTAAGTGGAATGAGAAGAGAATGAAGCTTTTTGATGTGGATTTAGTAAAATGTAAACATGGTAAGATTCCAGGTAAACTATTTATAGAAGATGAGAATCTACTTTTTGCTACCAACCAGCAAGACAAATGTATAAAGGTCAACAAATTACAACTAGCTGGAAAGCAAAAAATGTCGGCAAAAGAGTTTATAAATGGTTTTAAAAATCAGTTATAAAGCGCAAGTATTCAATAAGCCGGATTCTGTATAACGATAGTTATCTGTCTGTGCGGACAAACCTTGCTCCAGGAAGGGGTTACCACGCGATACTGTATTACTACAGTACCCGGTAGTCTCTTACACTACCATTTCACCCTTATCTCGCCAACAATAAGTTAGCGGGACGGTATATCTTTCTGTTGCCCTTTTATCCATGAGATTGCTCCCATCCAACTTTCGTTGGTTCCATTTACGGAGTCCGGACTTTCCTCACCTATTATCTAGGCGCAACTATCTAGAATACTTGCGCTATATATTATACCATTTATTTCTTTTTCTTTAGCGTCTTCTTAATCAAGATAGTTATGAGAATTGCTATTGCAATAGCTGGAGAAAATACGACTAACCATATCAAAAGATCAACTAATGATTTCCCTAAATCTACTAGAGAAGAAAATGCTACTTTAAGTACCCCTAAAGGATTCCATTGCTCATCAGTAATTTCTTTTCCTACATCACTTAGTGTCAAGGTTACTGTAATATACGAGTAGTCTACCTGATTATCTAAGTATTTAATTTGCCCCTCTAGAACTTCAATCTGTGATCTTATAGATGTCAACTGCTCATATACTGCTAGAGTATCTTCGACTGTCTCTGCTGTTTCTAATATTTCAACTAGTTGTTCTTCTGCTTCTTGAAGATTTCTTAATCTGGATTCTAAATCTGTATATTCTTGAGTTACATCGTCTGTATAGTAGGAAGCGTACGTTACTTCTCCATCTATATTTTTAATGTCATTGTATACACTATCAAATTTGTCCACTGGTATTTTTAAAGTCGTATGTATGGTCCTGTTGTTTCCTTTTCCACTCTCTGAGCTACTTACTATACTCCCATCGTAATTGTTTAATATGGCTAAGATTGTGGTCTGTGCTATATCCAAATCCTCTACAGAGATATCAATACTCCCACTTTTTCTAATTTTACTTGTGGTATTGGCCTCATCGTAGTTAAGTGCATCTAATTCCTGATATTGTCCCGAAGATGATGTTCGGTCTTCATTTAGAGTCATTTCTTCGGAAGGGTAACCGTATCCGCTTGAGCTGTATTTAATATTACTTTCGTTAAGCGTTTTGAATATATAGTATCCCATTAGAGTTAATATTATTACTCCTAGGATTATAGATCCTATTATTAGAAATTTCTTCCACTTTTTAGATATGATCATAGTTAGAAATATTTATTTTAATACTTTATTGTATAGTATAAATCTGGATAAAAAAAGAGGAGAGTATCCCCCTCTGCATAAAACTATCTTTTTGAGAACTGTGGTTTCTTTCTTGCTTTTATATGATGATATTTCTTCCTCTCCACAGCTCTTGGATCCCTTGTTACTAAATCTGCTTCTCTTAAAACAGGCTTCAAGCTCTCATCCATCTCATACAAAGCTCTTGCTAAACCTAGTTGAATAGCTTCTACCTGACCCGTAGTACCACCACCATTGACCTTAGCCGTAAAGTAGTACTTACCTCTTAACTCAACAGTATCTAGCGGCTCCATTATTTTCTTCTTTGCATTAGGAATACTATGAAAATACTCTTCTATAGGCATACTATTTACTGTAGATGCCTCTTTTCCCTTGTAGATTCTAACTCTACAAGTCGATGTTTTTCTTCTTCCTATTCCTTCAAAATATTCTTTATTAGCCACTTATTTAATTCTAATTATAATTTATACTCTTTAGGCTTCTGAGCAGTGTGAGGATGCTCATCACCTTTATATACAAACAATCTACTCATTCTACCATCTCTTAGCTTATTTTTAGGTAGCATGTTCTTAACTGCTAGATCTATAATTCTGGTAGAATCCTTCTTTAACTGTTCATCAAACCTAATTTCTTTTAACGCTCCTGGATAACCCGTATGTCTTTTATAAAATTTCTTTTTCTCCTTGCCTCTTGTAAGCTTAATTTGATCACTATTAATTACAACAACAAAATCTCCACAATCCATGTTAGGAACAATTTCAGGCTTTTCTTTGCCTATTAACAAAGAAGCTATCTGTGTTGCTACTCGACCAAGAATCTGATCCTTAACATCTACCAGATGCCATTTTCTTTCAATATCTTCTTTTTTTGTCCATTCTGTTTTATACTCCATTTTGTTAATAGTAAAAATTATAATCCTGCTCGAGTTCTTACTCTTTCACTTGATTTTCTCTTCGCCTTACTGGCCTTTCCACTTGCAGTTTTTTTAGGAGCCCTTTCATCGATGTCCTTATTAGGAATTCTTCCTTTCTTCTTTTCTTGGGGTTTGATTTCCTTCTCTTCCTTTTCTTTCTTTTCAACTTTTCTCTTTCTCTTACCCTCATAGCCTATTAATTCTACTCTAGACATCTGAGCATTATCACCTGATCTAAAACCTGTTTTAATTACTCTAACACCATCATTTTCTTCTTGTGCATATTTTATAGCTTTTGCAACCAATTCTTTATCACCTAAAACTTTTTTTATTTTTCTTCTTGTTGCTAAAGAGATCTCTTTTTCATTCATATCAGAAAGTAATGCCTGCGCAACTGAACGAACAGCTTTAGCCTTAGCTGTTGTAGTATTGAGTATGCCTGCATTAAAGAGAGTTCTTATTTGGTTTTGCAGTAAAGAAACCCTGTGTGATCTCGTTCTTCCTAATTTTTTAATACCTACTCTCTTATACATTTAATTACTCTTCTTCAGATTTAATATTAACTCCATACTCATTTAATAGCTCAACCACTTCATTTAACGATTTGTTTCCAAAGCCTTGCAAATTTAACAGGTCAGAGGGAGTAGCTTCTCTAAGATCTCCAACTGTTTTGTATCCACCAGAAAGTAATCCTGTTTTGGATCTTTTTGATATTGGTAGATCCTCTATCTTCCAACCATGTACTTCGTTCTCTTCCTCTTCTTCCTTTTCTTCTATCTCTACTTCTGTAGATTCTTCTGCCAATTGCTCAACCTCCTTTTTAGCCATACCCATAGCTATCATTACTTTTCCAGCAAACTCTTGAATTATCTTAGCAGTTTCCAAAAGTGCTTCTTTAGGTTCTATACTTCCATCTGTATATACTCCTATCAAAACCGCATCTAAGTCTGTCTTTTGACCTTTTCTTGCCTGCTCAACTGATAGGCTTACTCGGTTAATGGGGGAGAAATCACAATCAACTGGAATAACTCCAACCTCTGGCCTGTCCACATCTTTAACATCTTTATATCCAATACCTTTTTCAACTACAAATTCAACTTCAAGTTTTGCCCCCTCATCTGTTAGTGTCGCAATGTGGGTTTTATTCGTAGCAATTTTAACATCTCCTGGTAATTCTATATCATCAGATGTAACTTCTGTTTCACCCTTTGCTTTTATTTTACATGTTTGAGGTTCGTCTGAAGAAAGCGTAAATTTTAATTCCTTTAAATTAAGAATAATATTTAAAACATCTTCCTTAACACCTTCTATTGTTGAATATTCATGTTTTGCACCTTTAACCTTAACAGATGTTACACCTGCACCAGGTAAACTTGAGTACAAAACTCTTCTTATCGCATTGCCTAATGTATGACCATATCCCCTAGGTAGAGGAGATACTTCAAAAAGACCGTAGTTTTCTTCTTCGTCTTTTATTATTACCTTTATATCTTTAAAAGCTTCCATATGTAAATTAAAACAAATTATCTAGAATAGAACTCAATGATGAGGTGTTCTTTTATCCCCTCATCCATTTCATCTCGTTCTGGCAGCCTCAAAACTTTTGCTTTTGTCCCTGTCGTTTCAATCCACTTAGGAACAGGAAAAAGCTTCTCTGCTGGAGCTAATTTTGCCATTTTCAACTCAACAGTATCACCTTCACTAAGCTCATATGAAGGTATATCTAATTTATTACCATTAACCAGAATGTGCCCATGTACCACAGCTTGTCTAGCAGCTGCTCTTGATGGAGCCAATCCGGCATAGTAAACAACATTATCCAATCTTAACTCTAAAATTCTTAAGAACTCTAAACCTTTATCTAGTCTACTTTTCTTAGCTCTTTGATCCGCTTCTTTAAATACATTTTTAAACTGCCTCTCTCTCAACCCATACATTCTTTTAACTTTCTGTTTCTCTCTAAGGTGAATACCGTAATCAGATAACCTTCGTCTCCTTTTATTACCGTGTTGCCCTGGTACAAAAGGTTTTCTGTTTAGAGCATTCTTATCAGAAAATGATCTAGAACCCTTCAAGTGTAAATTTACACCCTCTCTTCTGCTTAATTTTCCTTTCGGTCCTGTATATCTTCCCATTAATTTGTAAATATTATATTAATTTCTAGGTGCTTTTCTAGGTCTACATCCGTTGTGTGGTATAGGTGTTCTATCAGCTAAGTATGTAATCCTCAAACCAGCAGAGTCTAAACCTTTGACTGCAGCATTTCTTCCTGAGCCTGGACCTTTTATATATACCTTAACCTCTTTTAAACCAAATTTCTTCATAGCTTTTTGTGCAATATCTTGAGCTGCTTTTGTAGCCGCAAATGCTGTACTTCTACGTGCACCCCCGAATCCAATTGCTGCCGGACTACCTTGAATTAAAGCGTTGCCTTGCTCGTCAGTAAGGGTAATTATTGTATTGTTAAAAGTGGCTTTAATCATAGCCATTCCTTTCTCGACTCTCTTCTTTGCTTTCTTTTTTTTCTTTGCTTTACTTTTTGCCATTATGCTATGTCTTTTCTAATTTACGTTTTAGACCACCAATAGGTTTACTTTTACCTTTTCTAGTATGTGCATTGTGTCTAGTTCTTTGACCTCTAACAGGTAATCCTAACTTGTGTCTTATACCTCTGTAACATCGGATATCTTTAAGTCTTTTAATATCACGAAAGATTTTCTGTTTCAATTCCCCTTCTGTCTGTAAATTTTTATCAATATATGCTCTAATCTTATCTAATTCATCTTCTGTAAGATCTTTAACGAAAGTGTCCTTATCAACTTTAGCACCTTCACAAACCTCTTTTGCTTTAGTTTCACCTATTCCATAGATATCCAGTAGGGAGACCCATATCTTCTTGTCGTTTGGTATTTCTACACCTGAAACTCTAGCCATTAAAGAATATATTTATTAATTAAATTAACCCTGCCTCTGTTTATGTTTAGGATTTTTTCTACAGTAAACATATACACGACCTTTTCTGGTCACTGTATAGCAATCAGAACATATTTTTTTGACAGAAGCTCGAACTTTCATATTTATTTGTATCTATAAGTAATTCTACCCTGACTCTTATCGTATGGAGTCATTTCTATCTTAACCTTATCTCCTTCCAAAATTCGAATGTAATTCATCCGCATTCTTCCAGAGAGATATCCTGTTACCTCATGCTTTTTGCCGTCTACTTCTATTTCTACTATAAATTTTGTATTTGGTAGACACTCTTTGACCACTCCTTCAAACTCATATACTTCTTTACTATTTTTAGCCATTTAAAAGCATTTTAGTTAACTAAATGTATCCAGTGATTATATCAAAGTATTGTGTATAATTCAAAGGTTTTTGAATATTCAGACCGCAGTTGATAATCACTCGAAAACGGTGTAAGAATACCAGATATCACACAACTAATCAACATATTTTAGCTATATTAGCTATTTACTCTGCCTACTTTCAACTTTTCTAATCATTAAGATCCAAACAGCAGCAAGCATCATAATTATTCCTGCTCCTACTATTACAATCTCAAAATATCTATCTCCTAGATTTGCTATCACACCAAAAATTACTGCTAGAACAGCAGTTGCTGTGCTTACAATAGTGTCATAAACTGCATACTCCTCACCCTCTAACCCTTTAGTAACGTTTATAGCAAAAAGTTTTCTCCAATTAACAACATCTAACGAGATTCCCAACCCAAAAAGAAACTGCAATACATAGTAATGCCAAGCCTCTGTAATTACTGGATACAACACGTAGGAAAGACCTACTAATACAGCACCAAGAGCTAATATATATATTTCATCACGATCTGTTTTTAGTCTATCCGTTAACTTCCCTACAGGTAATTGAAAAATCGCTCTGGTAATATAACTAATCCCAGTACCAATACCAACAAACTCTATAGCATCTCTTCCTAACTTATCGGACAAGTAAATACCTGCTAATGCGGAGACTATAAAGAGTGGGGCCCATGTAAAAACATCGGCCAATGTAAGATACAGAACTGTTCGATTAAAATTTTTTATTTTAAGTTTTATCTTCTGCATATGTTAATCTAAAGTATTTAAATCTAACTTTTCAACAACAATTTTATGTATTTCTTCTATGCTTGGACTTGCATCTATCTCTATTAGTTTACCTTTTTCTTTATAGTAGTTAACTATCCTACCAATACCTTTCTCATACTCCCTCAATCTCATTTTTATCTTCTCTGGTCTGTCATCCTCTCTTTGTTCTAGTTTCATACCACATCTATCACAGTATTCTTCTACTTTCGGTGGTTTATACTTTTTATGATATACCGCATGGCAATTTGGACAAACTCTTCGTAAAGACATTCTTTCTATAGCTTTTTCTTCTGAAAGCGTAAAGTGTACAAAGTAATCAAGTTTTCTGTTCGCATCTTTAAGAACATCTTCAAATAGAGGTATTTGCTCTGGTGTCCTTACAACTGCGACAAGGGCCCAGTTTTTATCTGGATCAAATTGTTTAATCCACTTTTTAAGCATTTTGTAAACTAGTTCGTCTGGAACAAACCTCCCTTTAGACACATATTCATGAGCTTTAATTGCATCTAAATCCCCCTCTGAATACATCTTTCGAAACATCTCACCCGTTCCAATATTCTCAAAATTATAATCTTTAACAAGTAGCTCTACCTGGGTATCTTTGCCTGAACCTGATGGACCATGAAAAAGTACAGTTTTCATATTAGTACCAGATGAATTTATATGTTGATTAATAATAGCATACTACAAATACTTGTCGTAGCTTCTAACCACAGACATTGATTCAACTTCTCTTTTGATATCTAAAACTGTATTAACAACAATTAGAAGACCAGTACCTGACATAACGGTTGTTGTTAACAGACCTGTTGATATTAAAATATTAGGTAGTATAGCTATTATCGCTAAAAACAGAGCTCCTACTGCAGTAAGTCTAAATGCAACTTTTCTTAAATAAATGGCTGTGTTTTTTCCCGGTCGAATACCTGGAATAAAAGCTCCCTGTTTTTGTAAATTCTCTGCCAATTCTTCTGTATTAAATACAACCGTTAGATAGAAGAAAGAAAATGCTATTATCAACACAAATGTTAAAATATTTTTATAGAAATCGTTTGTTAAAAATTCTAATAGCCACTTAGCTATATTTGTTAATTTTTCACTATACTCTTTACTAATCAGAAATTGTGCTATTAATTGAGGGAAGGATAATAAAGAAATGGCGAATATGACAGGCATTACTCCTGTTTGAGTAAGTTTAATCGGGATATAGCTATCTTTTGCTCCACCAGCTCTTACACGTCTAGAATATTGGGTAGTTACTCTTCTTTCTGCTTGGGTGACATAGACAACTGCAGCTACTAAAATAATTGCAAATAAAAATAGGATAATTGTTTGTAAATTATCCATTATCTGTAAGTTGCTTCTAATAGTGCCAGGAATACCAGCAATTATTCCTAGAAATATTAAATACGAAGATCCTCCTCCTAAACCATCTTCGGAGATAAGTTCGCTTAGCCACATCATTATTAGAGAGCCCGCAGTTAACGTCGCAGACATCGCAATTAAAGTAAATGTATCTAATTGCTCCACTAAACCAAAACCTCTTAGAGTGGAGTATATGACAAACGATTGAAGTATAGCCAAAGGAACTGTTAACAATCTTGTGTACATACTAATTTGTCTTCTCCCTTCAACTCCACTTTTTCTTAACTCCTCTAATTTAGGTATAACAGACCCTAGAAGCTGGAAAACAATGGAGGCATTAATATATGGAGTAAGACCTATTGCAACTATAGATGCTGTTTCTAAGACACCTCCCGATACTGTACTTAATAGATCACCTAATTCGTTTCCTTGAAAAAGTTTTGATATGGCATCAGCAGGTATTCCAACAACAGGAATGGAGGCAAATAGTCGGTAGATGATAAGGATAATAATAGAAAATAGTATTTTCTGTCTAATAGCTTTTGTTTTCCAAATAGATTGAATCTTTTCAACAAATTTTGACATGATATGTTTTTATAGTACTTTATTTAATACTACCACCAGCTTTAATAATCTCTTCTTGAGCTGTTTTAGACATAGGTAGTCCTTCAACAGTAATTTTCTTGTTAACTTCACCTCTACCCAGGATTTTGACATTTTCAACATCTTTTCCTATTAAACCTTTAGATTTCAGAGATTCCAATGTTACTTTCTCACCAGATTTATAGTTATTGGATATAACATCTAAGTTAACAGCAACATTCTCTACCCTGTTTATGGGATTAAAGCCCATAAATTTAGGCATTCTTCTAAAGAAGGGTGTCTGCCCACCTTCAAAACCTACCAAAGATTTATGCCCTGCTCTAGATTTCTGTCCCTTCATACCTCTTCCTACTGTATGTCCTCCCACACCAGATCCATAGCCACGACCAATTCTTTTGGCTTTCTTTTTTCTGTCTTTTCTTTTTGGTAAATTATACAAATACATTCTTTATACCGTTTAAATTATTTCTTTTTTGATCTTCTTCTCTTCTTTGATTTTTTACTATTTTTATTCTTTCTTCTTTTACTCTCTCGCTTTTTTCTTTCTTCATCTAACTTCTTTTTAAGATCTATTCTTTCTCTCATTTTATCCATCTTTTTTAGAACTCTTTCGCTTCTTAATTTCAATAGCGCCTCATATGTACAGTAAGCGTTAGCTATTGGATCATTGCTACCCAACATCTTGCCGTATACATTTTCTATACCAGCTAGATCTAACACTGTTCTTACTGAAGAGCCAGCTATTATCCCAGTACCAGGTTTAGCAGGTCTTAACAAAACCAATGCTGCCCCCTTTTTATGCTCCATCTTATGAGGAATAGTATCTCCTATTAAATCTATTTGTTCCATAGCTTTAATAGCTTGCTTTTCCCCTTTTTCTATAGCACTTCTAGGATCTCCACCCTTTCCTAAACCTACTCCTACCTTTCCTTTTCTATTACCTGCAACTACCATTGCACTAAATCTCAATCTTCTACCACCCTTGTTTACTTTAGCAACTCTTCTTAAAGAAATTGTTTTAGTTTCATATTTTTTATTGTGTCTGTTTCTATTTGCCATATTTATACTATATATTTACTTTATCTTCTCTTAACTGTTCAACAAAAGACTTAATTAATCCATGATATTTATATCCGCTTCTGTCAAACACAACTTTATCATATTTCTTTAATTTCTTTGAGAGACTTTTTGCTAATTTGACGATACTCTCTTTTTTCTTATCGGTTTTTTCACTCATCAACACTTTATTATTTTCGTCATCTGCTAATCCAATATAGAAGTATTTATTACTTTTAAACACGAAGAGTCTCGGTTGCTCAGATGTACCGTTAACCCTCTTTCTTATATGTAATTTTCTTCTTTTTCTCGCTTCTTTTCTCATAGTTCTTCTGCAACTAAAGTAACTCGAGGACTTTTTCTTCTAACATCCTCATCTTCATACCTAATTCCTTTTCCTTTGTATGGTTCTGGTTCTCTTATACTTCTAACTTTGGCAGCAAATTCACCCACTTTCTGTTTATCTATACCTTTGATAGTAATTTTTGTTTCTTCAGGTACTTCTATTTCTATTCCTTCATAGGGTTCTATTTTAACTGGGTGATTCCATCCTAATGTCATAACTAGAGTTTTTCCTTCTAAACGAGCTCGGTATCCAACGCCCACCAATTCTAATCTTTTTTCATATCCTTTTGTTACACCCTCTACAGCGTTTAGTAAAATCATTCTATATGTCCCATGTAAGGATTTAGTAGGTTTCTCATCATCAATTCTGATAAGTACGATTTCGTTGTCCTTTACCTCTGCTGAAAGTTGATAAGGAAGTTTTACTTCCAACTCTCCTTTAGGACTCTTAACTTTCACAGTTTTATCTTTTATATCTACTGTAGTATCTTTTTCAATTGTAATCGGTTGTGTTCCTATTCTAGACATTTTATTGTTACCAAACTTTACATATTAATTCTCCACCTAGATTTTGACCTTTCGCCATAGCGCCGGTCATTACTCCAGATGAAGTTGATATTATACTTATTCCTCTACCATTTAGTACTGGAACTATATCCGTATTTGAGACGTATATCCTTTGACCGGGCTTGCTGACTCTAATAAAGTGCTCTACTACAGGTGTATCATCTTCAAAATATAGTGGCTGTACCTCTATTTTTTTATCTTCTATTTCCTCAAAAGATTTAATCATATTTTCTTCTTCTAATACCTTTAAAATTTCCTTGTTCATCTTAGTATTAGGTACTTCAATACTTTTTTTCTTTACAGTTATTCCATTTTGTAGTCTCGCTAGTAAGTCTGATATGTAATCGTTCATAGTTTTAATTATTAATTTACCAAGTAGATTTTTTAACACCAGGGATCTTTCCCTTACTGGCTAATTCTCTAAAGCATATTCTACATATACCAAAATGTCTTAAATATCCTCTAGATCTGCCACACATTTTACATCTATTATATACCCTCGTAGAGTATTTACTCTTTTTTTTCAATTGTTTTGCTTTATACTCTTTAGCCTCTGTTGACATCTTCTCTGAATGGAAAACCAAATTTATCTAAAAATATCTTTGCATATTTATCTTCTTTTGCTGTAGTAACTATTGTTACTTGTAAACTCCTAATTTTCTTAACTTTGTTTGCATCTATTTCGGGAAAGACTGTATGATCTTCGATACCAATAGAGTAGTTTCCTGCACCATCAAAAGATTTTACAGGTAACCCTCTAAAGTCTTTAGTTCTGGGCAGAACAATATTTATTAACTTATCAAAAAACTCCCACATCCTTTGACCTCTTAATGTAACTGTCACTCCTATTTCTAACCCTTCTCTTACCTTAAAAGCTGATACTGCTTTTTTAGCTTTTGTTACAATTGGTTTCTGCCCTGATATTTCTGTTAGTATCTCAACTACGTCTTCTATAGCGTCACTATTGGTAGTTGCTTCACTAACACCAACATTAAGGACTATCTTTTCTAAAGTAGGTACAGCCATAACATTAGAAAGCTCACTTTCTTTTAATATCTCTTTCTTTATTTTTTTATTATATTCTTCTTTTAATCTTGCCATTATTATTTTTTAGACTTTTTAGATTTAGATTCCTTCTTTTCACTCTTCTTTGTTTCTTTCTGTTCTTTATCCTCTTTTACTACAGTTTGAGTTTCTATAACTTTGCCACATTTTTTACATACTCTTTCTTTCTTATCGTCTTCTATCTTATATCCAACCCTGGTTGGTTTGCCGCATTCTGGACATACTAACATCACTTTAGAGATCGGTACTGGGCTTGAAATATTTATTATTTCAGAAATTCTAGTACGGCCATCTCCTTTTATATGTTTTTTATATATATTAAGTCCTTCAACTACTACTTTCTTTTCTTTTGTATCTACGGCAACTATAGAACCTTGTCTTCCGCGGTCTTTTCCGTATAGCATTTTTACTGTGTCGCCTTTTTTAATCTTCATATTTATAACCTTTAAATTACAATACCTCAGGAGCTAAAGATGCGATTTTATCAAAACCTCTTTCTTTTATTTCTCTTCCTATAGGACCAAATATCCTTGTTCCCTTAGGAGCTCCTTTTTTATCAATAATTACTGCCGCATTATCATCAAATCTTACGTATGTACCATCTTTTCTATTAAATTCTTTACGAACCCTAACAATTACTGCTTTCTCAACATCGTGTCTTTTTAAAGCAGCAATCGGTAATGCTCGTTGAATAGATACTGTAACAACATCTCCTAAACTAGCTGTTTTTCTATGAGAATATCCTGGAATACCTATAATTTTGGCTGTTCTAGCACCACTATTATCTGCAATTGTTAATATGCTTCCTCTATTTACCATTGTCTTTAACTACGACCCATTTTACATTTTTAGAATACGGTCTACTTTCCCTTATTCTTACTTCGTCACCTTCATTTAATTCTTGATCAGTATGAGCAAAAAATGTCTTTCTTTTATTTACAACCTTCTTATACACAGGGTGTCTAACAGGGGTATTTACCTGCACACGAACTGTGTTCTGCATTTTATTGCCAACCACCACTCCTTCAAATTCTTTTTTATTCGTTTTACCTTTTGCCATCTAATTTCTCTTTAATTAATGTAACGGCTAGTATTCTACCAATTATTAATACTTTCCTCAAGGCTAAATACCCTTTTTTGTTACGAATCTAGTCTTTATAGAAAGTTTATGCGATGCTAATCTAAGTGCTTCTTTTGCATCCTCTTTACTCACACCACCGATTTCGAGTATTATAGTGCCAGGCTGTACTATAGCTACGTATCCAACAATATCTCCCTTTCCTCCTATCATTTTGCTATTTGTTGGCTTGTTGGTATACGGTTTGTGTGGAAATACTCTTATCCAAACTTTTCCTTTACGTCTAATGTATCCGGTAATAGCTCTACGAGCTGCTTCTAACTGTCTGGCTTCGATCCACCCATTTTCCATTGCTCTCAAACCGTATTCTCCAAAAGAGATGCTGTTATTAGCACTAGCAACTCCACCCATTTTACCTCTAAACTCTTTTCTATATTTTCTTTTTTTCGGTTGTAATGCCATATTTATTGATTGTTAAAATTTTTATTCTTTCTCAATATTAACTTTATCTCCTTTGTATATCCAAACTTTTACACCCATTAATCCGGCATCTATAGTCTCTGCTGTCTCTTCCGCATAATCTATGTCTGCTTTTAATGTCTGAGCTGGTATAGAACCGTATGATACTTTAATTGTCCTAGCTTGACTTGCATTATTTATTCTTCCAGAGACCCAAATTTTTATCCCTTTAGCTCCAGCTGATACGGCTTTTTCTTTTGCACTAATCATTAGAAGCTTCGATGGATGTCTTCGTTCTATTCCATCAGCTATATTTCTAGCAAGAATTCTTGCTGATAGGTCTGCTTTTGCCACTTCTCTTATCTTAACTTCTACATCCTGTTTTACCATTTTTGCTAATTTTTTCTGTAATTGATCTATTCCCTCTCCACCTCTACCTATTGCTACACCTGGGCGAGCTACAAACACCTCTATGTCAATCTTTTTCACAGTTCTATATATTTTAATTGAATCAACACTAGCATCGTGAAGATTCTTTTTGATGATGTCCCTAATTTTTAAGTCTTGTGCCAGAACCTCGGGATATTTATCTTTGTCAACATACCATGTTGAATCCCAAGTTTGGTTAACACCTATTCTGACTGCATTTGGATTTACTTTTCTTCCCATTACTTAACCTCTAATTCTAAATTAATATGTGATCTTCTTTTCAAAATCTCTGAATACCTTCCTCGAGCTGAAAATCGTCCTCTTTTATATGTAGGTGCTTCGTCTACAAGTATTTTTTTAATTTTAAGATCTCTTTGATCAACTCCGTATTGTTCTCTAGCATTAGCTACACCTGAGTTAATAGCTTTCTTAACAAAATGAGCACCCTTCTTATTTGTAAACTCTAATATTTCTAAAGCTTTCTGTACATCTTTACCTCGTACTAAATCAACTATGAGCCTTAGTTTTAAAGGTGATTGTGTAATATTTTTCATTTTTACTTTACTTATTTTGTCTGCCATTTTTTATATATTTATATTATTCTTCTTTCCCTCCTTTACCTTCTTTATCTTCAAATCTTCCACTACTTCCATATACCTTAGCTAACTTACCTTTCTTAGCATGTCCTTGGAACTTTCTGGTTTGAGCAAATTCTCCTAGTTTATGTCCAACCATACTTTCAACTATTAATACTTCTTCATGTTTTTTACCATTGTGTATTGCAAAAGTTAAACCAACCATTTTTGGTGTAATGGTGGATTCTCTAGCCCATGTTTTTATAGGTTTTCTTTCACCACTTTTCAAGGCTTTTTCTACTTTCTCCATTAATTTCTCATCTGTGTATGGTCCTTTTTTTAGTGATCTAGACATTATTAATTTTGTTTAATTTATTTCTTAGAATCAGGTTGTCTTTTGACTTTCCTGCGCTTAATTACATATTTGTCTGTTCTTTTATTTTTTCTGGTTTTTGTACCAATCCTATTACCCCAAATATCTTTTGCCTGTCCACCGACTTGCCCTTTTCCTTCCCCTCCACCGTGTGGGTGTTGTACTGCGTGCATAGCCATACCCCTTACTGCTGGCCTCCATCCTAGATTTCTTCTTCTTCCTGCTTTGCCTAATTTGACATTTGACCTTTCTTCATTTCCTACCTGTCCTATTGTAGCCATAGCGTTGGCTGGTACTAGCCTTATCTCAGTAGATGGCATCTTAATTTGTACATATTTACCACTAGGATCAATTCCTTGTACAACTACTGATTGGCCTGCAGATCTGGCAAATTTAGCCCCTCTGTCTATTTCATTCTCTACACAATGTACCAGAGTTCCTGGGGGAATATTTTTAACGTACATAGCATTGCCTACTAAGATGTCTTTTTTCTTACCTGATACAACAGTATCTCCTTTTTTCAATCCTTTGGGTGCTATTATATACCTTTTTTCACCATCTTCGTACTGCAAAAGAGCTAAGTGTGCTGACCTATTAGGATCAAAGTAAAAGCCTAGTACTTTTGCTGATATGCCAAATTTCTCTCGTTTAAAATCGACTTTCCTTACTCTTCTCCTAAATCCACCACCTCTGTGTCTTACTGTAATTCTTCCTTGATTGTTTCTCCCTGATTTTTGGTTTTTAGATACAGTTAGCTTTCTAGGACCACTATCTTTTTCAAGATGTGATCTATCCTCGAGTCTTGTCCCCCTCAATGTTGATGTTGTTGGTTTGTATGTTTTTGTTGCCATTTTTCTATATATTTAAAAATTCTTCAATTTTATCTCCTTTCTTAAGAGTTACTACTGCCTTTGTTTTATCCTCTTCTCTGCGTTCTTTATATGTTTTAAGATCTCGTCTTAACTTTCCTGGTCTAACTATTGTATTAACTTTAGTAACTTTAACTTTGTATTCTTCTTCTACTTTCTTGCCTATTTCAATTTTGTTAGCTTTCCCTTCTACTAAAAAGGTATATTTGTTTTGAGCATTTGCCAGAGCATAGCTCTTTTCTGTCAAAACTGGTTGTAGTTTAAAATCTCTACTTGTCATTTGTTAATCGGTCTTCTAATATTTTAACTGAATCTTTATCTATTAAAACCTTAGTACTATCTACAATATTCTTAGCATTTACCTTCATTGCGTTTAGAAATTTTATTTTTGGTAAATTTCTTACAGCTAAGTTTAAGTTTTCGTTTGTAGATATTACTAAAGTTTTCTTTCCTGCATTTTTAAGAACTTTCTTGCGTAAATCTTTAATTTTATCTTTCTTGTCTACATTTACAAATTCCACATCTTTAGTAACCATTCTTTCTGAAAGAATCATACACATCGCTTTCTTTTTCATTTTTGCGTTAATTTTTCTTTTCCAGTTTCGTTTTGCTGTCGGTCCGAATACGACTCCACCTTTTCTCCAAATAGGGGACCTTATCGACCCGTGTCGGGCTCTCCCGGTTCCTTTCTGCCTCCATGGTTTTCTTCCGCCACCTCTTACTTCACTTCTAAGTTTTGCTGTAGCTGTACCTTTTCTCTCGTTGCTCATATACACATACAATACTTGTGCTACTAAATCTGGGTTAAGTTCAACTTCCCAAACTTTGGGATTTAACTTAATATCTTCGGTTTTTTTTGTTTTCTT
This sequence comes from uncultured Candidatus Saccharibacteria bacterium, assembly GCA_964485665.1. Classification (GTDB taxonomy): domain Bacteria; phylum Patescibacteriota; class Dojkabacteria; order SC72; family SC72; genus WOZL01. The sequence continues at coordinate 22,691 of CAZAJR010000006.1, forward strand.
CTCTACCATTGTTATTTTTTAGTATATATACTAACTAGTTCTCCATTAGCACCTGGAATCGGTCCAGATATTAACAAATATTGGTCTTTAATACCAACAATTTCTCTATCTGCTAAAGTAACCGTCTGATTTCCCATTCTTCCTCCCATCTTTTTTCCTTTGTAAACTCTACCAGGATCTGTTCCTCCACTTATGGAGCCAGGAGCTCTCAACCTATCTGATTGTCCATGTGTTCTAGGTCCACCTTTAAAACCCCATCTTTTGACAACACCTTGAAAGCCCTTACCTTTAGCTTTAGCTGTTACATATACTTTATCTCCTTCATCAAAAAATTCAGCTTTAACATCATCTCCAATACTTACTTCTTCTCCAAAATCTCCTTTAAAAACTTTCCTATATCTTGGTACATATTTAAGTTTTTTGTATTTAATAGTTTCTGATTTTATTGGTTTTCTTTTCTCTAAAAGAGCTATTTCCACACTATTTCCCTCTCTTTGTGCCACTTTGCATGAGGATGTGTCTACTATGGTTACAGGAACCATTCTGTCATCCTTAAATACTCTTGTCATTCCTTTTTTTATTCCAAGTATGGCTTTCATTTTAAATTTTTAAACTAAGTTACAATATCTATACCTACTCCAGCAGGCATTTGAAGATTTGACAATGAATCTATAGTCTTAGGGGTAGGATTGATAACATCGATAATTCTCTTATGTGTTCCTATCTCAAAGTGTTCAACTGAGCTCTTATAGATGAATGGAGATCTGTTAACTGCAAATCTTTTTGTTTTGGTCGGTAGTGGTATAGGGCCTGCAATTTTTGCACCTGTACTAACTGCTGTTTCTACAATACTTTTCGCAGCTTTATCTAAAACTACAGAGTCGTATCCATTTAGTTTTACTCTGATTTTTGCTGTTATGTCTGCCATTCTATCTTAAAGAGCTAAATTAAACTTTTTATTCAGTAGAGAGGAAGTCTTTTGACTTCCTCTTCTACCGTAATATTTACTTTATAATCTCGGTAACAACACCCTTACCTACGGTGTGACCACCCTCTCTTATAGCAAAGGTTTGACTCTCTTCCAATGCTACAGGAGCACCAAGTGTTACTGATATTTCAGAATTATCACCAGGAGCAACCATTTCAGTTCCTTCTGGAAGTGTTACTTCACCAGTTACATCAGCGGTTCTTATATAGAACTGTGGCTTATACCCTGTTACAAATGGAGTGTGTCGTCCACCCTCTTCTTTGCTTAAGATATATACTTCAGCATTAAATTCTGTATGAGTATCAACAGAACCTGGTTCACAGAGAATCTGTCCTCTTTCAACATCTGTTCTCTTAAATCCTCTTAACAAAATACCCACATTGTCACCGGCTTGAGCCTCTTTCATGCTCTTGTTGAACATCTCAATACCTGTTACTGTGGTCTTTTGAGGCTTTCTACCCATACCAAGTACGTCAACTGAATCGTTAAGGTTAATTGTGCCTCTGTCAATTCTACCAGTTACAACTGTTCCTCGACCTTCTATAGAGAAGACGTCTTCAATAGCCATTAAAAATGGCTTTTCTACATCTCTTTCAGGTACTTCGATAAAGTCATCGACTGCTTTCATTAGTTCTTTTGCAGCCTCTGATCCTTCATCTTCACCTTTTTCTGCAGCTAATGCACTTCCTACTACTATAGGAGCATCTTCCTCAAACCCGTATTTGCCAAGAAGATCTTGGACATCAGCTTTAATTAATTCGATAATCTCTTCATCTGCACCAGGGAATTTGTTGATAAATACAACAATCTTAGGTACACCTACCTGCTTTGCAAGTAGTAAGTGCTCTCTTGTTTGAGGCATTGCACCATCATCAGAGGAGATTACCAAAATTGCACCATCCATTTGAGCTGCACCAGTGATCATATTTTTAATGTAGTCTTTATGACCTGGGCAATCTACTAAAGCATAGTGCCTGTTTTCTGTTTCAAACTCTACGTGAGCAACAGAAATAGTTAATGATTTCGCTTTGGACTCTGGGTCCTTATCAAGCTTATCAATCATCTTGTCCGCCTCTTCTGAATAGGCATTAAGGATACCTCTAACCAGAGTTGTCTTCCCGTGGTCAACGTGTCCTAATGTACCGATATTCATGTGAGGCTTTGTTCTTGTAAACTCTGCCATGAATATATAAAGTAAATAATTTATATAAATAACAAATAAAGAATAATATGATTATTTTTTATTTCACAATTTCCTATAAGGAAACCTGCGCTGAATATTATCAAAAAACAGCTCATTATGCAAGGGTTTATGGGTATTTTAAAGCAGTTCTATAAGATATTACTCTTTCCAATTTTTAATATCTTGCTTATGAAGCATTATTCCTTTTCTTACAATACTGAATAAAAGTATGATAAACATAAGCATCGCTAAACCCAATAGTAAAAAGTCGTATTGTGTTAAGAAATGGTCATAGATAGTATAGTATTGGACTGGTATAAAGTACATGGCTATAGACTCCAAAATACCTATTATCCTAATTTCTGTGGGGCCAAATATCCCAAAAGAGTTTTGAGATTTGTTTTCGACATGTACTATTAGATCAACATGAAGCATTAAAGCTAAATATACAGAAGCAAATAGTAGTGCAATCTCAATTTTTATAAAACCAGACAAACCTATACCTAACGCTAGGATTATAACAACAACGGCATCAATAATTTTATCTATATAGTAGCCGTAATTGGGTCGTGTTCTTTTTCTATATCTAGCAATACTTCCATCAAATGAGTCTCCAAACCAATTAATTATTAAACCTAGGGGAATTAAAGAAAGCCCATTTCTATTAAAAAATCCCAAAATAAAACCTATAGAGGTAATTAGAATTCCGATAATTCCAATTACCGTTAGATGATCAGGTTTAAGCCATTGGGGTATACGTGGACATATAAACTCTTTTGCTTTTTCTTCAATGTTTGCAGTTATTGCTGTATTAACTGCTTCTTGCTTATCTCTTTTATACTCTACTTTTAATTTCATTAGGTCTATCTTTACCTCTCGACCCAATACTTCTTCTAA
>CAZAJR010000007.1:0-14206 GCA_964485665.1 uncultured Candidatus Saccharibacteria bacterium
GAATTATTACAACAAGGGTCAGTTATATTTTCTACTGCAAAATTACGATTTGGCTCTTGAATCTTCTACACAAGCTTTAAGTATAAAAGGAGACTATGTACCAGCTTTAATTCTTTCTGCTAGCATTAATGAAAGGCAGAATAAAACAGAGATCCAGCTGTCTTATCTACAAGCAGCAAAAACAATATTGGAAGAGAATGATTATCAAGATACAGAGTTATACAACAATTTAGTACAACGAATAGAATCTTTACAAGCAGAAACTACTGATGATAGTGGGGACGTCCTCGAAATAGAGCAATAGCTTTAATATTTTTATTTTTGAAACTACTAGCAGCTTTGTTTAAAGTACTTCCAGTAGTTACAACATCATCTATGAGTAAGATCTCCTTGTCATGGATATCTTTCTTTAACGTAAAAACATCTTTTAAATTTTGTCTTTTATGGACAGGTAGCTGTGCTTGATATCTCTTATCCCTATCTCTTACTAGAGAATCTTCTTTAATTGGTATATTTAATTTTTCTGATAACTCTCTTGCTATTAGAAGACTCTGGTTAAACCCTCGCTCCCTTATATGTGATCTGTGAGAAGGTGTAGGGACCAGAACAGAATTTTTACCAATTAGATCTATAAAGTGTGTGTCTTTTAATCTCTCAAGTAACAAATCGGTAATAATCTTAGAAAGTTTATACGCATATCGATATTTGTACTGTCCTAAAATTTTCTTGGCGATATCATCATACTGCCAACCTACGAATAAAGCTTTAATACCCCATTTAGTGCATTTGTTATGTGTAAGATATTGTGGAGATATTCTGCGGCATACATAACATTCGGGAAGAGTGTTTTTCAGCTTCTTTTGGCATATTGAACAAAGATAGTTGCCAGGCTTACCACAATTAATGCAAAATGTTGGAAATAGTAGATCAAACATGTATAAATTTTAGAACTAATTTATTAAAATATTCTTAACAAGTTTGCTAAATTAGCCAACATATCTTATGATAGAAGCACAGAATATTTAATACCTAAAGATAAAAAGTTGTGATAAAAAAGAACGGTGTAGTTTCTGTAATGGGGCTACTGCTACTTACAAAAATATTAGGTTTTTTTAAGCTGAGAATAATAGCTCAGCTTTTTGGTGCTTCTCATGATCTTGATATATTCTGGGCAGCTTTTACTATTCCAGATATGATATTTTTAGTTATTGTTGGAGGATCAATTAATGCTGCAATTATTCCTATTTTCACAGATGAGCTATACGGAAATGGGAAAAAGTCATTAGACGATCTTTTTAACAAGATCGTTTTATTGTTCTCGGGCATTATATTAATTTTAACTCTTTTGTTATTTATATTCACACCACAAATTGCCCAATGGTTGATGTCTTCTAATCAAGCAAGTATCATCTTTGGATCATCCACAAACCTCCAGGCAGCAGATATTCCAAGATTTATAGATATTATGCGAATAGGATTAATCTCACCTTTTGTTTTAGGTTTAAGTTCTTTTGTTACTGCATATTTACAAGTTCGCAAGCAGTTTTTTGTAACATCTCTGGCTCCAATTTTTTACAATATTGCAATGATTATATTCCCTATCTTTTTTGTTAAATCTTTTAATATGGGAATATACGGTTTGGCATGGTCGTCTATAATGGGCTCAATTTTACACCTAGTCGTACAAATACCTCTTTTTATTAAATACTACAAAGAATCTAAAACTAGACCAATTAAGAGCTTAAGAGGAATTCTAAAAGATAGTGCAGTGATTAAGGCTATAAAGCTGGCAACACCACGTATACTCTCTATACTTGGAGAGCAGTTTAATGTAGTTATAAACACGATTATAAGTTTTACACTTACGGCTGGTACTTTAAGTGCCTATAAGTTTGCCTACAGTCTCCATATGTTTCCAATCAATATTATAGGAAGCGCTGTAGCACAAGTAACTCTGCCCGATCTGGCTCAATTGAATAAGGAAAGGGGTAAGAGAAAATTCAGACAAATTTTGAACAATGCAATTCAGTTTTCTATGTATTTAGTACTACCTATTGTTGTAATTCTTGTAATTTTGAGGTTACCAATTGTACGACTTACGTATGGTACAGGGGCATTTGACTGGCAAGATACCTTACTTACCTCGTGGTGTCTAGTATTACTTAGTCTCTCCATTATCGGACAGACTTTGATGCAAATAGTGATGAGAGCTTTTTATGCATTAAAGGATACTTGGAAATCTCTAGTTATCACAGTAATTGGTATAGCTGTTAACTTGCTTTTTGTGTATTTCTTAACGAATTTCTTTAGCCACTACTATGACTGGAGGATAATTTTAGAACAGATATACTATCAAATATCTCATGCTAATGGTGCAGGAGTGTTTCCAGTTATCAAAAGTTTCTTTACAGATCTCTGGTCATGGATGACCGTAAGAGGAGATTCTACATTGGCTGTGGGAGGTCTAGCAGTAGGAGTTAGTATGACATATTTTGTTGAGACAATAGTTGGTTTTGGCTATCTAAATAAAGTAACAGAAGTTAAATTAATAAGTTGGCAAGAAACTCTAAAGCCACTGTTTTTGAAAATAGTAAATGCTTTGATAATGGCTACAGGAATGTATTTTGTGTTTAAGATATTTGATTGGCAGTTAGATACAACAAGAACTGTATGGGTCGCTTTACTTACAGCGACAACTGCAACCTATGGAATCATTTCTTACCTACTTGGTTCCTATCTTTTCAAAATTAAAGAATTTGGTCATGTAAAGAGATACATCCTTACTTTGTATGATAATTTGAAAAGGCGATTAAAGAGACGCAATGAAAAAGGCTTTTAAGATCTTGATAATATCTTTTTTCGTAGTTTTAATAGTAATTACTTGTACAGTATTTTGTCTAATAATTAAGTCAAACAATTGGAAGAAAGAGTTTGAGTCACAAGTTAACCCTAACTATATGGTAGAAAACAGTGATGAAAATAGTGAAGAGATCAAGGAGTTAAATAAAAAAATAGAGGAGTATGTAACAAACAAAGAAGATATTGATTTTGTATCTTTTACACCGAAAGAAGTTTCTCGAGTTATCTATACTTCCCTATCTGAGATGACAGAAGAATCTGGTTTTGAGATATCTAATGTATATACAAATCCTTCTAAGAATACTTGGGAGGTTTGTGTGTTAATTAGAGTAAAAGATCTATTCAAAATAAATGTATGGGTATGTACTGACGTCTCTAAGGACAATATGCAGACGGCACAACTCTACACAACAAATTTTAAGGTACAGGGTATAAATGTAGGTAATATATTCCCATCTATGGTGAGTAGTATAAACCAGGGGATAGCAGAGGCTCTTGTAACGGTAAATGAGAACCGTTTTGTTGGAAGAAAGTTTGAGAATATAGAACTTGAAGAGAATCAATTAATAGTTAAAGGAAGTTTGTATTAAAGATAGGATCTTGACAAATTGCTATCTTCTTTTTAAAATACTTAGCAGTTCCATTAATTTGTTGCTAAATTTTTAATATTTAAATTCAAATATAAAATTAAATGGCAAATATAAAAATACAACCATTAGGTAACCGTATTTTGGTTAGACCTCAAGAAGAGGAAGAAACAATTGCAGGAGGCCTAGTTGTCCCTCCAAGTGCAAATGATGATAAAAGACCGGCTATGGGAGAGGTTTTGATTCTTGGTAAGGGTAAAGATGAAGATGGAAAAGATATTGATTTCCAAGTTAAAAAGGGTGACATTATATACTTCAAGAAATATTCTCCAAACGAAATTGAGATTGAAGGAGAACAGTATCTAATAGTAGATGCTGATGATGTTCTAGCAATTATTAAATAGTTAAAATATTAAAAATAGTACAAAATGGCAAAATCAATTAAATACAACGAAGAAGCAAGAAGAGCTCTTAAAGCAGGAGTTGATGCTATCTCAGATGCAGTTAAAACAACTTTGGGGCCAAAAGGAAGAAATGTTGCAATAGCAAAGAGCTTCGGCTCACAAGTAGTCACAAAAGATGGGGTAACTGTTGCAAAGGAAATTGAGGTAGAAGATCCCTTTCAAATGGTAGGTGTAGAAATGATAAAAGAGGCTTCTAATAAAACAAACGATATGGCTGGAGATGGTACTACTACAGTTGCTGTTATAGCTCAAGCTATAGCAAATGCAGGATTTAGAAACGTTACAGCAGGAGCTAACCCAATATCAATAAAGAGGGGTTTGGATAAAGGTGTTGATATTGTAGTAGAGGAATTAAAGAGACAGGCTAAAAAGATAAATGGGAAAGAAGAGATTTCACAAGTTGCTACAATCTCTGCTAATAATGATAAAGAATTAGGAGATATGATAGGAGAAGTTTTTGATCAGATTGGGAAAGATGGAGTTGTTACAGTAGAAGAAGCTAAAGGTTTTGAAGATGAGGTAGCATATACGGAAGGTTTGCAGTTTGATAAGGGCTATGTAAGTCCATATTTTGTCAATGACCAAGATAGCTTAGAAGCAGTTATGGAAAACCCATATATCTTAGTGACAGATAAAAAGTTGTCCAATCTACAAGATATTCAATCTATTGCAGAGAAAGTTCTCTCTCAGGCAGATCGACCTATGGTAATTATTGCAGACGAAATAGAAAATCAGGCATTAGCTACGTTGGTTGTTAATAAATTAAGAGGTACATTAGAGGTAGTTGCTGTAAAAGCTCCAGGGTTTGGTGATAGGAAAAAAGAAATGCTTCAAGATATAGCAGTGATTACAGGTGCAGAATTTATTTCAGAAGAGATTGGTAGAACACTAGATTCTGTTGAAATTGCAGATTTAGGTAGTGCCAAAAAGGTTGTTGTTAATAAGGAAGAAACTGTAATTGTAGAAGGTAGTGGTACAGAGAAGGAGATAAATGGAAGAATTTCTGAGATAAAAAAACAGATAGAGAAGACATCGTCTGATTATGATAAAGAGAAGCTACAAGAGAGATTAGCAAAAATTTCTGGTGGTGTTGCTGTAATTAAAGTTGGTGCTGCATCAGAAGTAGAGGCTAAAGAGAAAAAACAGAGGGTAGAGGATGCTATTAATGCTACTAGAGCAGCTATTGAAGAAGGTGTTGTAGCTGGTGGTGGTTTAGCACTACATAATGCCAAGAAAGTATTAGAAGATGTTGATTTAGAGGATATTGATGAGCAATTAGGTATAGAGATTCTTAAGGGTGTTCTTAGTGAACCTCTTAAACAGATAGCAGAAAACTGTGGTCAAGATGGTGCGGTAGTTGCTGCTAATTGCACAGAGACAAAAGGTTACAATGCTAAAACAGATGAATATGTAAATATGATAAAGGATGGTATTATTGACCCTGTTAAGGTAACTAGATTAGCTCTTGTAAACGGTGCATCTGTGGGTACTATGTTAATTACTACTGAGGCTGTAGTTGCAGATATTAAGAAAGAAAAAGAATCAGATGAAGGATCTGCTCAAGGGATGGGTGGAATGCCAGGAATGATGTAAAATTCATAAATTTTACAATATATAAAGGGGTCTACCGTAGACCCCTTTTAATTTAGTTGACAACTAAATAAATCTACAATATACTTACCCATAAAACTTCACCCGGCATAAGCCGGGGTCTTTTTTAATCAAACAGTATCTCTTGCATCATTACCTTACCAATAGGAGTATGACCATTCTGTTTGAACTTCTCTATACCTAATCTCCCTTCATCATTTACTAAAACTAAATCTAAATTCTCTATCTTAGAATTTGGACTAACAAAAATATATCCATCCTCTGAAGAAATTAAACTATTAGCTTTAACAATACCAGATTTTAAAATGAACACACCTGGGTCTCTTTGAACTAACCACTTTGGACAATTATAAAAAAGAGTAGTGTTCTCCCTAGTAAATATAAAATTTTTAGGAATTTTAATAAAAAGAGGAACCTCATAATTATTATATAAAGTATCATTAATAAGATCAGTTGTGGGGATATTTAACGCATGAGCAAGCTTTTGTAACTTATTCATAGGAGAGCTCTCACCTCTTTCGTACCTAGAGATCATTTCCCATGTAACGCCTATTTTATCTGCAAGATCTTCCTGAGTTAGATCTAATCGTCTTCTATATTTACGAATATTTTCTCCTATATCACGATATTGCATATATAAGAATTGTAAAGAATTCTTCAGTGTGGGTATATAGAAGATTGTTGTATAAATATAGAATAATATTTAATATCTATAAACAAAATCAGCCCAATTATCCTTCAACCATTTATCACTTCTATTTAAAACATCTTCCAAATTCCTAGTTATCATCTCTTTTTTAACTACATTGCCTTTATGAGGATATTTATATTTTTTAGGTAAAGGAGAATGAAAACCATGAGCATAATGACATATTTCATGAGCCATTGTAGAGATTAATACAAATTCTGGTACATTTTCATCCTTAAAATACCTAGTCAGAAGTATTACAGAAATACTATTTATATCCTGATTATATATATCTTCCCTATATCTCTTTAACAAAGTTTGTACTTTAGTTTTCTCATTAGCATACTTAATACTACCCAGTTGACGCTTTGCATGCTTTCCGAAAGTAACAAGAACAAAATTTTTTCTAGGAACATCATTAAAATACTGCTCCCACACTTCATACATTAAATTTTGAAGGTAGTTATGATCTCTCAAATCTAGAAACAAAACGTTTAAAATGATATTGTATATTAACATGAATGAGAAATTAAAAAAGAAATTTGAGACACTTATAAAAGTGGTTAAATTTTTCTACAGTAGATATCCTCTTTGGACACTATTAAGAGATGTGTTGTTTATAATGATTATAGTAGCGGAAATGTTTAACATTACTGTTATGGGTAAATTTATAGACACAACAGCCCAAATTCTTCAATCAGGGATGACAGACTTCAATATTTTAGAGTATATGCAAACAGAATCCTTTTTCTATCTAATGATGTACTTACTTCTTTGGATAGTTATAAATATTAGCCAAGAAGTAAGAACTAATATATATGAGAATATGACAGATAAAGTATGGGCAGATTGTAATTACGAAATGGTTAACAGAGTGTCTAAATCTAATTTGCAGGATATTGTAGATACGAAATTTCAAGATTTGATTGCATATATTCCAGCGTATTCAATAGACAATCTTTTAGATTCCTATTTAGGCTTTTCTGACATTATCTCTCAAGGAGTCCGACTTATCACAGCTTTGGCAATAATGTTTACGGATCTAAGATATTCTATACTTCTTTTAATAGTATTTGCTTTGCCAGAAGTAATTGCAGGATATATTCAAAGAAGAAAAATACGCCAGTATAACGCAGAAAAAGTTAACAATCTTAAATTGGTTAACTATTTATCCAATTTAGCATTGGACAATACATATTTTAGTGAACTAAGGGTTGATGCAACCTTCAATCATATTAAGGAGATATTAAAAGAGCAAAACGAAAAATATCAAAGAGGTTTGTTTAATAGGAAAAAGCATCTCTACATAGACAAGATATCTACATCGGTTCTTGATCAAGTTCTAAAGTATCTCTATGTTATTTATCTAGTTGCATATTCGGTAATCAATAAGCTTACAATTGGTGCTTTTACTGCATTGTTTAACTATACGGATGTTGTGTACAGTAGTGCCTACAATACACTTAATACAATTGCTGTTATGTCAGACAGACTTTCATATGCAGATGAATTTTTCACTCTTGTTGATTGGCAAGGTTTTGGAGATATCAGTCATGGTAATGCCAAGTTACCCGATGGTCCCTTAACTCTTAAGCTTCTAGATTTAGATTTTGTATATCCTGATGAACCGGGTCGAAAGGTTTTAGAAAACATTAATTTAGAAATAAAACCAGGAGAAAAAATTGTGTTTTATGGATTAGACAGCTCTGGAAAGAGTAGTTTAGTAAAACTTTTAACAGGTATGTATGAAATAATAGCGGGAGATTATGTTATTGGAGATTTATCTATTAGAGAATTAAAAAGAGGAGAACTTAAGAGTAGGATATCTGTAGTTTTTCAAAATTTTATAAACTACAGTCTATCTTTAGAGAAAAACATTACTATCGGATTAGAACGTAAGAACGTTGATAGGAAATTGTTTAAAAAAGTTCTCAAAATCACAGGACTTAATAAATTGTTTGCAAGAGAGGGAATAAATAAAGATACTAGATTAGGAAGATATTTTGCAGAGGGTATAGAACTCTCCCCAGGATATTGGCAAAGAATCGCTATCGCACGAATGCTTTACAGGAACAAGGATATCTTTATTATGGATGAACCTTTCACATTTATAGATAGCCAATCTAAAGCTCAAATGATTGATAAGATAATAGATTTTGTTGGAGATGATAGAATTTTGATATACATAACCAGAAGTACAGAGGACTTAGAAAAATTCGACAGAGTCTTCTATTTTAAAAAAGGTCATATAGTAGAATCAGGGCACTGGAAAGAGATAAAAGGTGTGAATAAAAATAATAAAAAGAAATGATAGAAACATTAAGTTACACTACAATAGCTATTCTTTTTTTACTCTTTCTATTTTTCTTACTTCGAAGTCTTGTAGTGGCAATTACAATGTTAACAGAGGTACCCTTTTTGCCCTCCAACAAGCTATACAAACAGGCAATAGAATATCTGGATATACAGATTGGAGATAAAGTAATAGATTTAGGGTGTGGAGATGGAAGGGTATTGATATATGCCTCCAAAAAATATCCCAATGCCCAATTTGTTGGTATTGATAGAAACCCTCTCCTTATAATCTACGCAAAATTTATGAAATTAATCTTAAATAGAAGAAATCTTCAGTTTAAGTGTGTAAATATCCACGATTTTAATGTAGCGACTTTTAATAAGGTATATATTTATCTTCTTCCTAAAGTGGTAGATGAAATAATACTTGAAAAAAAAGATGAATTAAAAAAGGGTTGTACCGTATTGTCTTTTCATTACGGTTTTAGTAAAGACTTCTTTGATATTAACAATGTTACTAAATATCCTGTAAAATATAGAAATAAAGAGGAAAATATTTTTAAATGGATAAATAAATGACAATATTAGATGGTAAAGAAGTATCAGAAGAGATACTGAAAAAATTAAAAGAAGAGATAGAGCATCTTTTAGAGAAAGCAAACAGAGAACCTCGATTAGACATTATAATAGTTGGCAACGACTATGCCAGCGAGAAGTATGTATCAATGAAGGAGAAGAAAGGAAAAAATCTCGGTATTAAAATTGTAATTCATAGGTTCGAGGATAATGTGGAGGATGAAAAAATTAAAGATCTCATAAAGGAATTAAATAATAATACTACCGTTGACGGAATAATGGTACAACTACCTTTGCCTAAAGGGAGCAAGACCTTTAATACAAAAGATATTATTGAAACTATAGACATATATAAAGACGTAGACGGTCTTACATATGCTTCTTTAGGATCAGTATGGATAGAAAGAGAATCTATAGGATCTGCTACAGCTACAGGGATAATACATTTACTAAACGAATACGATATAGAGCTAACTGGTAAAAATGCTGTAGTTATAGGTAGAAGCAAAATAGTAGGGTTGCCACTTGCAGGTATGTTGGCTAGAAGAGATGCTACTGTAACAGTTGCACACTCTAAGAGTGAAAATTTGCAAGATATTTGTAAAAAAGCTGATATCTTAGCTGTAGGAATAGGCAAACCTGAGTATATCAACAGGGACTATATAAAAGAAGGAGCCGTAGTTGTAGACATTGGTATTAACAGAAACTACGAGGGCAATCTTGTAGGAGATGTTAATTTTGACGAGGTTAAGGATATCTGTTCACATATTACGCCAGTACCTGGTGGTGTAGGTCCCATGACTATAGCGTCTCTATTTTCTAACTTAATTAAGATATACAAAAGGAATGTTAAAGGATACTGATAAGGATATATATCAATACATACAACAAGAAGCTCAAAGACAGATAGAAGGTATAGAATTAATAGCTTCGGAAAACTATGTCAGTCCTGCTGTATTACAGGCTATGGGTTCAATACTAACAAACAAATATTCAGAAGGATACCCATCGAAAAGATACTATCGTGGAAATGAGTACATAGATAAAATAGAAAACACAGCAATAGATAGAGCTAAACAACTTTTTGGAGCAGAGCATGTAAATGTTCAGCCGTATTCAGGATCTCCTGCGAATTTTGCTGTACATCTTGCCTTTTTAGAACCAGGAGATAGAACAATGGGTATGGCTTTAGATGCAGGTGGACATCTAACACACGGTTTTAAGATTTCGGTATCAGGCAGATATTTTGACTCAGTCAGCTATGGGGTAAATGATAACGGTTACATAGATTACGATGAAATTAGACAGAAAGCTCTGGATCACAAACCTAAATTAATATGGGCAGGCTTTTCGGCATACTCCAGAGTAATTGATTGGCAGGAATTTAGAAAAATAGCTGACGAAGTAGGAGCTATATTGGCAGTAGATATTGCTCATGTAGCAGGATTAGTGGTCACAGGTGATTATCCCAATCCTATTCCTTTTGCAGATATTGTAACTACAACTACTCACAAGACCCTTAGGGGTCCAAGGGGAGCAATGATTATGTGTAAAGAACAATATGCTGAGGATATAGATAAAGCAGTATTTCCAGGTATACAGGGAGGTCCACACAACCATATTACAGCCGCCATAGCAGTAGCACTTAAGGAGGCAGCACAACCTGAATTTAAAAAATACATCAAACAGGTAATTCTTAATGCTAAGAGTTTAGCAAAAGCGTTACAAGAGAAAGATTTTAAAATCATTTCAGGGGGTACAGATAACCATCTCATGCTTCTAGATACCATAGAAAGTGTGGGTATAAGTGGAAAAGAAGCAAGTCTAGCACTAGAAAAAGCTAATATTACAGTAAATAAAAACGCGATACCAAACGACTCTAGAAAACCGTGGGATCCCTCGGGAATTAGAATAGGGACACCTGCTATTACAAGCAGAGATATGAAAGAAGCACAGATGGATACAATAGCAGAATTTATTAACCAAGTACTCAGAAACGATCAAGACAATGATTTAATTGTGGACATTAAATCAAAGGTCAAAGAGTTTACAAAAAATTATCCAATTCCGGGGATAAAGTAGTAAAACAATGAAAGTAATACATCGTAAAGATCTTAATATAGAGGATATTCGAACCGAAGAGTATTGGAATAGGTTACGTATCTTCTCTATATTAAACAAAGAAAGCTTTGACTGTAAACTAAGGACGAATTTTTTAATAGAAGACTTCCTTAACAGTAGCGATACGGTACTTTCCATATGTAAAACTTTTAAGTCTAGCAAACTGGAAACGAAAAAAAAGAGTTCTATCGAGTATAAAAATCTTAATCTTCGGACATATGTAATTGATAATCTTCCAGTATATACGTATGTTAAATTATTAAATCAGTTTTTTAATACTCTGTTCAAATATCGAGATTTTAGATATATAGATAGGGATACAACATATTTTGTGAGAATTCCAAAAGAGCTTGCAGGCGATATGGAAATAAGAAAAAGTTATGAGAGAATACAATTTCAATCCATAGCCAATTACAGAGAGATCTATTCAAGCAAGCAACCAAATTGCAAAGAATATGCCAAATATCTTCTAGCTTTAGGAGTCCAGAATCGTGCAGTTTTATCACTTAGCCTAAAAGATAATATAGACTTGATAAACTTCTTGCTCTGTAGCGATTTAGTAGTTGAAAACCAGTTAGGAGATATATTAGAAAAAGCTTTTAAAAATGAAGTTAAAATAACTCCGAAGTCTGAGAAAAGATTAGTTATGAAACAGATTCTAAAATATCTTAGAGATTTAGTTTCTGACGAGCAGAAGACAGATGAAGATTTCTATAGTTTTAAATTTGAGTATATTACAGATATTGTTGAACATCTAATGACCAACTTTGAGAAATTAATTAATCCTTTGGGCAGTAAGGAAGAACTGGAATTTGATTACAACGACCAGATCTATATAGGACAATTGATTAAAAAAACACAGCTGGGGAATATAGCAAGCTCTAAAGGATCTATGCTTGTTGGTTATCTTTCTTTGTTTCAAATTATGAAATTACAAAACTACAATTATCAATTGTATGTACCTTTTCTATCTAATTTCATAGATATAGATAAAGAACTGGATCGTTCAATTGAGGACAGCTTTCGGTTACCAAAGGAATTGGATAAGAATACAGAACTTAAGAGAGATATAGTTAAGAGATTGTCAGTGATATATAAGGATATAAAGAGGTGGAGGAGACATTCTAAAAAATATATGTCAGAAGAAATCAGAGATGAGTTTACAAAATATCTTTTACCTATATCTCATATGACAAGATTTAATTTGTATTTAGACATAGATGATGTCTTTAGCTTAAGAAATACAGATTTAGAATATATCGATGACTGGATAAAGCTTTTTTATCAGAAGGATCCATTATTTAAGAAGTGATTTATAAAATGGTATTATCTTAAAGTTAATTTTTTGAAATTACATATGCTACTCAGTGATAAGTCGATTAGAAAAGCAATAAGATCAGGGCAGATTACACTTGATCCTTTTAATGAAAAAGATCTTCAACCAGCATCTTACGATTTACATATTGATAAGCATCTTATGTTTTTTGATACAGAGCACAATGAGATGATTGATATAAAGAAGCCTATGGAGAACTTAATGGTAGAGTACGAAATGGATAAAGACGGTTATATTTTACAACCCAAAGAATTTATCTTGGGTAACATTAAAGAGATAACTGGAGTAGATGATAACCATGTAGCCTTTTTACATGGAAAGAGTTCTCTAGCTAGAATAGGACTCTTAATCCATGTTACTGCAGGACTGCTAGATCCCGGTAATACGATGCGACTGACTTTAGAGATGTATAACCTTTCTCCTTTGCCTATAAAGCTATATCCAGGAATGAAAATAGGTCAAATTACTTTTGAAAGAATTAGTGATAAATGTGAAAGACCGTACGGAAGTAAAGGATTGAATAGTAAATACAAAGGAGATATGAGAGTGCAAGGTAGTAAAATGTATAAAAACTATTTAAATGGAAAAGGGAAATAAAAGTAATAGGTAGGAAGTGTTAAGAGTAATGTAATTATGTTATTATGTTCATATGAACGGTACTGCCCCAAACCAAAATTTTAATAACGGACGAGGAGATTTTCAAGAAGATATTAATCTTCTTGAACAGAAATTAAATCGATCGGATGCTCCACAAGAACTAAAAGAAGAAACTCTTAGAGCAATCTCTAGGCTTACTCGTATTGCTAAGTATGGTCACTACAGTACGGAATTTGAAACTATAGATAAATATGTCGATTGGATCACTCGAATTCCTTGGGGTAGGATGACTCAAGATAATTACGATATACAACATGCCAAGGATGTTATGGATTCTACTCACTACGGTATGGAAACTATCAAAAATTTGATATTAGACTATTTAGCAGTTATGCAGTTACAAAACAGAGGTATTACTCAGGCAGCTCCTGAACCTATGAATTTAGGCAATAGGGATTTTTCTAGTCCATACAATGTTCCTTCTGTATCAGATAATAGAAGTGATGCTACAGCCAAGTCACCAGTTTTACTCTTTGTAGGACTTCAAGGTGTAGGTAAGACTTCTATAGCTAAATCAATAGCTAAATCAATGGGAAGAAAATTTGCAAGGGTTTCTTTAGGTGCAATTGGTGATGTAAAAACAGTACGAGGTGTTCCTAGGTATGTTGAAGGTTCAGAACCTGGGCAAATTATAAAATCTTTGGTCAGGACTCAAAGTATGAATCCTGTAATACTTTTGGATGAGATAGAGAAATCAAGCGGTCAAGAAGGCCTACGTAGTGATGTTATGGCAGCATTACTAGAGATATTAGATCCTGAACAAAATCAAAGATTTATAGATCATTATATTGATTATCCCGTAGATCTATCTAATGTCTTTTTTATATGTACAGCTAACAACCTAGGAGGTCTGTCTGCAGCACTTTTAGATCGTGTTGAGGTGATTAGATTTACTAGTTACTCAGATGGAGACAAGGAAGTGATTGCTAAAAATTATATACTTCCCAGAGTTCTTAAAGAAACAGGACTTAACGATCAACATATAAGAATTGAAGATGATGTATGGCCACTC
>CAZAJR010000008.1:0-5903 GCA_964485665.1 uncultured Candidatus Saccharibacteria bacterium
TTATAACCCAAAAAAGCTATCTTAGTACCATCTATTTCTATGATGTATGGCTCACTTGCGTCTTCACTATTTAATCCTCCTCCAAAGTATTCCCAACCCCCTTCTTTGTATCTCTCAATAGTTTGAGTATTATATTTGCTTCCAAAATCATTATTATGATTTCCAGTAAGCTCTATTACATCAACCCCTATCGCTCTCAAGACCTCTATAGCCTTAGGATTGGAACAAAATCTTAAACCACTGTAAGCAGAACAACCATCTACAAAAGAGATCTCATTGGAGATATGCGTCAAATCGGCATCTGCCAAAAAGGTTGCTATCTTCTCGGCAGGATAATCATAGTTATTTCTCAAATCCATAGCCTGTGCTACTCTTCTAGCTAAAGCAGTAACACCTGTCATATTAATTTTCGCCACATTATCCTCATTAAACTCAGTACTTGAAAATTCAAGATTCTTACTAATAATATTTTTAATAAAATTAATATTGATATCTTCGTTTTGAGAAGTGACACTTAAAGAGATTTGTATACCACCATCAAAGGTGTCAAGGTAATATTTCTCATCAAACTCAAGCAATTTATACTCTTTTTTCAAATCTGAATTCTTTACTAATCCAACACAATTACAATCTTCATCTTTAATGCTCTCTTCTAAATTCTCTGTCTTTTGTATATCTATATTTTCATAACTATTTGTTAAAAAGGTTGAATATAGGTTGTACAAATCATCTTCTAACAAAATTGTATATTCCGCATTTGTTAATTCATCTGTCGTTACAGAATCTCTAGTCCAGTATAGATGACCGACAGGCAATAAATACTCTGAATATATTACTTCACCATCATTTCCATATTTAATTACAATATCTGCATCTTTTTGATTTTGGACAAAATTAAATCTTTTTATTTCATTAAACTTAACCCTTTCTAAACTCTCCTCCAGGGTATTTATCAAACCTTGATCGGGCAATTCTGTATAGATATTAAACGTTTGATATTTGATATCTCTCTTATCTAAAAAAACAAATTTAAGAGCATTGATAGTTAACGATCTGTTAAAAAGAAATAGATACAGGAAAGATCCCAAAAGAGCTAAAAGTGCGACTATAACGTAGTTAGATTTCTTCAACTTGCTTTTTACTTCGTTTTTAGATATATTTATGCTCCTCACGTCATTTACATAGTAACATA
This sequence comes from uncultured Candidatus Saccharibacteria bacterium, assembly GCA_964485665.1. GTDB lineage: Bacteria > Patescibacteriota > Dojkabacteria > SC72 > SC72 > WOZL01. Next base: position 1,193 of record CAZAJR010000008.1, read on the forward strand.
TCCCCATTTATTTTGTGATAAAGAAAGTAGTTAAATTATGGTATAATATACTATAGGATTGAAAATGAATACTATAAACATTAGAAACAACCGAATATATATTGCTATTATAGCAACATTTCTGTCCATTGCCCTTGTAGCTAACATCTCCTACTATATCAACGGCAAAGAGCTTTTTAGTGAAAATAACAGTAGAATTAATACTGCTGTATATGCAAACAATTTAGATACCGTAGAACAGGTAAATATTGAGAATGTCGACATAAAGAAAAGCAAAATCTCCGCTAAAGATGCAGATATGAAAGATAAAGAAGAAAAGATTGAAAAGTATCTATCAAAAAGAAACGCTCCACTGGCTAAATATGCTCAAGAGTTTGTTAAGGCAGCTGATCATTACGGTATTGATTACAGATTAGTTGCAGCAATATCCGTTATTGAATCCAACGGTGGTAAACATACCTTTAAATCATACAACGCATGGGGTTGGGGTAAGTCAGGATTTAAATCTTGGAAAGATGGTATATGGGCTGTATCTAAAGGTTTAGCAAAATACTACGCAAGCGGAAGAACTACACCCCAAAGCATTGCACCTAGCTACTGTCCTCCCAATGCAACAGCATGGGCTCGTAAGGTATCATATGTAATGAATATGATATCTAAACAGTAAGTACATATGCAAAGCAAAATTTCTAAATACAGTGTTAAATATTTTAACAAAAAGGAATTTCATAGCCTTAAGAAAGAAATTTTTACCAACAACTGCTACTACTTTGAAACAGAAAATTCTAAACCTTTAATAATTGATGTGGGTGCTTACATAGGAATATCAACACTGTACTTTAAGCATATATATCCAAATTCTAAAGTTGTTGCTTTTGAACCGACTCTTTTAGCTTTTAATAAATTAAAGGAGAATATGTTTGATAATGATGTTAGAAATATAGAGCTACATAATAGTGCAATATCTTACAAAAATGAAAGGTCAATGTTTATAGATAACACAGATATGAATAGATACTCTGTAGCCTCATTTATAAAAAACGGATGGAACAGAAAGGTTAAAAGCAAACAAATAGGTGTGAAGACAGAGAAACTTGATAAGTATATAAAAGCACCTGTAGACTTGCTTAAATTGGATGTAGAGGGCTCAGAATGGGATATATTAAGTAATATAGTCCCCTACTTTAAAGATATTAAAAACATCATATTAGAGTATCACCCAACAAAAAATCATAACATAGATAAATTTGTTAATCTCCTTCAAAAAGATTATAAAGTTAAAATTTTTAAAGATGGAAAAGAAATAAAAAGAAAGATTCCAAAAAACAAACTTTTAACAGTCAAAGCTATCTATAAAGGTTGATAAACCAACTCCACATTCTTTGCCATTTATTACTCTTAAATATCTGATATAACTGAGCCCCTAATTTCTCTGGATCGTGTCTAATTAAGCTTCTAACTAATTTATCACCCTCATCTTTTTTAATCACAGAATTTGCTACAAGATCTGCTCTAATTATACTCCTACCATTGTCCCCTAGATCATCTTCAAACACGTGTTCTCCATCTTTTAGATATCTTTTTAGTGCTCTTTTAGGTAGTTTGCCATTGTTTACTAGAATGTGATCTACCTTCCTACCAATATATTTCTCTATTAGCTCAACTATACCCTTTTGGGTCAGCCCTCTAGTTTGACCAATCTTAGACATCAAATTGGGAATAAATATTATTTGAGCACTGGTTTTTTGTAGAGCGCCCGCTATACCAGGAACTATTAATGTGGCTAGAGTCGTCGTGTATAGATCTCCGGGACCGATGATTATGAAATCGGATTTCATTATAGCCTCTAGGGCTCCTTCATATGCCCTAGTTTCAGAATTGAGAGATATCTCCTCTATTTTTTTGTTATCTTTGGGTTCATCAATTAAATGCTCTCCTGTTACCTCTGTACCATCTTTATATTTAGCAACAAGTTTCGCGTTATCTAAGGTCACTGGAAATATATCTCCTCTTACTTCAAAGAGATATTTGAATGCATCAATTGCAGCAATTTCAGATCCTGTAATATCTGTCATAGCTATCATTAGCAAATTTCCTAAGGTGTGACCTTTTAAACCTTCTCCTTGTGACAGTCTGTATGTAAAAAGGTCTCTAATAATGCTTTTGTCTGTGTCTTCAGCCAATGCTATTATAGACTTTCTTAAGTCACTAAGAGGTAGAAGTCCGTACTCATCCCTAATTACTTCATTACTTCCTCCATCATCCATAGTTCCCACTATGACAGAAAGATGCAAATCTCTAAACTCCTTTAACCCTTCTAGTACGTTAGATGATCCTGTTCCACCACCGATTACTGTTATATTCATACCACATTATACCGTAAGATTTGTTTGGGGCAATATGATATAATGTAGAGATTTAATATAAAATTATTGTGTTATGTCACTAAAAGTCGGTTCAAAGGTGTTTTACCCCACACACGGCGCGGGTCGGATTAAAAATAAGAAAAAAATTAAATTTGACGGAGAAGAGAAGGAGTATTATCAGTTTGATTTAATAAACAGTCAACTAGAAATTTCAACTCCTGTTGGAAATTTAAAGGAGTTGGGCATTAGGCCTGTCTTAAAATCTACAGAGATTAAGGATAAGATTAAAGTTTTGAAGAAAACTCCTAGACAAGATCCTAAAAACAAAGATTTTAATGATCTTGTCTCAATATTTGATGAGTTGCATGAACAGGCAGATATTGAATCAAAGATTGAAATTATTCAATACTGTAATTTTGTTAAGAAGAAAAGACAAGAAGACGGAAGATTAATTCCTGTTACTATAGAAAAAGAGCTTGATAAGGCTGTTATGGATATTGTTGGAGAAATAGCAGTATCGGCAAATATTAAGCTATCTACTGCAGCTAAGCAATTTATGGAGATAACTGGTGTAGAAGATATAGATATCAAAGACATCATTGATATGGAAGAGTTAAGAGGGTAGAAAAAAAGAGTAACTAAACTTTCTCAACTTCTATTGCAACCTCAGCTTCTCCCAGTTTAAAAGTTTTTCCTTCTAACTGTTTTACAAATTCATATTTTGCAATATCCCAATCTTTTGAGTTTTCTTCAAGATATGCCTTTATTACCCCACTTATATCTTCATCCTGTACAGATACTGTTAGTTTTACAGGATCTCCGTAATCTATATCTTTCCCTTTCTTACGAGCGTTTTGATACTGTCTTATAAAATCATTTATGTATCCCTCATAGAGGAGATCTTTTGTTACTTTCGTGTCCATTGTAATATACTCTTTACGCTCTCCATTTGTTACGAAATTCTTCCCCTCTATAGGTTTTTCACTTTTCTCTATTTGCTTAACGTTGAGTTCTGCTTTAATGATATCTTGTAGGAATTCATCTTTAATAGCTGTATACGCTTTTGATAGGGGCTGTCTAAGTTTAAGACTTTTATCTTCTCGAATTTTCAAACCATTAGAACATATATCCCTAACCTTTTGCATGTTTTCCAGAAGTTTTTCATCTATTTCTTCACCATCTACCTTAGGATACTGTTCTAAATGCACAGATTCCTTACTTTCCCCTATTTCGGTTTCAATAATTAGATTTTGATACATCTGCTCTGTTAAAAATGGCATTTGAGGTGCAAATGTTTTAGCAAATAGTACAAGTGTTGCATAAAGAGTTTGTAATGCTTGCTCATTACCGTCTGAGAATCTGTCTCTAGATCTTCTTATCCACCATCTAGATATATTGTCTATACAGGGCTGTATTAAACTAACAGATCCTGGGAAATCATAATTCTTTAAAGCTTTTGAGTACTCTAAGGTCGTTTGTTTCATATATGACTCTATCCACTTATCAAGCTTATCATCAGACGTAAACTCTGTTGTCTGTGGAGTCCAGCCATGAATATTTGCATAAAGAGAAAGATATCTATATGTATTCCATATTGGTATTAAAATCTCTTTGACTTTGTCGCTTAAAACTTCGTCTGACCATTCCATGTCTCCTCCCGCCATTATAGGTGTGGACATGAGATATAGTCTTACGGCTTCTGCCCCTTTTTCTTTTAATACTTTCTGCGGATCGGGATAGTTTTGATAGGTTTTACTCATCTTTCTTCCATCATCTCCAAACATAACGCCAGAACAAACAACATTTTTGTAAGGAACATCATCAAAAAGCATAAGGGACATTCTAAAAAGGACATTAAACCATGCTCTTATTTGACCAGTATATTCAACTATGAAATCTGCTGGAAAAGAATTCTCAAAAGCCTCTTTATTCTCACATGGATAGTGATGCTCTGCGAAAGGTACACTGCCAGAATCCATCCAACAATCCAATACTTCTGGAATTCTATGATACTCTTTTCCATCTTTTTTAAATACTAATTGATCGCAAAAATCCCTGTGTAATTTAATTTTCTTTCCGTCCAATCTATACTCGATTTCTCCATCATCCAATTCAACTTTTTCTATCTGATCTGTATACTTTGTCATTTCTTCAAGACTTCCTACAACTATCTGATCACCGTCTTTACTTTGCCACACAGGCATAATGGTTGCCCAGTAGCGAGTTCTAGATATTGCCCAGTCGGGAGAGGTTTCTAATACATGTTCAAATCTTTTCTTAAATGTCTCGGGTATCCAGTTTATTTTATCCTGTAATTCAAGCATTCGTGGCTTTATTTTTTGGAT
>CAZAJR010000009.1:0-25670 GCA_964485665.1 uncultured Candidatus Saccharibacteria bacterium
TCATGTTGTCCTTCAAATATATTTTCCATTTTCTACTTTCCATATATTAAATCTACAATCTCCTTGGTACATTCATTATTTCTCGCAGAGAGATATCTATCTTTAATGCTATCTAATTTGGAGAAATCATATGTATCTTTTTCTATCATATTGACAATTTCTTTAGCATCTCTAGAGGTATACTCAGGGAGCTCCTCGAACCAATTTAGATTTAAGCCTCTACTCTTTTTGTATTCTTCGAAGTCGTAAACATAGAAGAAAAGCTTTTTGTTAAGAAGCATTGCTTCAAATGTTACTGCAGAGTAATCACTGATAAAATAGTCACAAACTTTTATCCATTCGTGATACATTACATCATCATTTGTAGAGATTATCACATCGGGATTCTCTGATTTAATCCTATTGTTCGGATGACAGGTGATAACTAGATTGTATTTACTGTAATCAACTGCTTTGATTAACTCTTCCGTTTTTATATCTTTTCCTCTCCTAAACGTCGGAGTATATACGATTGTTTTTTTCTTATTTAAAGTAGGACACATCTCTTTTATTTTAGGATCAATTTGATTTTGTGTATCTCTGAGATAGTCAATTCTTGGCATACCGGCTAAATTTATGGTGCCTGGATCTATTCTATATCCTTCTACGTACCACTTACCTGCTTCAGGACCGTTTGCAATTACATAATCATAGTTATTGTGCATTTGCATACCCTCTGCAACCACATCTTCATCCCCTTCTTTTCTGTTTACAACCTGAAACCCCACTTTTTTGATAGCGCCCATACCGTGCGGTATCTGTATTACAATTAAATCTTTTTTGTGATTAAGTACAGAGATTGGGATAATGTAGCTGTCAATTACACATGCTCTACTGGTAGCAATATGATACATGCGCTTTATTAAATACGGTATATACGTAATTTCTCCTATCAAAGATCTCTTTAGTCTTTTAGCTAGTAGCACTGTTTTACAATTAGGATCTCTTCTTTCTATTTCTTCTCTTATCAATCTAAAGTCTAAAGGTTCATCTTCTACTAGCCTACTGTGAAATGATACTTTATTTTGAATCGGAAGTAGTTTCAAAAAGAAATATACGAAATTCATAGAGAGAATAATGATGTTGTACCAGATTTTTTTAATAGTTTTAATCATATTTTGGTTAATATAATAGCATAAATAAAGATTAATTTTTATCTCTAAGATAGGTTTCCAATATTTTTCCACTATTTTTCATCTCTAGTGCATTTTCTTTACCTATGTATCTATAATGCCAGCTTTCATAGCTATATCCGGTTACAGATTCATATCCCTTAGGGTACCCTATTACAAAGCCATATTTATAGGTGTTTTCTTTTAACCAATTGCTAGCTTTTGTATTATCAAATTGAGATCCTAATTTATCATTTATCTCACTACTACTAAAATCCAAGGTAGTACCAAGTTGATGTTGACTGTGTCCTGCTCTAGCAGATATTCTATCTGCACATGATACACATCCATTGTTGTAGTTAATCCAATACTGGTATGTGTTTGCTTGTGTACTGTACGATCTGTATCCGCTCACTATACTCAGATCTATACCTTCATTTTTGGCGTCATTGACCAGGTTTTCTAAATCATCAATAACTATTGATCGTAAATAGTAACTACTACCTCTTCTAATTACGTCCTCTCCTACTTTGACTAAATCGTTTGGTGTGTATGAACTGGGTAGTTTGTACTCTTTGTTAACTAAAACTAAGAGATCATCTCCATCTCTAGTTGTTTGTTTAATATCATCAGGATACTCCCACCAGTTACTATTAGAAGAAGTCGTTGGTTCTTCTATATCCAGTTCTTCTATCCTATCATTGTTAATCACGTATTGTTCTATGGTTAAGATATTACTGTTGAATATATCATTTTCGTTGGTTAGTCGCTCGTCTTGAGGAAGTGTTGTAACGTTAACAATAGAGAAGAATGAAAGGATGAAAGAGATTATAGTACTTATTAAATTGGTCATATCTAATTATATACTCAAACAGTATCTATTGTACAAAGATATATTCTGTTTTGAATAGTCAAAATTATAGAAGCCTTACTTACTATATTCTAAGTCAGGAAATATATTTTTAAGTGTTTTAAAATGTAATATGGATAAATTGTAAAAAGAAAAGAAATGGGGAAAAGTCAAATGCAAAATATTGAAGATAGAATAGAAAAATTATCTAGTCAGGTAGTAAAAATTGAAACTAAAGTCTCTGCAATAGATGAAAGTAAAGAACTAGATTATCAAAAAGTACTCTCTGCTATTAAATATCTCTATAGATACTATGATGATATGACTAAAGATAAGGAGGCTACATCAAAGCAACAGTAGCAATTTTGTCCCCTTTATCAAGATTCATTATCTTAACACCACTTGTTTGTCTTCCTTGTGTAGGTACTGCTTCCAAACCGGATCTAATAACTTTAGATTTTTCTGAGATTACTACAATTTCTGTTTTATCTGGATTGTCTAATATTCTAGCAGCAGCAACATTACCAGTCTTTTTGGTTACATTGAAGGTATAAATACCGCTACCAGCACGTTTCTGTGCTCCGTATTCGGCCAATTCGGTCATTTTAATATAACCATTTTCGGACACGGTTAGTAATCTATGTTTGTCATCCTTTACAACATCCATACTTACAATGTAGTCGCTTTTTGTTTTAAACTTCATTGCTGTAACACCTTTTGCTGTTCTCCCCATAGGTCTTACTTCGGACTCATGAAATCTAATAGATTTACCTTCGGTTGTAACTAGTATAAGGTCATTATCTCCAGTAGTTGGTTTCACCCATGTTAATTCATCACCCTCCTCTAGATTGATAGCTATTAGTCCATTAGATCTAATATTTTCAAATTCTTCTATTTCTGTCTTTTTAATAATTCCATTCTTAGTTGCCATAGTGAAGTATTTCTTCCCATTATTCTCGTCCTTTCCTTTTCCTTCGCTTATTTTCCCTTTAGGATTTCTCGTTACAAAGGAGTTTACAGTTTCATCCTGCTCTAACTGTATTAGATTAACCAACGGTAAACCCTTTGCTGTTCTACCGTATTCAGGTATTTCAAAGACCCTTAGGTTGTAGACCTTTCCTTTGTTAGTAAACAGGAGAAGTTCATCTAATGTATTACAAAGTATTGCATGTTCTACAAAATCTCCCTCTTTGTTATCTCCACCTCTTACACCCTTTCCTCCACGCTTTTGAGCTCTATATGAAGCAGGATTGACTCTTTTAATATATCCTGAGTTTGTAATGGTAACTAATGTCTCTTCAGAAGCTATCATATCCTCTTCGCTTATCTCACCTACTTTTCCTTTGACTACTTTTGATCTTCTTTCGTCTCCGTATGTATCTTTGATCATTTGTAAGTCCTTGTTAACAATATCTAGTATGTTTTCTTCGCTTCCGAGGATTTTATTGTATTCTTCAATTTTGCTTTTAATATCTTTAAATTCGTTATCTAATTTGACTTTTTCTAGTGCAGCAAGTCTTCTTAGTTGCATATCTAAAATTGCTTGAGCTTGTACCTCGGTAAACTCAAATTTGTCCATTAAGTTGGTTTTTGCCGTATCTTGAGTTTTAGATTTACGGATTGTAGAGATGATATCGTCTAGAATATCTAAAGCTTTAAGCAAACCTTCTAATATATGTCCTCTGTATCTAGCTTCTGCTAGGTCGTATTCATATCTTCTTATGGTAACCGTAATTCTAAAGGAGAGGAATAGCTCTAACATTCTTTTCAGAGGAAGGGTTTTTGGTTCATTTTCTACTAATGCAATCATATTTGCATTGAAAGCCTTTTGCATTTCTGTGTATTTGTATAGTTTGTTTAGTACTGCTTTAGGTTGAGCATCTTTTTTAAGAATTACTACTACTCTGATACCTTCTTTGTTGGATTCATCTCTGATGTCTGCTATACCTTCTACTCTTTTGTCCTTAACGAGATCAGCAATTTTTTCTATTAGGTGTGCTTTATTAACTTGGTAAGGGATCTCTGTGATAACTATTTGGTATCTACCCTTTTTTCCTTCTACAATGCTTGCTTTTGCCCTTTGTAGTATTCTTCCTCTGCCTGTAGCGTAAGCGTTTAGTATCTCTTTTTGATCATATATTGTTCCTCCAGTTGGAAAGTCAGGTCCAGGAATTATCTCTATTAATTCTGAAGGAGTAATATCTGATTTAAATTTGGTGTATATAGTTTCATCTGTTTCTTTAATTTTTTCTTCTATGGATTTTATTTCATCCATATAGTCTACCTCTTGGGTATCAACGTAGTTTTCTAGGTAGTATTCTGGATTGGAATTGAGTGTTTGTGGTGTAACTTCTTTGAGCTCTTTTGCTTTTCGTAGTTCATTGTATATGGCTTTTCCTTCCCATTTATTACCTCTTTTGACCATTTCCTGTAGAGCTTCTATTAACTCTGTTAGGTTGTGTGGTGGTATTTGTGTTGCCATACCAACAGCAATACCTTGTGAGCCGTTAGCTAGAAGGTTTGGAAACATCGCTGGGAGAACTGTTGGTTCTACTCTGGTACCATCGTAGTTGACTGTGTATGTAACAGTTCCTTTGTTTAGATCGTTTAGTAATTCCGGTGCTATCTTAGAGAGTTTAGCCTCAGTGTATCGCATAGCTGCAGCCGGGTCTCCGTCTATGGATCCAAAGTTTCCTTGACCGTGTACTAGTGGATATCTCATAGAGAATGGTTGTGCAAGTTTGACCATGGTTGGATATACTACTGTCTCACCGTGTGGGTGGTAGTTACCTGATGTATCACCAGCAATTTTTGCAGATTTTCTAAAATGAGCATTTGGTTTTAGACCAAGGTCGTTCATTGCGACAAGAATTCTTCTTTGTGATGGTTTCAGGCCATCTTTTACTTCAGGAAGAGCACGGGAGACGATAACGGACATGGAGTAATCAATGAAGTTTGATTTCATTTCATCTACAATACTTCTAGGAAATATTTCTCCTGGTTTGTATGTAGTTTCTACATCTAGTGTTTCCTTATCCTTTTTTTGATTTTTACTTTTTATTTTTGCTGGCATATCATTTTATTAAACATCTAATATAGCTTGGTTTGCATGCTTTTGTATAAATCGTCTTCGGGGTGGTACTTCAGTACCCATGAGCATTTCAAATGTGTGTTCTGCTTCTTGTGCATCCTCTATTTGTACTCTTTTGAGTACTCTGTTTTCTGGGCTCATTGTAGTTTCCCAGAGTTGTTCAGGGTCCATTTCTCCTAGTCCTTTAAATCTATTAACAACAGGATTTTTATCAGAGCTTTTTGCTTTTTTAACGAATTTGTCTTTCTCTTTGTCGTTAATAAAGTAGTATCTTTGTTTACCAATTTCTACTTTGAATAGTGGGGGTTGTGCTACGTAGATGTATCCTTCTTCAATTAGTGGTCTAAAGAATCTAAAGAGTAGTGTTAGTACAAGGGTTGTAATGTGTAACCCGTCTACGTCTGCATCGCTCATTATTATTACTTTGTGATATCTGAGTTTCTTAATATCTAAAGAATCTCCTATTCCTACTCCTAGTGCTGTAGTTATATCATTAAATTCCTTATTATTAAGTACCCTATCCACTCTATATTTATGTGTATTTAATATTTTACCTCTTAGTGGTAGTACAGCTTGAGTGTGTCTATCTCTACCTTGTTTGGCACTATTGTGTACGAATATTCCACTTGCTAGTGCGAAGTTGTGTGTTTTAGGTACTTCTAAATCATATACATCTATTTTGTCATCTAAATATTCGATAGATTTGATTTTGTGGTTGTAGTTTTCTCGTTGCATTAAAGAATCAGATTTTTTAAGATCCTTAGCCTCTTTGTATTCCCCATCTCTCAACATGAATTTATGATCAGGTGTACAAACAATACTCTTCTCATTATCTAAAGTAACCCTAACCACAGATACGTTTTTCTTTGTTTTTCTCACATTTTTAATTTCAGCAATCTCTACCTGATTACCTTTTCCAATGGTATAGCAGAAATTCTTTTTTTCTTGATTTTGCTCTTTTATTAAATCTATAAAACTAAGAGATCTACCATCAGTTAAAGCAATTTCAGTATCACCCGAAAAACAACCACCTGCAGAATCGCCCTCTACCACGTACAGTTCGCATTCTGCTGGATCATTACTAATACAATCAGCAAGCTTACCAGGCAAAGTAGAATTCTCTAAAGCACTCTTTCTAACAACTGCGTCTCTAGCAGCCTTAGCAGCAACTTTAGCTCTGTGTGCAAGAACTGCCTTGCCTATAATGCCCTTAGCGATATCAGGATTTTCATTGAAATATGTAAGAAGTTCATCTCTAAGCAAACTAGTTACAATACCTCTCACCTCTCTATTATTAAGCTTAATCTTAGTTTGACCCTCAAACTGTGGATCTGTAACCTTAACAGATACAACAGCAGTCAAACCCTCTCTAACATCATCCCCACTTAAAGTACCCTTTACTCCTTTGAGCATTTCATTCTCTTGAGCATAGGCATTAACAGCGCCAGTAAGAGCCATTCTAAAACCAGCTAAATGAGTACCTCCCTCTGGATTGATAATATTGTTGGTGTAACACATAACCATCTCATCCATACCATCTGTGTACTGTAGCGCCACTTCAACCAATACCTCTTGGTCTTCCTTATTCATATAGAAAGGCTCCTCAGAAAGAACCCTCTCCTCTATATTAAGAAACTGTACATAAGATTTAATACCATCCTCAAAGTAAAGTTCAAAGATCTTTGGTTCCTCATCCTCCTCTACTCTATTGTCGGTAATAGTAAACCAAAGACCAGCAGTAAGATACGCATGTTGTCTACATTTTTTTAAAATTGTCTGAAAATCCCACTCTGTTTCTTCAAAAATTTCAGGATCAGGCTTAAAGGTATGTTTAGTTCCAGTATCATTTTTATTACACTTCCCTATTTTTTTCACAGGATACTGTGGAATACCCTTTTTGTATTCCTGTTTATACTTACCTCCATCTTTACAGACTATAGTCTCCATCGACTCTGAAAGAGCATTAGTACACTTCATACCAACACCGTGAAGGCCACCTGAAACTTTGTATGCACCTTGATCAAACTTCCCACCAGCATGTAAGTTTGTCATAACGGTCTCTAGTGTAGAAACATTAGTCTGAGGGTGATCCTCTACAGGTATACCTCTTCCATTATCCTTTACAGTACAGGAACCATCCTTGTTAAGTGTCACCCATATATGATCACAGTAATCTGCAATAGCTTCATCAACAGCATTATCCAAAATCTCAGTAAATATATGATGTAACCCCATTCTATCGGTAGAACCGATATACATTGCAGGTCTTTTTCGTACAGCTTCTAGTCCTTCTAAAACTTGAATATTAGACGCGCCGTAAGTGCTGGTTTTTGCCATATTAAAGTACTTTTTCGTAAATTATCTAGTTTCGAGATACCCTATATTTTACTCGTTATTTGCATAAATGTTAAGGGTTAAATCAGTCAATATTTTGAATTTGTAGGTACAAATTCTCAAGTAACAATCTTCTGTTACCATTAGCATTAACTCGTCCTTTAGTAATATTTACTAAGGAAATCTTCTCAGTAACATCCTCTATATCTGCACCCTTTTTAATACCATTTCTTAGCTGATCTTGTAAAGAGTTAAGATACCTTTCTAAATATTCCAAAGTTCCCCCTTTGTCTTTTGCTAACCTCTCAAATACCGAAAAACAGTATACCAGATCATCACTGTCAAAGCACATTTCTATTCCATCGTCTTGATCTTGTTTGTTAACTTTTGTTTTTGAATAGAGCTTTTTGGATCGGGAGACAATAGTGGGGAGTAAATCCTTTTCATTACCCGTCAGTAAAATATATACGGTTGTATCAGGACTATCTTCTAAAGTCTTTAAAAAAGCATTTTGAGCCTGTACTGTTAATTTCTTAGCATCTAAAATCACAGCTATCTGTACTCTTTCTTTAAAGGGTTTGTATCTCATCTCTGCTTGTAAATCTTTGATCTGCTCAATACCAATAGAGTTCATGTCCTGAGGATCTATAACATGAAAATCAGGGTTGTTTTTAATAACTTGGAGATTAACATCTGCGTCCCAGAGTTTAGAGATTAGTGCTTTTGTGCTATCATCATCTATACTAATTTTTTGTGTAATTATCAGATAGGTCATTTCTAATCTACTATTATATACCATATGGAAATCAAAGAAATTAAAAAACAGGATGAATGGGAGAAATACTTAGAATACTGTCCTAAGAAAACTTTTTTACGAACATGGCAATGGGGAGAGTTTCAACAATCTCTTGGTAGAAAGATTAAGAGAGTGGTTATTCTTTCCAACAGAAAGCTACTTGGTTTAACTCTTTGTGTAATTCATAGCTCTCGATTTCAAAACTACGTTTACTGTCCGAGAGGTCCCCTTCTAGTTAAAAATGATATTCAAGCGTATACACAAGTATTAGGAGAACTTAAAGAGTATTGGAGAGAGCAAGGTGTGGGGAGTATAAAGGTGGATCCTGCTTTTAAGGCAGATAGTGATATTGCGAAAGTTCCTAAACAATTAGGGTTTAGGCACAGCATCAACTTTATACAATCTGAACACAACTGGATGATTGATCTAGTCGGAGAAAATGAAGAGGATCTCTTTAAGTGGTGCAAAGATCATGGTATGAGCAAAAACTATCCTACATATATTAGAAAAGCGAGAAGAAAGGGGGTGACGGTAGAATTTTCTAAAGAGCAAAGAGATTGGGACCTATTTCATACATATCTTAAATTAAGTGGAGAAAGAAAGGGTTTTGAAGTTAAGTCTAAAAAGTACCATATGAATATGTGGGAATACTTAGGGAAAAACAACAATGATATATTAAGACTCGGTATTGCTAGAAAAGAAGACAAAATATTGGCTATGATTGTAATAGCTATGTGTGGAAATGAAGTGTCTACTCTTTACAGTGCGCAAACTGATACAGATAGCAATTTGAGATCTACAATGCTACTTAGGTGGGAGTGTATGCTTCTGGGACAAAGAGAAGGGTTTGAGAGATTTAATAATTGGGGGGTATTGCCAGATGATAGGTACGAAAAAGGGAAACCAGGGTATGGATACTCTCACTACAAAAGGAGCTTCGGGGGATATTTAGAGAGTATAGAGAGAACTTACGAATATCCTTACAGAAAACTTTCCTACTTACTACAGCGATTGTATGATTGGTATATTAAGATCAGATATTACAGGTTTAGATAAAAGTTTGACTACCTGCTTACTTTCCAATATCATTTAAGTAATAATATAGACACTGCCCAATGAATAAAAGATCGCTTCTACAATATTTAGAAAGTAATGAAATAATCTCCAAACAGGAAGCAGATAAAGTTCGTGTTGAACGATCTAAATCTCCAAAGAGCGAAGAGGCCATTATCAGAGAGTTAGATATTGTAGATGACGAAACCATAGCAAAAGCCAAATCAGAAATTTTTGGGATACCCTACGTTGATCTTACGCAGCTTAATATACCTGAAAGTGTAATAGCGGAAGTTAATGTAGATCTACTACAGGAGTTTAATGCTGTTCCATTTGAGCGTGGAGATGACTATGTAAAGCTTGCAATGAAGGATCCTTTTGATGTTCAAGCAACACAAGCTCTTCAGCAGAAGTATCCATTTGGGACAAAGATACAGGTATATATAACTACTGCCAAAAGTCTTGGCTTTGTGTTAGATCAAAGAGTTGGTGATATGATGAGCTCTGAGGTTACAGAGGCCTTAGAGGATGTTGATTTGCCTATACAGGAGATAAATGAAGATCCAGATCAAATACTTTCTAGTGCAGAGTTAAGAAATGCTCCTGTGGCTAGAATTGTAAATGCAATCTTACAATATGCTGTAACTGCTGGAGCATCAGATATTCATATTGAGCCGATGGAAACCAAACTTCGAGTTAGGTTTCGTATTCATGGTGTGATGACTGAACGTTTAGTACTACCTAAAAATTTAACTGCCGCTATTGCTTCTCGTGTGAAAATCCTATCTAGTCTTAAAATAGATGAAAAAAGATTGCCCCAAGATGGTAGGTTTCAAATTAAATCTAATGGAGTTAAAATAGATATTCGTGTTTCTGTCATGCCTACAATATACGGAGAGAAGGTTGTAATGCGTCTTTTGGAATCAGATACGTCAGGGATTACCTTAGAAACCACGGGTCTTCGAGGAAATGCGTACAAGGTATTTTTGGATGCAATTAAAGTCACTAACGGAATCATACTGGTTACCGGTCCTACTGGTAGTGGTAAGACAAGGACTTTGGCTTGTTCGTTGATGAAAGTAAATGATCCAAAGGTTAATATAATTTCGTTAGAAAACCCAGTAGAAATACGTGTACCTGGAGTAACACAGATACAGATTAAACCTGATATAGGCTTGACCTTTGCGAATGCTTTACGATCAGTACTTAGACAAGACCCAGATATCGTCATGGTTGGTGAGATTAGAGATCAAGAAACTGCGGAATTAGCAGTACAAGCATCTCTTACAGGACACCTAGTTCTTTCTACTTTGCATACTAATAGTGCTCCTGCTGCTATACCTAGACTACTAGATATGGGCATAGAGCCGTATTTATTAGCATCTACCATGAGACTAGTCGTAGCTCAGAGACTTCCTAGAAGAATATGTAAACATTGTATAGAGGCCTACCCTGCTCCGCCCGAGGTTGTTGACGATATTCTAAAGGAATTTAGTGATGTGAGAGATTTTGATGTTGTTTCTTACATTAATCAAGTGATTGCTGCGAAAAAACAGAAAGGAGAAAACGGTGCATCTGTTATGAAAGAAGCTAAAATGGGACCAGATGGTAAGCCTGAAATCTATCTATACAGAGGCAAAGGATGCGATAGATGTGGAGGAAGTGGATACTCTGGACGTGTAGGTATATTTGAGGTCTTGGATATTACTGAAAAACTTAGTAGAATGATAATGGAACAGGCAACATCTGATGACTTACTCAAAACTGGAAAGGAGAATGGTATGCTTACTATGATAGAAGATGGATATTTGAAATCTCTAGAGGGTATTACTACAATAGAAGAGGTGTTGAGAGTGTCTAGAGAGTGATGATGTATTTGAAAATAATTTAGTATATTAAAAAATGGAAGATACTGCCCAAAACAACGGAATAAATCTAACATATCCCTCGTTTAATGACGGATCAAATCCTCAACCTAATTCTTCAGATTCAACTTCTGTTGTACAAAATAATCAGCAGGATAATCAAATCCAGAATCAGCCGACAAATGATAAAAAACAGGATATAGGCTATGGAGATTTCCAAGGCAATATAAATACCCTACCCCAAAATGCAGTGCAGGATTCTTTGGATAATATAATGCCTGATACTAAGAAACCTAAAGCTATGAGAAGATCTCCTAAAAAGGGCAATAGCTTAGCAGAACCTATGCATAGTAACAGCAGTAAAGATGATAACTATTTAAAGCCACAGAACAGTGACGACAAAGAGGAAGATGCAAATGTACGGGAAGAAACTAATGTTGTAGATTTAGGAGATGTTACTACAGCTAAACAACCAGAGGTTTCAGATGATGTTTCCATGCCAAAAGTAGAGGAAACTCAGAATACAGATACTCAAGAAGTAAATTCTGTCCCAAATGATGAAGTTCTAAATACTGTAGCTGATAAAAGTAACGGGGATTTCTATAATGAAGAAGTAAATGTTTCTATTGATAATAAAATTAAAATTAGTGAACTATTAGATTACACAATAGAGAAAAACGCTTCGGATTTACACATCTCTGTTGGTTATCCTCCTGTTGTCAGAATAGATGGAGGATTGGAAGAGGTAAATGAGGATATAATTGATCCAACGGAATCTGAAGAATTAATACTACCACTATTGAGTGACAATAAGCGGGAGCTATTAGAAGTAAATAAAGAGATAGACTTTGCGTACAGTCACGAAGGAAAATATAACGGGAGGTTTAGAATTAATGCTTTTTATGCAATGGATACTCTGTCTGCCGCCTTCAGGTTAATTCCAAGCAGGGTTCGTACTATTGAAGAGCTTAAACTACCACAAATCTATCATCAGTTTGCCAAATTAAGACAGGGAATGATCTTAGTCACAGGTCCTACAGGTCACGGTAAGAGTACTACGCTTGCAGCGATGATTGAAGATATTAATAGGAATAGATTTACAAAGATTGTAACGATAGAAGATCCAATAGAGTACGTATTTGAGGGGAAGAAAGCATTAATTGATCAAAGAGAAATGGGTGAAGATACTCACTCTTGGCCTATTGCTCTTAAAAGTGCTATGAGACAAGATCCTGATGTCATACTTGTAGGAGAGATGAGAGATTATGAAACCATAGAGGCAGCTATTACATTGGCAGAGACCGGTCATTTAGTATTTGCGACTTTACATACTAACAATTCCTCACAAAGTATTGATAGAATGGTTGATGTATTTCCAGAAGAGCAACAGGCTCAAATTCGAGCACAGCTTGCCAATATTCTTGAGGTTGTTATAGCTCAAAGACTTATACCCCTAGATCATGGAGGTAGGAGAGCTGTTGCCGAAATATTGGTAGTCAATCCTGCAATCAGAACTCTCATCAGAGAGAGGAAAACACACCAGATTGACAATGTCATTAGAACTAGTTCAGATGTTGGTATGGTTTCTTTGGAAAGATCTTTGGTGGAGATGGTTAGAGACGGTGTGATTAGCATACATACAGCTCAGGAGTATGCGGTATACCCTGAGGAGGTTTCTAGATTACTTAAGTCGTAAAGTTTGTGAAAAAATATAAATACTGGGCGAGAACAACAGAAGGTAAACAGGTAAAAGGAAGTATAAAAGCTAGAGATGAAGAGGCTGTTGCGGAAATACTGCATGATAAGGGTTTAGTAATTGTAAATATTAAAGACACATTTGATTTTAATCTAGAAAAGCTCAATGAGATAAATATTGGTGGTGTTCCCCTTCAAGACAAGGTTGTCTTTATGCGACAGATGGCAACTATGGTATCTTCTGGACTTCCTCTTACTAGAGCATTGGAGATTATGGAAATTCAAGCTAGTAATCCTCTGTTTCGAAATGTGATAAGTGCTGTTAAGAATGGTGTTGAATCAGGGCAAGGGTTAGCAGAAACCTTTCGAGCACAAGAAGAGATTTTTGATGATATTACATTAAATCTTATCGAAGCAGGAGAATCTAGTGGTAGGTTGGATGAGATATTATTGAAATTAGCTAAAGAGTTAGAAGAGAAGAAGTCTCTTGGTTCTAAATTAAGGTCAGCTTTAATCTATCCAGCAATTATACTTCTCGTTATAGTAGCAGTCATACTTCTTTTAATGTTCGTACTTGTTCCAGCGATGTCAGATATATATGCAGAGTTTGAGGCAGAGCTTCCTTGGACGACTACTCTTTTGATAAATCTTAGTAATTTTGTAACACAGTATTGGTGGGTTATATTTTTAGTCCTGGCAATCTTAGTGATAGGAGCAAAGGCATATTTTGATACAGAGAACGGTAAGAGGGTGTTGGATAAGATCTTGCTTCATATTCCGGTAGTTAAGGATGTAATAACTAAGACGCAGATAGCTCAGTTTACCAGAATTATGTCTTTGCTTCTCTCTAGTGGCTTATCTATACTTCAAGCTTTGGATCTGTCTGCTAATTCTTTATCAAACTCCCTATTTAGAGATGTAATATTAGATGCTAAAGATGAGGTTGAAAAGGGTGGTTCTCTTACTGTACCAATTTCTAGAAGTGACTACTACCCTCTTTTGGTTGGGAGTATGATTGCCGTTGGTGAGGAGACAGGGAACTTGGATGTAGTACTAGAGAAAGTTGCTCAGTATTACAAAGCTGAGGTTGATGAGGCTACACAGAATCTGTCTTCTGTTTTAGAGCCTATTTTTCTTATTTTAATGGGTGGTACTATTGGTTTTATAGCAATGGCTATCTATATGCCTATGTTCCAATTGTCATCCGTTATGACTTAGTTGACAGGGGTTAGAGTTTGGTGTAATTTGATTATATAGAGATATTAAAATATATAATTTTTTATTTAAAGTACCAATTATGGAAAAAAGATTTAAAGCATTTACACTTGTAGAGATGCTTATTGTTATGGGTATTATAATCATACTTATGGCAGTTGGTATTGCAAGTGGAAGGTATGCTATAAGAAGAGCAAACAGAATAGAGCATCAGAATGCAGCAGAGCAGGTTTTTCAAGCTCTACAAAGTTATTATGCTGACAATAGAGAGTATCCTGGTAAAGGAGGAACTTTGGCGGATTTTAGTGCTTTAATGGCTGATGATATGTTGGGTCAGTATATAGATGACTTTGATGGTGGTAGTGAAGCAACATATGCATATGAGGTTGATGGTACAGGTCAGGAGATTTTGGTTTGTGTCACATATGGTGGTGATGGGGATGCAAATGAGTTAGGTATATACTGTACTGGTAATGGTATAGCAGGCGATATGACAAATGCTCCAGATGTTAAGGATATTGATTACTCTGATACCGCAAATTATGATACTGCAGTAGGAATTTTTGGTGAAGCTTGCAATGACTGGGTGCCCTCTGATCAGACTTGGGGTACGTGTACAGCTCCTAGTACACAAGGAGGTTAGATTTAAGGGTCAACTATTGACTTAGCTTTCAAACTCCCCTCCTTTGAGGGGAGTTTTCTTTTGTATAATGTATAATGAAATATGCAAATAATAATGTATATATTCATCTTCCTCTTAGGTCTTGTATTAGCAAGCTTTCTAAACGCTTTAATGTATAGACTAGACAAAGAATACAAATACCCAGACATATTTACTAAACCATCACACTGTGAAAAATGTAAAAAAGAATTAAAATGGTATGAACTAATACCAATAATCTCATACATCATCTATGGAGGAAAATGTACTAAATGTAAAAGTAAAATAAGTATCTACTACCCTATATCAGAAACTTTCTTAGGAGTATCTATGCTCCTACTCTACTACAACAACCTGCCGTGGTATACATATCCAATACTACTAATACTATTCTGTCTAAGTTATTTTGATATAAAATACAAAGTAATACCACAAGCCCCTACTCTCATATTCCTATCTCTTAGCTTTATGTATTTGGTTGTAATCTCTATTATAAATCAATCCTTAATTTTAAACGCATTAATTTCTGGAGTAATAGTTGTGGGGGGTATTTTACTTCTACTTATCATTATGTATGGATTCAAAAAATTTAAAGAAGGCTTTGGATTTGGTGACTTTCTAATACTACTATCTTTAAGCATGTTCTTAAATACCAAACAATTCTGGTTAATGTTCTGGATATCTATATTCACAGCCGTTATAATATCCTTAATAGGATTTGCTACAAAAAAATACAACAGAAAAACTGCCTTACCCCTTCTACCCTTCTTCACTTTAGGATATATTGTAGTAGTAACAGTAGGTGATGTAATATTAAAATACTTAGGACTTACAATTACTGTAATATGAAAAAAACAAAAGCCTTTACATTAATAGAGATGCTTATAGTAATGGGAATACTGATAATTTTAATCAGTGTTGGTATTATGGTAGGCAGATGGGCTATTAGAAGAGCAAATAAGTTAGATCATATGAATGCTGCAAGAAAATTAGAAACAGCACTTTTAGCTTTCAAAAATGAAAATAAGTTTGTACCTAAAGTCGGTAATTGTTCACCTATTAATGATCCAGTATGTTATGAATCTGAGCTTTTTAGTGAAATCTTAGGATTTAAAACTACACCAGATTATCTAAGCGAATATCTAGAAGAAAAACCATTTAACGGAGGAACGGATGCAACGTATTACTACACTAGCGATAGTCAAGGTCAGTTCTTCATAGTATGTGTATCTCTGGGGGGAGAGGATGATGAAAACAACTGGGGCTTTTACTGTACTGGAACCGGTATAGGCTTTTTGCCTGAGGAAAACCCAATTACGAAGGAGGAGATAGAACCAGAAGATACTCAACAATCTGCCATAATACTAGGATCTAGTTTTGATGACTCTGATTGGTGTAAAGAACCGCAAGAATTTAGAGGCGATTGTAATTAGTTTAATTTTTTAACTGCCCAATGGAAAAATTTAAAGCATATACATTAATGGAAGTTCTGGTGGTCATGTCTATCATGATCATATTAATGGCTGTTGCTTTTTACTCATACGCATCTTTTACAGAAACTACCAAGTTTAATCAAGATATAGCAGATTTACAAGACGATGTTTTAGTATTACAAAGAGCCTCTATGCTCTTGGAAAGAAGTGAAGAAGAGTATTGGCCATATGGTATAGGTATAGATTTTGGGGATATAGAAACAACAGGAAGATATTCATTCTTTAAATGGTGCTCAGAGTATGAAGATTTTGGAGGTCCAGGAACAAAAGGTGAATATCCTTTCTATACCGAAGATGAAACAGATGGTTTTGATGGCAATATTCCCGTTACTATAGATAGTGGAAGCACATGTGATTATGAAGCATCAGACAAGTTAGTTTCTCTTAGTGGTTATGGATACGGAGAACTTAATTTTAAAGACGGTGGTGTAGAGATATCATCTAATGTAGAAAGCGGTAATGATCACAGATTTATACTCTTCGAATCAGTATCCGGCAAAGCCTTTATATATGATTCTAGTGGAGAAAGAGTTGATGAGGATATTGATGAGGATATTGAGATAACGTTCAAGAAGACATACGGTAAACAGAAATCTTTGATAATAGAGAATTTAACAGGCAGAACTAAAGTAATTGATACAGAAGAATGAAAATATTAGAGAAAAAATTTAAGGCTTTAGGTTTTGTAGAAGTCCTTATCGCAATAGTTGTGGTAAGTATAGTATCTGCAGTATTTTTTTCGATAGCAACCGATGCTATGAAAGACCTAATACAAACAGAGAGAATGGAGACAATGGCTCGATTAGCTAAAAATGGTGCAAACATTGTACAAGAGGTAGCTAACCAAGAAAAAGCTGACCAATTTTCACAAGAAGAGTATTTTCCAAAGGCTAAGGGTCAATGCTATCTACCAGTAGAAGATCAGGATGGAGATCCTGTATACAGTTTTGCCAAAGAGGAAGGATCTGGCTTTATTTTCTGTCCAGATGGAGATAGATCTTGCGTAATTGATAAAGTATTAAACGAGTATGTACTATTTGATAATTACTTTCTTTTAATGTGTATAGTAGATATAGAGGAAGATAGTTGGGCGTATGTTAAGTTTTGGGTAGGGGATATAAAGCTAGAGGGTGTAAGAACTACAGATTCTGATGTTAAGGATTTTACATATTACGCTATTATAAAAATATGAAAAAACAAATAGCTGCATTTAGTTTAGTGGAGATGTTAATAACTATAGCTATCCTATCCATAGTTATGTTAATTGCTACTCAGACATTAAATACAATATTTAAAGTTTCAACTATATCTAGGTATAAGACTGTTACTAGAAATGAAATGGGTTTTGCTTTAGAGCTTGTAGAGAGATTGTTAGCTAACTCTAATGTTGTAGATGTATATATATATGATTCTAGTGAAGTAAGAGCGTATAACGAAGGAAATGACGCAATAGTTAATGTGGACCCTCAAGGGGAGGAAGTTCTCGAAGATAATGTTGCTTTGGTATATGATCAAGAATTAGATACAGCTGATGTTGGTAATGAAATACACTTTAGACCGTATGGATATAGTCTATGGGTGTGTATAGGATATTTTAAGGATGTTAATTCCGATGATGATACCAAAGGCTTTTTAATTAAGCGTACTATTGATGATCTTTCTGATCATGCTTCTTGTTTTAGTACTGATGAGGATGAACCATTGATGGTTCTTACCTCGGAGGATGTACAGGTTAATGATTTTACTGTATCTTATATCAAGAGTAGTGATATTAACAATGTCTTTCATGTTAATCTTACCATGGAGCCTACTTCATGGGTTCCTGGGGAGAGTGATTTGATAGAAAGGACTGTGACAAGGCAGGCTACTATTACTACTCAGGGTTTGACGTGGTATTAAATTATTTGATAAATTAAAATTATGAAAGAAAATACTTTTAGAGCACAGGCTCTAGCCATTGTAATGGTAGTTTTAGTAATTGCTTCCATTATTGGTGTATCTCTTTTTTCTAGAATGTCTAAGAACAAACAGACTTCTATAAATGAACAGGATTCCTCTATTGCGTCCACCATAGTAGATTCATCCTTAAATTTCTTTGTAGGTGCTGATATAGAGCAAATAGAAACAGTTTTAGGTCAAAACGATGATGAGAGGGCTGATTATCCCTACGCTGATTTACGAGCTTTATTAGAGGCCTTAAAAGAAGATAATATCGTTGCTGATACTGTTACTCTTGATCAAGCGGATGAGGTGTTGTGTGAGGGCGAAAGTAGCCAGAGCGTTGTCTTATCTTATGCCGAAGACACAGACTATGTAGAAGTACAGCCTGGTAGTGTTGTGGCGTATAATATTGAGGGTGTGTCTCCTAATAGTACTCCGTGTGAGTTAAGTGTAAGATTAAGGTCTGTTGAGGACTATGCGATATTTGTTGTTAAAAAAGTCTATGATGATGGTAGTGAGGTTACTGAGAGTATATCTAATTACTGTATGCAAAAGGGTGTTGCTGGAGCTTGTCCCGCTGGAATTTCAGAGGTTGAGTATACTGATACTACTTTTGAGTTAGTTAATTGGGCTGGTGATGCCAGTGCTCATTTTGTTAATTTAGATTTTACGGAGGAGAAGTTAGTAGAAGCGAGAATATTACCTATTAAAGGAACGGTAGCTGTTAACAATAATGGTTGGACAGGTGGAGATAGTGGTTGTATAGATAAACAGTTTAGGTTTATTAAAATAACTGCTGAAGCTAATTGTAATGATTCATATAGAGGTAAGCAGATGTTTTTGCCTGGTTCTGGTTGTTTGGGCTACTCTACTCTATTTGATTACGGTATATATGATACTGGGATGTTTCAGCCTTAATTTGTTATATGCAAACTGATGGATGAAGAAAAAAAGATAGTGCTAATAGTTGAGGATAACAAGAATCTCTTAGATTCATACGCTGAAGCTTTAAAGACAGGTGGTTATGGTTCTTTGAAGGCATCTGATGGTTATCAGGCTCTAGATTTTATGATTAAAAATATTGGGGATATAGATTTGGTACTGCTTGATTTAATGATGCCGGGTGTAGATGGTTTAGAGGTTTTAAGAACAGTAAAGAATGATGAGGAGAAGTATGGTAGTTTTCCAATAGTTATACTTACTAATATGACTTCAGAGAATGTTATTAAAGAGGCTTTTGATTTGAATGCGGTTTCGTATTTAGTAAAGACTGATTTAGATTATGAGGGGTTGATAAAGGAGGTTAATAAGTTTTTGGGTTAGTGTATAATTTAATATTAGTAAATTATTATATATTTTTACTATGAGTGAAGGAAATTCCTATGAAGTAACTCCAACCAATGAGAGTTTTAATAGGGAGAGGTTTGTTAAAGAAAAGATTGATAGAGCAACTGGGGATCTTGCTGGATGTATAGAATTAAATCCGAACTTTGAAGATTTAAACAGTCAAGAGCAACCGATAGTTAGAGAACCTAATCAAGAAAGACCTTTACCAACAAATACTTTGCTGTCCCTTTTTGGAGGTGCGAGATATGTTAAAGATCCCGATTCTGTACCTATGTTTTCAAAGGATGAAATAGAAAACGAATACCCTGATGATCAAAAAGAATTAATAGAAGCTAGGGGTATAGATATTTATCCATATACCTTTGAACCTAATCCAGATTTAGGAGAAAATATGACTCCTGATGATGTTGTTTCTGCTCTTGTTATAGCACGAACATTATCGAACAAATTTACTAAACAGCCTGTGGAATATGTTGATTCTGTAGATCTAGAAAGTATTAAAATTTCTCCAGAGATGAAGCAGAAAGCTTTAGGATTGATGTTGGAAGATGGAGATAATAGTTTAAAGAAAACAGTAGAAACTGTTTCTAAAGTTCCTCCAATATATATTTCTGATGATGATGTTAAATATTTAGTAGAGGCTAGGAGGGATAAAGGTGTTGATCCAAAAGAGGCTGAAGAAGAGATCAGAGCGATATTGTTTGATGAGTGGGAGAATTTGCCTAAGGGTATGTTGAGGGATGTTTTGAAAACAGAAGGTTATGATAATTTGGGTGATAATGCAGAGAAGGAACAGACAATGGGTGAGCTGATTGGTGAGGTGTATCCTCTTTTTGATAAGTATATGGAGGATGTTGATAGTGCTTTGGAGTTAGCTTTTACAGATAGAGAGAAATTTATTAAAAAATATGTAGAGGATGAGAGTGTTAGAAAGGGGGTTGATAGAGTTCTTTCTGATTTAAGAGAGAAGTTGCCTCGTTTGAATTATAAGACGGCTAGTGCTTTAGGTAGTATGGTGTTTATAATAACTGCTTGTGCTCCTATAGTTAGTGGGGGTACAGAAGAAACAGTTCCTAAAGAGAGTGAGGTGCCAGAACAGACAGAGGCCATATCAGAGATAGGGGAGGAAAATATTTCTAATTTTGTTATAGAGCAACAACCTTATGTCCAAGATAGAGAGGGCAATGAAAAAAAACAGGAAGTAATTAAGGATGAATCTAAATTTTATATAAATGAAATAGATGAGAAATTTGTAGACTCAATAAACATAACAAAATGGGATAACTATGAAGTAGAATCGGTGAGAGAGATTCATCCTCAAAGGTACATACCTATAATTACATCCTATGTGTATAATGAGGGCGGAGAAGAAATTCTTTTCAACACACCTCTTTTCATCTTACCGATTGATAGACAAACAGGAAAAGTCGATGATAATTTGCCTATTTTACAATATAACTTAACCCCAATATTGTTTAGATCCTTGAAAATAGGGAGAGTATATGAGGTTAAAACACCTGAAAATATTAAACTAACTTTTGGGGCTCCACCGATTTCCTCAAGTGAGAGAAGATTTAATGGAGAGCTTCTTGTTCTTATGGAGGTTAGTGATTTACATGGGAACGATGTGAAATTTATGCAATTAGAGGAATCTCGAGAAGCGACAGAATCGTTACAAAGATCTTTATGGCCAAGTCGGGGTCATCTAGAATTAGATTTTTCAGACTGGGAAAATGGTGTAAAATTATTTAAAGACATAAGAACTACAGAATTCTTAGAACTCTTGCAAGCATATGATCCAGAATCTTTGGATTGGTATAAGGATATAATTTATTATGAAGGTTCCGAAAAAGTTTCTTATCCACCTCAGCGCCGTCAACTTGGCGAGAAGTACTCATTAGAGGAAATTCAAAATTTTGTTGAAATCTTTAATAATCTTTTATCTCCATAAATTAAAATTTAAATATCTGGATAACGATTGATGAGACGTAAGATCTTTCTAATAGTAATAATGTTTTTTATATTATTGTTATTATTTTATTTTCTTTTATACTTTTTTGTAATTGATTCTAGACATCAGAACTTATTAGAAGTACAGAGAAGTTTGGGTACAAAAAATGAAAGTTATGAATTAATCGTCTCGGATTTTGAAACAGATCATTGTCAAATTACATATTGTGTTTTTAACAACTGTAACAATGTTATTTCTTTACCATGTGTTAAACTTGAGAAAAATGAATTTAATGGCTATGGGAATTATAGGTTGGAACTTAATGTAGGGAAGCATGTTCTTTATCCCTGGGGTGATAAAAAAGTAATTAAATCTTGGGAGGTAGTTGATCTTAATAATACTCAACAGGAAAAGAATCTAGATGCTTACGTTTTTAGTCTTAAAG
Organism: uncultured Candidatus Saccharibacteria bacterium; assembly: GCA_964485665.1. Lineage (GTDB taxonomy): Bacteria > Patescibacteriota > Dojkabacteria > SC72 > SC72 > WOZL01. The sequence continues at coordinate 21,889 of CAZAJR010000009.1, forward strand.
AAATGCTTAGTAACTATTATCTTTGGCAGGTCTATTCTATTCCAATATCTGATTCAAACTTAGATTTTAGGAATCTTTATACTTTAGAGCAAGTGAGTTTGGATTTTGATTATACTAAATCTTTATATTTGCTATTTCTTCTTGTTGATAACTATGAAGATCAAGAATTAAAGGATATCTGGCAGAAGGAGATATCATATTTAAATAAAAATATTGATGATATCCTTGCTCATAATCAAGAGCGTACTTTTCCTGAAGCGTATCTTGTTAAGCTGGTTAATTTGGGACTTGATGAGGGATATCTGATTTTATTAGAAAACTTTGAAGTGTCTAATTCTGATGTAAAGCAAGAAGTAAATTATGACAACTCTCAAGAGGCAATGTTATTAAATAGGGAGCTTTACTCAAAAAATTATAAACATATAATTCGTTACGTTGATTATTATAAAATATTTTTAGAGCATGATTATTACAATTTAGCTCAGTATTCATATAATGAAGCCATTAGGATGTATAATTCATCACAGTATTCGGTTTATGGAATTTGTTCTTTACAATATTCTATTAGAGGTTTGATAGAAAACTCTATGTTAAAAAACAAATTAAAGGATATTTTGACAGATAGTGAATTAAATCTCATAGAGGGAAATATTTATGAGTTATTAATGTGTAAGAAATTTGCTGAGGAGGAAGGTATAAACATTATAGGATTAGATTCTAGAATAACCGATATTCTTCAAAATCTTAGTTTAAATGTAGATGATAAAACTGTATTGGTGAGGGGGTTGTCTCCCACTAAAGATTTAGATAATGAAGTTTATACTATAGTGACATATAATAGTTTGGATAATCTAATGCTTCTGACAAATTATGAAGAATAAAGTAATTATTTTGTTATTGTTTTTTGGTTTGATAACACTTTTTTTATTGAGTATGTCTAAAGAGACTCTTGCTGATACTTGTGACTGTGCATCGGATGGATCATATTATTGTTATAATTGTTTTCAAGGGGCTTGTGTTGGGAGTGCTCAAGAGAGTGCTGATTGGTTTTATCATGGAGAGACCATACAATCTTGTTACGAAAATGTCTGTATAGATATCACTCTTTGTGTTTATTGTAATTATACATTTTGGGAAAATAACTCTTCACAATGTGGACCCTCCTGCACTCCTTCCTGTGGTTCCTGCTCATCAGGTACATACTACTCCTCAAAACCTTCAAATTACTATGCTTCAGGTTCTAGAACATGTAAAAGATCTGATTGTTCTACATACACTCAAACCTGCTATAGCCCCTGCCCTACGATAAGTAGCTGCAGTAGCCAAGGATATATTAATACAGGTAGTTGTCCAACTGGAAGTACCTGTGTATCTAGAACGATTACAGAAAGTGTTCCTTCGGAATGTGATGGAACCCGTGACTGCCTATTAGTTTGCCCCCAATCAAGCTGTACTGACTATGACTCAGGAGTCCCAGAAGTGGATTGGTATGACACCTGTCCTACTGATAGTTGTAGAGAAACAGACTTAACTATAGAAATAGAAGGAGAACCAGACGACTGTCCGCACTACACCAACAAAACCTGCTACACAACGAACCCAAGACCCAGCTCTCCAGACAATATGAACCTAGCAATGGAAGTAAGACACCCATCAGAAGTAGAGTTAATGACACTAACCCCCTACCCCTTCAATAATATGTTCTATAAATTTATAAAGGACATAAAAGCTGCAGGATTTGATGAAGACAGTATAATGGAATACTGGTCAGATACACACAGTGGTAGAGAAATTTTACAATCTGGAGTAAACAATCCAGTAGGTCTACATGCAGAATATAGCGACTCTAACGGACAAGAAGATATTGTAGCAATATACGTTTGGTGGTCACCGAAAAGAGATAAAACCAATCTAGTACTTCCTAATAAACTAGATACTACTGACACTCTCTTAGCCCAATCAGATACAGAAGACAACTGGGGCTTTCTAATAACTAGAAGTGGATACAACGGAACCTGGGAAAACGTATACGTTCCAAATCTACAGGGGACAAATAGAGAATGGGTAAATGCAGGAAACGTAGATGAAACAATTACCATTAACGGTCCTAAAAATGACTCTGACCAATCTATGGTACAACTGTCAGGAATAAATGTTAGAGCACCTGAGCCCGACGGAAATGAAATCCACCTAGATCTCTTAATGACCTTTATATCGGAATCCACAGAAGATATAGTCTCAACAGGGCAATACAACCTCTGGGGGTTAGCAAATGACTATGTAGGTTTTACAGAATTTGAAATAACAGATGGAGAGATAAAAGACTCCGAAAACGTTCTTTGGACTGATAGTACTGAGGACTGGAATCTGGATATGCAAGAACCCGTAATAAACGTTCTTAATTCTCCGATAGACAGCAATCCTTCTGAAGTTGAGGTTAGCTTTACGGTATCAGACGATGATCAAATAGCACATGCAAGACTGGATGCTTGTAAATCAGGTATAGACACGCCATCAAACCTTACATCCGATTTACTGATAGAAGAATATGTCATGGAAAGCTGTACGGATTTTGATGTAAGCAATTACAACATCACTGACACTCACAGTTTGCTAGGTACACTAGGCACATCTTTTAATCCTCCCTATCCTGATAACCAAGTTGTAGAGGTAGGTTTGGGAGATAATAAAGAGGGGGCAATAACCTTTCATTTAACAATAATGGATAAAGCAGGAAATATAGACCAAAAATCCGAAATATATAAACTAGAACAATGGGCAACAGTAAAAGATGGCTTTGTTTTTGGTAGAAACGGAGTAACATCTTCAACTAGAGAGCTAGAGGACAACGCATGGGATGGACATACATTTTTACAACAATTTAGAGACAGTTATGTAGCTGATATAGACTTAACTAACCAAGTACTCCTTGGCGCCAAATCCTTATCATTAATATATTTGAGGCAATTAGTACATGCTGGTACAAACAACTCTTTTAATTCAGCAAATTATCCAGGGATATTTCTAAATTCTCCATATGATGAATTAAGAAATGCATATATCAATAAGACAGAAGGGTGGGAAAAAAAGACAATTTCAGGAACAACGCTCTCCGGAAGCCTAAGCGATCAATGTTCTACTCAAAGATGTGTTTTAGAAAGTTCCTCTTCTACTTTAAATATAGATAATTTTACGTGTGATGGTAAAGCATTAATATCTGTTCAAGGGGATATAGAGATAACACCAGATATTGTTAATGCAAGTAATAGAGATGCATGTATAATTCTTGCTTCAGGAAATATTGAAATTGGAAATGGAAGTAGAAAAACATCTGGAGACACACCGGAATATGACATTATTGAAGCATTTCTAATAGCAGGTGGACAAATTAATATACCTACAGAAGGCTTGAATCCACCAAATGATGATGGTTTGTATATAGAAGGTGGGCTTATCTCATTCACAGATGCGGTATCGGGTACAAGTATAAACAATGAAAGAGAGATTCTCTTCTCTAATATAGGAGTATATCCAGTACTAGTAGTAGACAATAATTCGAAGTATGGACTATTTGGTAGAGATATATTTGGTACACAGATATCAATATTGAAAAATGAAATAGGTTTTAAACCATACTAATTTCTGCTATATTATGTATAAGCATAATTTAAAACTGTCCGAATATGGCAAAACTACCTGACCATGTAGGTGTAGACTTTGGAACGCACTCTGTAAAAGCAGTAGAACTAAAAGATATTGCAACACCTACTCCAAAACTTGTT
>CAZAJR010000010.1:0-5148 GCA_964485665.1 uncultured Candidatus Saccharibacteria bacterium
AATGAAACCAACATATCCAGAGTCAGACTAGATGCATGCGGAAGCTGGTCTAGTGCAAACGATCTAATTAGTACTTTTCATGGAGAGACTTTTGAATATCCATTAGTTAATTGCGACACTGTAAACTGGAGTACCCAACTGGACTCCGATCTGAATATGGAAGAAGGATTAAATTTAATAGGCAATGCACCGATAGATCCAGAAAGTGGTGAATATGGAGTAACAGAAGGATTAACGATCGACCTAAACGGAAATGGAAATGGAGTAATAACATTCTATCTTACATTCTTAGATGAGGCCGGAAATATAGCACAAAGTGTAAATATACACAGACTCGGTGATTGGGCTGCTGTAAAAGACGGATTAGTATATGGATCACAAGGAGTAATATCTGCAACAAGAAACTTAGAAGCAGATGTTTGGGATCCCAACACTATACTAAAGGATTCAAGATACAACTTTAATGAAACAACTGTAGATTTAACAGACATCGCTTTATTAGGTGGATATATTCCAAGCTTTAACTCACTTGGATTTTTAACAAAATCTTCCACAAACCAATCATTTAAAGCATACAACCTAGCAGGTGTATATATTAATACTCCGTATAGTGATCTGATGAAAGCGTATGAAGATAAGGAAGTAAAAGGGTCTATCAATACAGAGCATGATGTAATATCTTTGGAATCAACTGCTACTATTGCAAACAACCTTTTGGAATACTGTGTAGATGATCCGGAACTTTGTATTCTTAAGAGGACGGGAGATTTAGAAATATCTGGAGGTTTTGAATGTGATAGGAAAGGTTTAATTGCTGTTACTGGTGATATTACTATAAATCCAGACTTTATGAATACAGATGGTGTTAGTTCCAATGCTTGTATAATTATTGCAGGGGGGAATATTACAATTACACAGGGGGATGATCAAACTTCCACCGATGTAGGATACGATATACTAGAGGCATTTTTAGTTGCTAATGAAGATATTGTAATAGAAAGCGATACAAACCAAGACGGTCTATTAGTAAAGGGAGGGTTAACTGCGTTTAATCCTGATACTACTTCCTCTTCTATCAACAATCAGAGATCTGTTAGTATTGAGCATATAATATATCCTGTATTGGCAATAGAGAGTGATGGGAGGTATGGATTACTTAGTAAAATACTTTTTGGATCACAAGCAGATATATTTCAAACTGATATTGGTTTTAAACCTTATTAAAGTTTATTTAAGAAAATCTTTTAATAATGATATAATCTAATTAGTAAATTAATATACATTTTTACTATGAATGAAGGAAATTCCTATGAGGTAACTCCAACCAATGAGGGTTTTGATAGGAAGAGGTTTGTTAAAGAAAAGATTGATATAGCAACTGGGGATCTTGCTGGATGTATAAAATTAAATCCGAACTTAGAAGAGCTAAACAATCAAGAGCAATCGATAGTTACAGAACCTAATCAAGAAAGGTCTTTGCCAACAAATACTTTATTGTCTCTTTTTGGAAATGCGAAATATGTTAAGAATCCAGGGCTTGTACCTATGTTTCGCGAGGATGAAATAGCAAGAGAACATCCAGATGACCAAAAAGAATTAAGAGAAGCTAGGGGTATAGATATTTATCCATATACCTTTACACCTAATCTAGATTTAGGAGAGAATATGACTCCTGATGATGTTGTTTCTGCCCTTTTTATAGCACGAACATTGTCGAACAAATTTACTAAACAGCCTGTGGAATATGTTGATTCTTCTGTAGATCTAAAACATATTGAAATTTCTCCAGAGATGAAGCAGAAAGCTTTGGGATCGATGTTGGAAGATGGAGATGAGAGTTTAAAGAAAACAGTAGAAATTGTTTCTAAAGTTCCTCCAATATATATTTCTGATGATGATGTTAGATATTTAGTAGAGGCTAGGAGAGATAAAGATGTTGATCCCAAAGAGGCTGAAGAACAGATCAGAGCGATATTGTTTGATGAGTGGGAGAATTTGCCAGAAGGGATGTTAAGAGGGGTTTTGGAAACAAAGGGTTATGATAATTTGGGTGATAATGCAGAGAAGGAACAGACAATGGGTGAGTTGATTAGTGAGGTTTATCCTTCTTTTAATAAGTATATGGATGATGTAGATAGGGCTTTGGAGTTAGCTTTTACAGATAGAGAGAAGTTTATTAAAAAGTATGTAGAGGATGGTACTATTAGAGAGAGGATTAATAGAGTTCTTTCTGATTTAAGAAAGAAGTTACCTCGTTTGAATTATAAGACGGCTAGTGCTTTAGGTAGTATGGTGTTTATAATAGCTGCTTGTGCTCCTATAGTTAGTGGGGGTACAGAAGAAACAGTTCCTAAAGAGAGTGAGGTACCAGAAGAGACAGTAGTATCGACAGAGGAAGAAGAGAATAGTCCTACACCTACATTAACACAGACGGCTTCTCCTACTCCCTCTCCTACACCTACAGCAACTGAGACTCCTGAGCCTACTCCTATGGTTGAAGGGGGAAGTATAGAAGAAATTAAGGAGCTTGCGAAAACAGATCATGTTATCTGGAGTATGTTGGAGTTACAAAAAATAGTTAATGCCTATGATACAACTGTTGAGGAAGATTTCTCAGAATATATATCTAAAGTAAGAGGAGATATTTCGAATCAAGGAGAGTATGAGGAGGTTTATCAAGCCTTACTTGAATTAGAAGATTTAGGGGAGATGAGTGGTATGTCTTTAATATATACAATAAAAAATTCTTTTCCTGAGTTAGCACTTTTTAATATTCCTGAAGGTTACAATTCTGTATTGGAAGCTTTACCAGAAAACATTAAACAGGAGATGAGAAATCTTAAAACTGATAGAGACTCTTTTGTAAGTGCTTTTTATGATAGTTATGCTATTTTCACTTTCAATGGGAATGTTGAATTAGGTGATGTACCTGTAGGAACAATTTGGTTTGGGGGGGCAGATTATGGTCAGGCATTGCCAGAAGATATTAAAAGTGCTGTTGTTATCGGAATGTTTGAAAAGGGCGATGTAATTTATCCGGTTGGGGTTACCTTAAATGAAAAGCAAAAGGTTGTTCTTACAGTGTTTTCAAACCAAGAGTATGATCGAGTTTTTTCTGGTCCATATGAGATATCTTTGCTTCCTGAGAATTTCTTAGAAGGTGACTTTTGAAAGGATAAGTAAATTTTATAAATAACTAGGTGTTCTTAATGAGGAAAAAAAACTTTTTGATAATTTTGTCAACGTTTGTTATCCTAGTTTTTATTGGGGCAATTTATTTTTATTTTATATATTGGACAAATTTGTCTAAATATCAAGACTACTCCTCTCATAGCACAACGCAAGCTCAAGAACCCTTTGTAGTATCTATTAATGCTTTTTTGAGTTCAATAAATCAAGAAGATGAAAAAACGTGTTTTAATTTGTTATCTATTGATAGAGAATTAGATCAATTTAAAATCTGTGAAAGTAATAAAATTATTACTTGGCAAAATCCTTATGATGATTATACTAAATTAATTCCAGTTAATGTAATAATATCTTTTGATAAGAATATTTTTTCTAAATATTCAGTTAAGAGTGTGGATATCAACTTGTTGGAAGATGAAGACTACATGTTCTTTTTTGATCTCTGGGATGATCAGGATCCAAATGTCCAGATTCGTATTAAATCGTCGGAAGATGCTATGAGAAAAGGATATTATTTCCCAGGAGCTAGTACTACTGGAGAAAATCATCTTTTAGCAATATCCGAAAACATTATTGATAGGATAGAAGTAGAAGGAGAGGAAATTAGTATATTTTTCACAGCCTCCATTAAAGAAAACAGTGTAAAGTTGAAAAAGGTTATTGAGAAGGTTAACTATTCAATGTATAAGAATCAAAGTTTGGAAATGATACAGTATGTTATAAATAAGGAAAATACAGGATTAATAGAAATTGGGGAAAAATATCTTTTGATTTTCTCTATAAACCCAGATTTTAATGTTGAAGAATACATAAACCAGCTCATTAATAAACAAACGGGAGAAGAATATATTCCAATAAATCTGGAGATTTATTTGATAATGGACTATTAGGATGAAAAGAAAGAATTTCTTAAGAACAATAAAAAACAGTTTTCCGACACTTTGTATTATCTTTCTAGTAATGTTTTTAAATCAGGGGATCGTTAAGGCTGGGGATAATTGTAGTGCTTGGGGTATGTATTGTCAGAAGCCAAGTGGTTACATAAAAGGTTATTGGACTTTTACAGGGCGGACATATACTTATCTAGGTGAAGAAATTCGTATTTGTAGGCAGCACAATTACAGAAGTACATTTACTTGCACTGGTTCAGATACAAAATGTCAATGTTCGGGGTATGTATGTGGTAGGCATTACTATAAGTATGAGCAAGATTGTGTAAACGATAAGGCAAACAATAACTATAATTCTGCCGGCTGTTGTGATAACACACCCTCAGACCCTGTATGTGATCCCTCCTGTGGTTCCTGTTCATCAGGTACATATTACTCTTCTCAACCATCTAACTACTACCCTTCAGGATCTAGAACATGTGAAAGATCTAACTGCTCTACATATACTCAAACCTGTTACTCTAAATGTCCTACTGGTAGTACATGTGCAAGTGAAGGATATGTTAATTCCTGTCCATCAGGAGAAACGTGTGTATCAAGAACAATATCATGGTCAGTACCACATTCAGACTGTACATCATCTAGAACATGTCAATATGTATGTCCTAGAGCAACATGTACAAACTATTCAGACGAATCAAACATAGATTGGTATGATACATGCCCTAATGATAATTGTAGAACAGCTCAATTAAACGTGCCCATAGAGGGAGAACCAGACGACTGTCCTCACTATGAAACCAAAATCTGCCATACAACAAACGAAAAACCTCATCCTACACCCCCTCCTCCACCACCCGATGAAACAACTACTAATGTAGAAATAGTACCAGCAAGTCAAATAGAAGGAGCACAAGCCTACTCTACTAATTTGCTAACTAAGTTAGTAAGTAAAATAAAAGCACAAGACAATGGATGGGACAATATATTTGGATACTCATCAAACACACACAGTGGAATACTCTCAACAAACCCTCAAAAACCATCAGGACTAAACAACCCTGTAGGA
>CAZAJR010000011.1:0-6452 GCA_964485665.1 uncultured Candidatus Saccharibacteria bacterium
TTAAAAATTCTCAATAAACATATTCTATGATAAACTATACTCAGTATGGTAGTAAAGCAATATTCTAAAGAACAAATATTATCACAGGTTGGACCTATGCCCTCTGAGGAAATAAAGTCGGGTACTCAAACAGAGTATCCAGTCGATACTTATAATCAAGGTAGTATAGACATACCTTGGGGGTGGTTATCTTTCCTATTAATTTTTCTAGGACTTTTAATTACCATCTATTTTATTATCAAGAAAAAGCTATCTAAAAAAGATAGGGATGAAAAAGCTGGTAAATGGACCCTATTTGAAGTAAGAGTACCTAGAACAAATGAGATTGAGATAGGCGAGGCTGAAAAGATGTTTGCTAACCTTGTTAGTATCGGAGGAAAAGCTAAAGGGTTGGCAAAATTCTTTACTGTAAACAACTCTATTAGTTTTGAGATTATGGCGATACCGGGTGAGATACGCTTCTATGTACACTGTCCTAAAAGATTGTCTGAAATGGTTGAGAAGCAGATATTGGGTTCTTACCAGGATGCTGATGTAAAACAGGTTAATGATTATAATATTTTTGATGTAAATACTCATGTCGAGTATACAAGGTTGGAATTGGAGGAAGAGAATTACTTTCCAATTAGAACAGCAGAGGATTTTGAAGGAGACCCATTAGCAAATATTCTTAGTAGTTTGAGTAAAATGTCTGATAGTGAGGGTGCGATGGTACAGATTGTAATTACGCCAACCGATAACAAATGGAGGAAAAATGGAGAGAGATTTGTTAACAAGGTGGAATCTAACAATTCAGATCCAGAGAAATCAAAAATAGAAGTGTCTCAAGAGAAGATACAATCGGTTAATAAGAAAATTTCCAAGCCTGGGTTTTTGACGGATATACGTATAGTTACAAGTGCCCCCAGTAAAGAATTAGCACAGATGCATCTGGATAATATTGTTGGTGCTTTTGATCAGTTTAGTAATCCTGGTGTAAATAGTTTTAAAAAGAAGAAAGTAGGGAAGAAGAATAAAGAGGAATTTATGCATGATGTAATATATCGCAGGACTCCCCTTGATTGTAAAACTACGCTAAATATCGAGGAGCTGGCGGCTACATATCATTTCCCTAACAAGGATGTTACTACTCCCAATATTCATTGGTTGTTATCCAGAGAGTTACCTGCTTCTAATGAGATAAGTAGTGATATTAATAGTATTGATACTATTTGGTTAGGAAATAATGAGTATAGGGGAGAGATACAAAGGGTATGTTTTGATAGGGATGATAGACGAAGGCATGCATATATTCTTGGTCAAACTGGTACAGGTAAGTCTTGGTTTATGACACGTATGATTATCCAAGATATTTATAATGGTGATGGTGTGTGTTTTGTTGATCCTCATGGTGATACTGCAGAGATGATTTTGGAGAGGATACCTCCTGAAAGAGCCGAGGATGTTATATATTTCAATGCTGCTGATTTTGAGAGACCGTTTGGTTTAAATATTATGGAGTATTACAATGAGCAGCATAAGCATCAGATAGTTAACAGTTTTATTGCCCTTCTTATTCGTATGTTTGATCCTAATAATCAAGGTTTTGCTGGGCCTATGTTCCAGCAGGCTGTGCGTAATTCTATGCTTACTGCTATGTCTGAAAGGGGTTCTACATTAGTTGAGGTTGTAAGGATATTGCAGGATGAGCAGTGGGTTAAAGAGAAGTGGCTTCCTATTATTCAAGATGAGCTTGTTAAGAGATATTGGGTTGATCAGGTTGCAAAGACAGATCAGAAAACTAAGTCTGAGAGTTTGGGCTATTTTATTTCTAAGTTTGACAAGTTTACTACGAACTTAGCTATTAGAAATATTATTGGTCAATCTGAATCATCTTTTGATTTTAGGGATGTTATGGATAACGGGAAGATCTTAATAGTAAATCTTTCTAAGGGTTTGTTGGGGGAAGAGAATATGGAGTTTTTGGGTCTTCTTTTAGTCCAAAAGATGTTAGCTGCTGCTTTGAGTAGAGAGAATGTAACAGAGGGTAGTAGGAGGGATTTCTTTTTCTACGCTGATGAGTTTCAGAATTTTGCTACTGATGATTTTTGTACGATTCTCTCTGAGGCTAGAAAGTATCGTTTGAATTTAACTATGGCTCATCAGTATATTGGTCAGTTGCCTGATAATATTAAGGATGCTGTTTTTGGTAATGTTGGTTCTTTGTTTATAGCTCGTTGTAGTGCTGAGGATGGTAAGTTTCTAGAGCCTCAATTTGAGCCTTTGCTTACTGCTGAGGATCTTATTAATCAGGGTTTGGGTCATTACTATGTTAAGATGTTAACTAATGGTTCGTATCCTGGGCCGTTTTCTCTTAATGCTTTGTATGGTGATAGGTATCCTATGTCTGGTTTTGATATGCCTGTAAATGAGGATGTTGTTGATCTTATAAAGCGGATGTCTAGGACTAAGTATGGTAGGAGTGTTACTGTTGTTAATGAGGATATTAAGAGGAGGGCTGATTTGGATACTCCTAGTAAGGCTCCGGAGCAGAGTCCGGGTGGTTTCCCATCTATGAGTTTTTAGAGTAAAGGGTGTATTTTCTCTTAGTTTTTGGTAAAATCACCACAGTACGGGAGTATAGCTCAGGTGGTTAGAGCACGGTTCTTATAAAGCCGCGGTCGATGGTTCAAGTCCATCTACTCCCACCAGCCTATTATTTAAAGTCTGTTTTTATTAATGCAATGTCTATAGTTGAGCAAGTATCCACAGAAAGAATAAAAAAATTAAATTTTTCAACAAAGATTTCTTAGTAAGATATGGTGAAGATGGAAAGAGCTTTGAGGTAACAATTAATAATGGTAACAATCCAATTGACTTCGAAATTATAGATATTAACGGTTTAACAGATGAAGAGAGAGAAAAGTGGAAGGGGGCTGAAGAGGTAGCTAGAAGAAGGGTTGATTATTATGCTTTTAATGATTTAATTTCGGTAGTTAGGAATGATATTGATATGGTGAGAGAGAAGTTCTCTATTATAAAGTATGGGTTCGAGAAAAGTAAGGGATGTAGAAGCATACTCACTATAAATAGAGAAGAGGTTTATGGGGTATGTAATCAGGACAGCGGAGGCTCTTTATAATACTTGCAATTACTTCAATCATAATTTAAGATATTCTCAATGGAAAATTTTACGACAGAGTATCCATATTTAACCTGGCATTTAATATTTGTACTATTGCCTAGTATATATTTATGGATAAAACATTGGAGATACTATATCAAATTCTCTAAAACTTTTATTTATATAACTATATTATCAGTTATTTGGGGGGCATTATTCGATACTGTAGCATTGAGAGACGATATGTGGTTTTTTAATCAAGAAAAAAGTTTGGGGATTTTATTCTGGGATATTCCATTAGAAGAATGGTTCTTCTTTTTCTTTGTTCCCCAGTTCATAATCGCGTTTGTTTTACTTTATAAGAAGAAAAGAGATAATGAATCATTTTAAATATTTAGAAGTTATATTCATATTTTTTGCCCCACTTTATATAGGAGCTTTTATATTTTTCTCGGATTTAATTAAGAAGAATTTGCGATTGATTGGAGATATGACCATATTTGGAATTGTTATGTATTTTATTAATGATATTATTGCTACCCAAATTGAAGCTTGGGGTTATGGTGGAAATACATTACCTTTTAAAATATTTGGTACTGCAGCGGTAGAAACTTTGCTATGGATGATTTTATTAAGTATTTTCGTTACAATGGCGGTTTTGGTTTCTACGGGTAGAGAAAAAGAAGGTATGGCAATACTAATTCCCTCTTTTATAACAAAAAATCTCCCTGATAAACTTAGAGATTTTGTAAATAAAAATCTATAAGACTAGATATATCAACAATAAAGCTAAACTAGTTGCTCCTAACCATAATGGTGTAACTACATAACTTGTATTACTGCCCAGAATGTCTAATTTGTAATATCTCCAGAAACTCTCGCCAAAAAGTACTTTCAATACTAAACCTAGGACTCCTTCAAATATAACACCAGTTATCATTGCTATTACATAATATAAAAATAATCTGAAGCCATAGTTTATAGATACTAACATTGGTCCAGTAATAAAAGAAGACGCAAAAATTATATAGTGACCTAATTTATATTCCTTTATCTTCTTCAGGTCTAGCTTTTTGTCTGCGAGATCTAATAGGCTCGCCAAAACGGTAGAAATTACTATTCCTCCGAAACTTCCTGCAAATAAGAGCATTGAATACCTTCCAGGCTGAGCGAAATCTAAAGGTATATTCATAATAGTGTTATACATAATAAAGAAATAAATACCTGCTGCTGCCCAAAAATGAAAAACCCTAATTGAAGAGAATCCAAATAATTCTTGTTTGTAATATCTGTAAAGTCTGGATCCAAATTGTCTATAGTACTCCCAACCGACAGCATATTCAAGAAGTGTTCCCAAAAGAGCATAAGCTAAAATATAATATATAAACTTAGGATAACCAAGGAACCATGAGACCAGTGAACCTGTTCCAATTATTGAAACAAAAGCAATTACGTCTATTGTTCTGTTATTGTCTCTTAAGTCTTTCCCCGAGATAAATGATATCGCGGCAGAGAAAAGATATAAAAGACAAAAGATAGTTATAATGGATGTTAGTAAGATGACACTGAAATAGAGGGGCATGTTTTTTATGAATAAAATTTATCTAGCCTATTTTTACCTTATAACAAACTATAATAACTAATCCATTTAGTGTCAACAAGATACTATAAAAAGGGGGGTTATAACTCCTTCAAACTCTTCTCAGTCTCAGGTTTCTTATCACCAACTAAACCTAAATACTTCTCAGTAGTTGATAATCTCTTATGACCAACCAATTTAGAAACAGTTACAAGGCTTACACCATTAGCTAAATGATGAGATATAAAAGTATTTCTAAGATCATTAACCTTTGCATTTTTAATACCAGCTCTCTCAAAAGCTTTATCAATAGTAGTTCTAATATTTCTGACTAACAATGGCCTACCATTCTTTGTAATAAATAGAGTAGGATCATCTGTCTCTGGCCTAATCTCTAGGTAATCATCTATAGCTTTCTTTGCAGACTTATTAAGAGGAACTTTCCTTGAGTCATGACTACCGTAAGGAGCTATGTAAAGATAGTGAAGCTTTTTGCCATCAACCTCTTTGATCCTCATATCATCTATAGTCAAAGATGCTAACTCACCAATTCTAATACCTGTCTGAAGTAAAATTTCAATAATGGAGTAGAGTCTAGTATCTGACCTACTTACATCTCTAAGTGCCCTATACTCCATCTCTGAGAGTACTCTTGGGGGTTTAGTCTCAAACTTAGGGTGTGCTAATTTATCAGAAGGATTATCTTGCAACTTGTCTACAGATACTAAGAACTTATAGAAAGTTCTAGTACTATTTATTTTCCTAGAGACACTCTTTGGAGTGTAGTTGTTATCCTGTAAATGTTTTTTATATGCTTCAAGATCTTCTATAGTAGTATCTTCTAACTTTAAGATACCGTTTTCAGAAAAGAAATTAAGTAATTGTTCAATATCTTTAGAATAGGCAATAACAGTAGATTCTGCTCGACCCCTCTTTTTTAGGTCCTCTACAAAATCCTCATGGTATTGGGCAAAATTCTCATTTTTTATTTTAATCAATGTAGTAGCTACTAAATTAATAATAGGCTTTAGATAATATTACTATAAGTTGGTACGAAATGCAAAGGTTTTGTATATAATAATTCTTATATTATTTCTTTTCTCTTAGGATATTTGTTAATATGAAATACATATGAAAAAGATTAGGTATAACAAAAAAAGAAAAGATTCTAGATCTGGGGGTGATGAGAGTATTGTAACGAAGTTTTTAAGCAGTGGGTTGGGGAAAATAATATTGATAACAGTCTCTATATTAATGCTTTTGAGTGTGTACAGATCTTTTAGGCAAATGGGACAGAAAATATCTCTGCTTAAACAGGCAGAGAGTGAGGTAGATGAGTTGAGATTGGAGAATTTAGAACTATCTCTGAAAATTGAAGAGGCTGGTAGTATACAGAATTTAGAAAGAGAGGCTAGAAATAGACTTAATTACGGTCAGGATGGTGAGATAGTATTTGTTATTGATCAAGAGTTAATAGAGTTAGGTAAGCAGAAAGTGCAATCAATTATTTATCCAAAATCTAACAAGAAAGAAGTTGATGTTGTATCAGAATGGGCTGATTTTATTATAGATGGCTATTAATATTTGCCAAAAACCCTAATATTGAGATATAATTAGCTCGTATTTTAACGCGGGGTAGAGCAGTGGAAGCTCGTCAGGCTCATAACCTGGAGGTCGTCGGTTCGAATCCGACCCCCGCAACCATTATACGCTTCCAGATTTTAAATTATATTCTAAACATATGCCGTTGACAGATCAGATTGTAAAAGG
>CAZAJR010000012.1:0-14720 GCA_964485665.1 uncultured Candidatus Saccharibacteria bacterium
ACATCATCCCTATCCTCAAATCTCTCTATAGCCTTCTCTACCCTCTCTAAAGCCTCTCCTTCTAATTTCTTCTTGTTCCTAGGTATTTTTATTATAGAAGCATCATCAATAATATAAGGAAGCTTCTCATTTATCTCATCTCTAACCTTTGTTAAATCTTTAAATTTAGTAATAACCTCCACCCCCTTTACATCATCAATATCCTTCTCTTTAATATCCAATATTCCATCAATATCCATAAGCGCCATCATAACCTCATCTCTATCATCCTCAACGAACTTATCATCCTCCCCATACTTTTCAGATTTTTCTTTATGTCCAGCTTTAACATCTATCTTGCCTTTAACTTCAAAATTCCATGACACAGAACCACTCTCTCCCAAATTCCCACCAACCTCTTCAAAAATTCTTCTAATCTCAGATACTGACCTATTAGTATTATCTGTTAAACAATCGATTATTATAGCAACACCCTCAGGACCATAACCCTCATAAGTAACCTCTTTAAACTCTACGCCTTCCGTATCCTCACCTGTACCCTTAGCTATAGCTTTCTCTATATTATCAACAGGAAAACCAATACTCTTTGCCTTATCAACATACATTCTCAAACCAGGATTTAATTCTGGATCACCTCCCCCAGTCTTAGCTACATGTGTAATTAAGGTAGAAATTTTAGAAAACTCTTTACTCTTTTTAGCATCCTGTGCCTGCTTCTTATGCTTAATTTTTGACCATTTATTATGTCCTGACATATTCATTATTCTATCACAAAAAGTTCTTTACAAAAAGACAAAACAATGTTAAACTTATTGTTAAACATGGATTATAAAAAGATAAACTTAAGAAAATTTAGACACGACCTTACACAGCTTAAAGACTCTCTTAAGGCTGGACAGGCATATGAAGTCATTGACAGAGGAAAATCCCTAGCATATTTCATACCTAGTAGTTTTGAAATTGAAACTAAAGAAAAAACTCCACAAAAGAATTTCGATAAAATACTCGAGGATGCTATTGGTTGTGTAGAGATGACTGAGAAAGAAAAGAAAAATTTTGATCCTGATAAAATCTATAGAAAGGCACTGGAGGATAAATACCTGAAATGAAAAAAATATATCTGGATACAAATATATTCATAGATATTCTTGCTGACCGAGATTTAAAAACAGTGTCTCTTGATGAATTAAAACCATTACTTAAGAAATCGCTTGTATATATGTCTACTTTATCAGTACATATCACTTACTATATTCTAAAGATAAAGGCTAGCTCTCCATCAGATAAAAGAACAAAAGATTTAATAAGTATTATTAATCTAATACCTTTAAATCTCCCTATTGTAGAGAATTCTTTGAACTCTTATAAAACCGACTTTGAAGATACCTTACAATACTACTCTGCCCTATTTGAAGATTGTGATTATATCTTAACAAGAGATATCAAAGATTTTGCAAAAATTAAAAAAATTACCCCATCAAATATAGAGATTATAGATACACTCAAGGATTTGAATTAGTCTTTCTTTTTATTATTACTCTTTTTATCACTCTTCTTCTCTTCTTTTTCCTGCTTATGATGCATTATAGTTCTATTACCTTTGTCACTATACTTCTGCTTACTCCATCTACTAATTTTGTCTTCTATAACTTCTCTATCCATAGCATACTTCTCTCTAGAAGCCTTTATTACCTCGTTCCTCAAGCCATACGGTGTGTACCTAGGAGGTAAAGATTTAGCACTAAAAGGCACTGATGTCATACCATCAATACAAAGCTTTATATACATAGCATGAGAATCCAAAGAGACCAAATCATCAGCAGAAACATTGGGTGCAAACTCCTTTTCTAATATAGCGGCGTCTGACTGACTAACAACAAATGAACCCAAAGTACCAACATTCCCAAAAATAGCCTGCCTTACTGTTAAAGATAATTGATCGATATACTGATTGGTCATCATCAAATCCAGTTTATACTTTCTTGCCTCTGAAAGTATCTTAGCAAATGATTCTGTAGCAAAATTCTGAAACTCATCAACAAACAAATAGAAATCTCTTCTCTCATCAAAAGGTAGATCTGTTCGCTCCATAGCAGTAGATTGCAACCTTGTAATTATCATACCACCTAAAAGAGATGCTGTTTCCTCACCCAATTTCCCTTGGGCGAGATTAATAAGTAAGATCTTTCCCTCATCCATGATCTCTCTTAGGTCAATCGTAGATTTAACCTGACCTATGATGTTTCTAATAACAGCTGAGGATATAAAACGACCCACCTTATTTTGAATCGGTGACACAGCCTCTGTAACCAATCTCCTATTAGAAGACATTTGTGCAAACTCATCTTCCCAAAATTTAAGAAGTATAGGGTCATCTACCTGCTTTAAGACAAATTTCCTATAATTATTATCCATAAGTATTCTAATAACAGCTAACAGTGTAGTATTTTGGGCCTCTAGAAGGGTTGCTACTGCATTCGTAAGTATATACTGTAGTCTTGGCCCCCAAGAATCTCCAAACTGCTTCTTAAACACCTCTACTACCCCATCAGCAATTAAATCTCTCTGAGACTTATCCTCTAATTCCAAAAGATTAAAACCTACAGGATTCTCTATATCCGTGGGATCAAAATACACAACATCATCTATACGCTCCGGAGGTATGAAATCTAACAATTCCTCCACAGCCTCTCCATGAGGATCAATAAAACAGGCACCCTCCCCTCTTAAAACATCTGCTATAAACATGTTTTTAAAAACCGTTGATTTCCCAACACCAGTCTTGCCTAATAGATAAAAATGTCTTCTTCTATCCTCAGGCTTTATACCAAAGTTTATCTTATGCTCCCTATAATCAGTCTCTGCAAACACTGAAACGCCATAATCATTTTCTGTTGGTAAATTCGTAGGAGGTTCTAACTTTTTAGATCTACTCCACGCGATATTTGGAGTCTCTACAGAAATATTGGGCATATGAAATACAGAAGCTAATTCCTCTATATTCATAATATCGATAACATCTTTAGACATTGCTCTATTAACAAAATCTGTATATATCTCCTTTGCATCTCTTTCCTCTAAAGAATAGGAGAAACTATTTAAATGAGCAGTCGTAAACTGCTTAAAACTGGCAACTGAATCTCTTAAGATTTGCTCTGATCTAATTTGATCCTCCGCTTTGGTAACAATCCTAATAACAAACTCAAAACCTACTTTCAACATCTTACTTTCTATCTGTGTTAACTCTTCTTCTTGACCCGGAGCCAGTCTAACTATTTCTTTTTTAGCACTACCATCATCTGAACTTGTAGTTAAAGTTTTGCCCATAAATTCAAAGAATTTCATTAATTTCTTAAAGAACCCACTATCTAAATCCTTCCCTTCTCTAATAGCTGTAATATATCTCTTTGACTCCTCTTGCCACAGATTAGCTACCGGTCTTATCAAAAGCTGTATCCAAGCACTCTCCCCTACCTTAAGATCAGATATAGCCCCCGTAATAGCAGCAAGTGGGTCTACATCGAAGTCTCTAAATGTTTTTATAGGGAAAATATAATCTTTTACAAATTCCACCTCACCAGTAGTAACATATGATCCATTACTAGCTTTTTGTAAGGTATAGTCCTCAACATACTTTATATCCGCACTAGGATACTGTGCATATACCTGCCCTTCAACAAACTTGGCTAAATGTTGTGGAGATACAACATAGAATCTAATACCATTTTCTCCAGTAGAAACTATTTCAAAACTTACGATATCCTCACATCTATTAAAATCCCCAAGTAGTCCATGCAAAGATGCAAACATCTGTTCGGCAGCTAAAGGAGTTTTGTCGTTTTCTTTAGGTACTAAAACTTGCATAATTACAGGATTGCGTACCTCTTCAAATATTTCTTCTTCTTGATCTTTAGCGAATTTTTCTTTGTATATAAAAATGAAGGTCAGAAACCCCAAAGAAAAAAGTAATAACGCAAATATTGCTCCTACCATAATGAATATATTGTACAAGATATCTTAAGCAAATTAAAACTCTATTCTACTAGATCCTTTCCTAAAACTAAAACAATATCTCCCGTTGTGATAAAAGATGGCCTTTCGTACTTTACTTCTACACCTTCTCCCACTACATCTTTAATTAGATCTAAAGAGTTAGGATAGTTAGTTGGCTCAGGAATATATATAACAGAATTATCATAAAGATTGGGCGCATTATCATATCTAAGTATCCTACATCCCGTATGTCTAATCTTACGAGCGTATCTACTAGCAAGCCCCGATATATTGCTAGCATTGTAAACTTCTACATTAACCCTTTCTTTCTCAACATCTTTACTGACCAATTCATCGACATATTTGGAAAACTCATCATCAAAATCCCTAACAGCAAACCTCACTTCTTCTCGATTGCTAGAGATAATTGTCTTCTCTATACAACAATCTAATATCTCCATACTTTCGTATTGATAATTGGCTAGACTCTGGTTTATAAAACTAACCTCTTGTATCAAATTCAGTATTGGTAGATTAGAATACAAACTGCCCTTTAATTCACGATTGTATTTTAAATTAAACAGTATGCTCCATATGGAGAGTTTTGATAGAAAATCATCAGTACTTTTACTGCTATCTACAAGCCATATATAGTTGTCAAACTTCAAACCTAATAAGTCACCCATGTAGTTTACTGTATACTCCTTACCTGAGCCATTTTCTAGAAATTCTCCTACCAAATAAAGGGATGATATTGGGAAACTGTCTGTACCTTGGGCGGTCACATATACAGAGGTTGGTATGGGAATTCTTAATATCTTTTTTTGATCATTACTGTATATTATCACCTCCATATTAACAATTTTTTCATCTTCCTCAAAAACTAAAAGGTTTGTAATAAGGGAGTTATTAACAGATAGATTGCCATCTGAAACAGCTGTACAATTTACCTTAAAGCTAATTAAAACAACAATTCTATATATTAAAAAGCCTACTGCTAAAATGGTAAGAGAATACAAGAAATATTTTAATAGTTTCTTCTTGTCAATCTTTTTCTTTTTGCGTTTACGAGCAGTCATATTTCTTTATTATTAATAAAAGATAATGTCTCTTTAGTAATTGGATGTTTAAAAGAAAGATGTATAGACTCTAACATTATCCTGTTAGAAGAATCATTCCTACTTTTCGGCTTATATAGAGTGTCACCCTTAATGTAATAGCCATAGTAATAAAGTGTTGCTCTAATTTGGTGCATACGACCAGTGAGTATTTTGATTAGCATCTTATTTCCTTTTAAGGGTAAAATATAGCTTCTTGCTGGTTTAGATCCACTAAACTCATATAGTTTGTATTCCATTTTATACCTCTCTATGGTACTTCTCCCAATATACCCTTTTGCTTCAAACCAATTTTTATAATCTATTTCTCCTTCTTTTATCTCGTTTATAACATCTTTTAATTCTTTTTTCTTGAGAAGAGATAGTTCTGATGCTTTATATTTTTTAACCTGAGCGAGATATATTTTATCAACCTTCCTTTGGGAGAACTGTTTTTTAAGTTCGTTTTGTACTATTTTATTTTTCGCAACTACCATGATGCCTGAAACAGCTTTGTCCAGCCGATGTACTATACCGGCTCTGTCCATATTAATATCAAATTCATTTTTACTTTGTAAATATCCCTTAAGGTAGTTAGCTAGAGTGTTTGTCCGATTCCCTGCCCCAGGATGTACTACTAATCCTTTTGGTTTGTTTAAAACAATTATATGAGAATCTTCATATATGATATCTAAATCCCCTTTTTGAGGAACTATTTTCTCACTTAGATCTTCCTTTTCAAAGAATTCTTCCCAATATTTCTCATCTATCTCAACAATATCTTCCTGATTCAATCTGTATGATGCTTTTACTTTACGATCGTTTACTTTTACTCCTTTTGAGACATTGTCTTTAATCATGCTTCTAGTTGTTTGATCAAAACCTAGTTGCTTAAGTTTCTTTTCAAGATATTTGTCTATTCTTTCGTTGTGAAATTGGGGCTTTATATTTATTTCCATTATTGAATTCTAATCGGTTGATTAACTTCTATATCGACTGCCCTTACACTAGAGACTTTTTCAATTTTTACATTGGGTCTATTTAAATCTATTATCGTAAATATATCCATTACTGCAGTCCAAACAAGGAGGGTTATGACAGAAGCCAATTCAAAGGTAGAAATGTCGTCCGAAATATATTCATATGAGATATATAGCGTAGCTATAGTTACTATCAATACTCCTATATATACCAAGATTTTTCTTCTTTTTATTCCATTTCTAATTGCAAAAAGAAGTATTTTAGAAATAGCCCAGAATATTAGAGGTAAGAGAAATAGTATTAGGCCCATGTAAATCCATAGACTGTAACTGTCTACAATTCCTAAGTATGTATATGATAGACCTAACATAGAGGTCATAGAAAAGAATATTGGAAAATATACTTGATACCATCTCCATTTTTTGTAAAAAAGAGCTAGCAGAGTTAGCAGGAGTAAGAAAGCTATCATAGCAACAAATATTGTCAACCCCCCATCCCATATACGCATCAATCTCCACGGTAGTAGTCTAAACAGATATACAGTATCTCCATATCTCTCGTATGGTAGAAAATACCATGCATATCTAGAGTACTTGGACCAGTTAATTACTAGGTATGAAACTCGGCCCATTAATATTCCAAAGAATATTGAAATTAAAAATGTATCAAAGATGCTTGATCTGTTTTTGCGAGTTTCTGTACACCCTCTCCAGTATGTAAAGAGACCTGTGAGAAATATTGTTAAATACACCCATATGGGGCTTAATCCTATTAAAAATTTAGTCACAAAATTGAATATATTATTCATACTAATAACATTATACACTTATTTTTTACTGTTTTTGTTTCCCTTTTTGTTGCTCTTTTTTTTCTTTGGATTGTTTATTTTCTTTATCTTCTATTATATTTCTCTTCTTTTTGCTTCTCTTAAGTACTGTTTTAGTTTTCTTAAATAATGCTTTGAGTTTTCTACCTAATAATCTGTATCCCTCTTTTATTGACTGCCCTACTCTATGTACAAAGTTTTCTTCCCGTTTATATTTACTTTTCTTAGATTTTACTGTTTCGTGAGCTTCTTCTTTAGTCTCTTCTATTTCTTTTTGCATGTTTTCTGGAGTTATTTCTTTTTCTTTGGTAGAGTTTTTTTTCATTTGATTTCCACAGTTTGGACAGTATTTGTTATCTAGATCTACATATACCCCACATTTAGGACATTTTCTTTTTACTCTTTCGCCGCAGTTAGAACAGAAAATAAAGCCAGGATAGAGCTGAGAACCACATTTTGGACAATCTCCTAGATCTTTGGCTTCATATTTAAGGTATCTTCTCTCTAGATCTCCCCAGTATATTTCATCTATCGTCTCTGATGGCCTTACTATTAAATAGATGATCCATCCTACTACTGGTACTAGTCCTATGAATACATAGAATAGTCTCATCCAATTACTAGTAGTCCTTTCATCTGAGTCAACCCATATCCAGCTCGTTACCACAAGCCAAAATATAACTCCTATTGCTGCAACTACTGTGCCTAAGATATTGTAGTTTGCATTAGCTATACCTTCAACAAGAGTTAGTATAAATTTTTCGAAACCCATATTATTAACTGTTTAATTAAAATTCTTACATGTGGTCGAGGAGGGAGTTGAACCCTCATGCTATCGCTAGCACGGGATTTTGAGTCCCGCGTGTCTGCCAGTTCCACCACTCGACCGACACCCTATTATACAAAAAAGTTGATATATTGGGAATACTTAAATACACGACCTTTTAACTTATGACTCTTTCTCCTTATACAAATTCCTAAAGCTAGCAATCTCTTTAACAAAAGCTAAATCTACTATACCAGTAGGACCATTTCTATGCTTTGCTATAAACAACTCCGCTACGCCCTTCTTTTCGGTATCAGGATTCCAAGTCTCCTCACGATCTATGAACATAACAACATCTGCATCCTGCTCAATAGAACCAGACTCTCTTAGATCAGATAACTGAGGCCTTCTATTCTGTCTTTGTTCAATAGCACGTGATAATTGAGAAAGACCAACTACAGGAATCTCTAACTCTTTAGCAAGATTCTTCAAACCCTGTGACACTTCTGCAACCTCCAATGTTCTGTTTTCTTTCCTGTTTCCATGCATTAACTGTAGATAATCAACAAAAACTATATCAACCCCCTGCTCTAATGACAATCTCCTAGCCTTTGTACGAATCTGATTAATATGCTGACCCGCCATGTCATCAATAAATATATTGGCATCTGCCATAAGTCCCATGGTATTAGAAAGTTTTAAAACCTCCTCATCAGAAACTTGGTTAGTTCTAATCTTCCAAAATGGAACTCCAGACTGCATACCCAAAAGCCTATCCATAATCTGTACCTTAGACATTTCTAGTGAGAAAAATGCAATATTTTTCTTTTCATGAATAGCTGCATGCCTCATCATATCTAAAGCTAATGCAGTCTTACCTACAGAAGGTCGAGCCGCTAATATGATC
Source organism: uncultured Candidatus Saccharibacteria bacterium (assembly GCA_964485665.1). Classification (GTDB taxonomy): domain Bacteria; phylum Patescibacteriota; class Dojkabacteria; order SC72; family SC72; genus WOZL01. The sequence goes on from CAZAJR010000012.1 coordinate 8,571, forward strand.
AAATCCGACTTCTGATACCCACCAAGCAAAGAATCTAACTCCTTAAAACCTGTAGATATCCCCCTCAATTCATCAGCATCTTGAGCTTTAGCCGCTCTTTCATAAGCATCTTTGAGCAATTCCTTAACATGTACAAAGTTTGCCTGAACACCTTCCTGTGCGACATCGTAAAGCATTTTCTCTGATTCATCAACTACTTCATGAAGAACCTGCTCTTCGTTATATGACATCTCAACTATTTTAGTAGCACAAGAAATCAAACCTCTTCTGGTTGCACTCTCTTTAACAATCTTTCCATACTCCTCGGCATGAGCTGCTGTGGGAACAGAACTTGCTAACTCAGCTAAATATGCTCGTCCTCCAATCTTTTTTAAAGATTTCTTCTTTTTTAATCTATCTGATATGGTAACAACATCTATAGGCAGACCATTTTCGAAAAGATACAAAATATTCTCATATATCTTCGCATGTCTGTCATCATAGAAATGTCCCGGTTTTAACCAACCTGAGACATTTACGACAGCATCCTTATCAAGCAACATAGAACCTAAGACAGATCTCTCAGCATCCAAATTTTGTGGTGGTATTTTTTCCATATACTATTTTACATCTAAAGAAAGATAACCTCCATAGGGGCCTCTTCCTTTTCTTTTCTTCTTGGTTTGACGGTAATATAGCTCTCGTCTGATACAGAAGAAAATCCAAAGTGTTTAATAAAGTCTTCTCTGGTCTTCAAATCTTTTCCAAGCTTTAGATCCTTCTCCTTATACCCACAAGGCAGTAAAATATTTGGGTCGACAGCAGAAAAAACTTTCTCCAAAGCGTCATAACCTAAAAATAGATCTCCATTGCCTATAGGAGCGATAAGCACATCTACATCACCAACATCCTCAACATCTTTCGGGTCAAAATCCTTCCCCGCTAACCCCATATACATAACCCGAAGATTTTGGTCATCAATAAGATAAAAATCTGTCCTAACAGGTCTTCTGATCATTAACCCCCCTATTTCAAACTCCCCAGGACTGTTAATTTCAACTATACGATCCCGCTTATCTGGTACAACCTTTTTTGTCATATCCTCTTGCTTAATAATCTCTGTTTTAAGCTTTAATTCTGGATCAGAAAAGAGTACAACATCTGCTTTTGCCTTAGTAAAACTCAATTCCGACCTTTTAAGTTCTTGTGGGTCCGTTATTACACTCACATCATCCCCAGATATGATAAAAGACGTCCAATTGTGCTTTTTTATTCTCATGTCAATATACTAAATCAGATTAGCTGAATGCATACAATTGTATATTTTTTTGTCCACCAGAGCAACCTCTCAACAACTCTCGAGGGTCGGACCTAGGTCCGACCCCATCTCCCACCGAGACAGATTCACAAACATCGCGTGTGGTTAATCTTTTTTTCATCTTCATTGGGTAAAATATCTTCATATGAGTCGAAGTAAAAGAAATTTCCACAAGAAATCCTATTACCATGTCTTTAACCGCGGAAATAACAAAGAAAGAATCTTTCGTTCGAACGATGATAAAAACTTTTTTATCAGTCTTTTATACAAATATCGAAAAGATACAGACCTGTTTTTTGACAGCTATACAATCATGGATAATCATTTTCATCTACTTATAAGAACTGGCAAGGAGCCCCAAATTCTAAGCAAATTTATGCAAAGAGTTTGTACATCGTATGCAATGATCACAAATCGCAAATATGGACGCATAGGACACGTTTTTCAAGGCCGATACGGTGCAAAGTTTTTAAGATACAAAAAGGATGTCAAACAGGTTCGAAGGTATATTAAACAAAACCCAGTTAAACGCGGTTTCGTCAAAAAGGCGAAAGATTATCCTTGGTCACGGTTCGATTAGCGCAGTAACATACGAAATTGTTGATTAATTGAGTTTGCTGTGATTGGGGTCGGACCTAGGACAGACCTTCAAGTACCACCACCCGCGACGACCTTGTTTTTCGTACGAACCTTCTGATATAATCCTAACCGCTATGAAAAAAGGAATACATCCAAAATATAATCAAGTTAAGGTGGTTTGCTCATGTGGAAATACGTTCACCACAGGCTCTACTTTGGACACGGACACAATAAACGTTGAGCTCTGCTCAAAATGTCATCCATTCTATACTGGTGAGCAAAAAATTGTAGACACAGATAACCTTGTTAAGAAATATGAAGAGAAGGTTGAGAAGGCTAAAAAAATGTCTTTTAAATCGAAGAAGAAAAAAATGGCTGAGCGAAAAGCTAAAAAAGAAGAAATTGAGAAAAAACAACAGACCCTTACCCTTAAAGATATGTTGGCCAATGCTGATATTTCAAAGTAACTATTTCACAAACACTTTTTAAACTGATATCATCCAAAGATGAAAATAGAAAAGTATTTAAAAAAATATAAGGATAATCCATCCCTAGGTAAACAACACAAGCTTGAAACGAGAATGTCCAATGCTCACAAAACCGGAGAAAACATGTCTAAATTAAGTGAAGAACTCGCTTACTACTCTACTCTAGCAACAAAAGTATCCCAAATTCAAAAAGCGATTTCCCAATATCAAGAGGCCCAAGAACTCCTAAATGATGAAGATATGAAAGAGCTCGCACAAAACGAACTAGACAAAAATGAGAACCTGATTAAAACTCTAGACAAAGAAATAACAAACCTAAAAATTGAACGCCAATTTGCCGACGAAGACGATCAAAAATCTGCTGTAATAGAGATAAGAGCAGGTGCTGGGGGAGACGAAGCTGCTCTCTTTGCTGCCAACCTATTTAGAATGTACAAAAACTATGCCTCCAATCGTGGTTGGACCATATCAATAATAGATTACAGCCTAACAGAAGGAGGTGGATACAAAGAGGTTGTTGCACAAATTAATGGGAAAAGAGTATACAAAGCTCTAAAATATGAAAGCGGCGTACACAGAGTCCAAAGAGTTCCTGTTACAGAATCCTCTGGCCGAATTCATACCTCTACTGCATCTGTTGCGATATTGCCTGAAGCCAAAGACGTCGATATAGAAATTAAACCCGAAGAGCTTGAGATAGAGGTAATGAGGGCATCTGGTGCTGGCGGACAATGCGTTAATAAAACCGACTCAGCTGTGCGAATTACTCACAAACCCACTGGAATAATTGTAAGCTGTCAAGAAACTAAACACCAGGCACAAAATAAAGAAAAAGCAATGCAAATTCTAAGAGCAAGATTGTATGAAAAAAAGAAATCTGAACAAGCTGATAAAAGATCCGATCTTAGATCTTCTCAAATAGGCTCAGCCATGAGGGCAGAAAAAATCAGAACTTACAATTTCCCGCAAAATAGAGTCACCGACCACAGAATTAAAAAATCTTGGCACAACTTAGAAGATATTTTAAATGGAGATATACAAGAGCTTCTCGAGCAAACTCAAAAAGAAATACAGCTCAAAGCTCTTAAGGAGGGCAAGAATGAATAATCTGTCCCAACTTTTCGAAATACAAAAGGCGCTACGCAAAGCAAATTATCCTGATTACAAAAGGATATCCAAAGAAATAGCCCAGTTTGTGGAAGACGAGAAAGATCTAAAAGAAGTTTTAGATAATATTAAAAAAGATAAACCGTGGGAATACATTTGTGGGAACACCAAATTTTACACAATACCACTTGAAGTTAATCAAAATGTAATGATCCCCCGAATTGAAACAGAGAAACTAGTCGGTTTGGCTATTCAGGAATTTAAGGATAAAGAATTTGATACAGTTGTAGATATTGGTACTGGAAGTGGATGCATAATTATCGCTTTAGTAAAAAGCCTTAAGCTGCCTTCCATATACAAAAAAGATCTTGATGCTACAGAATTTATTGCAACAGATAAAAGTATAAAAGCCCTAAAAGTTGCAAGACGAAATATTAAAAATCATGAGCTCCAAGATATTATAAAAACGAAGAAAATGGATACTATAACAAAATTAAAACTGAAAAATAAAAAGGTTTTACTGCTTGCAAACCTCCCTTACATTCCTCTGGATCAGTATGAGCAATTAGATAAAAGCGTAAAAGAATATGAACCCAAAGGTGCTTTAGCAGGAGGGAGAAGTGGAAATAAATACTATAAAAGACTGGTAGACGAGATTGAAGAGAAAAAAATGGAAAGCTTTACTTTAATTCTTGAAACAGAAGAAAGTATAATCGATGAGACTAGGGAAATTTTTGAAAAATATGATCCTGAAGTCATAAATGACATAAATGACAAAAATAGGTTCCTCCTTATGAGAGGTTAATCTTGCTCCTCTAGAGTAACTGTTACAGTCCTTTCATCTCCGTCATTCCACACCTTGAGCTCTACCTCCTCACCAACTTCATAACCAGAGATTATATTAGCTAATGACTGATCAACTTTTTCTCCTGCAAACTCAACTATTATATCTCCCCTTTCAATACCAGCTGCACTTGCGGGACCATACGGATCTACTCGAACTATCAGTGCACCTGCAACAACGTTATCATAATACAGTGCTTGATACTGGGAAATCATTTGATAAGAAACTCCCAAATACGGTTTAATAAATTTGCCATAAGCCCTATACTCTTCCACCCTTTCCTTTACAATGTTTATAGGAAGAGCAAAAGAAATATTATCTGCATTAGATGTTGTAGCAAAGTTTATTCCTATTACTTCCCCAGATGAGTTAAGCAGAGGTCCCCCCGAATTTCCAGGATTTACTGCAGCATCTGTTTGAATCACATTCTCATACGTTTTCGCAGTACTGCCAAACCAACCAGTAGAAGCGGTGACATCTCTATCTAAACCACTAATTATCCCCCTTGTAACAGTACCTACATACTCCCCTAGTGGTGTTCCTATCGCTATAACAGATTGACCAACTGCCAACGAAGCCGAATCCCCCAGACTCAAGGGTACTAATCCTTCTGCATCTACTTTCAGTACCGCGACGTCATTGCTGTCATCGCGTTCAATATCTGTTACTTCGTACTCATCCCCATCAACCGTGATTACAATATATGTAGCTTGCGTATCCGACACGACGTGCTGATTTGTCACTATTATCCCACTACTATCAACTATAAAACCTGTACCAATATTACTACTTTGGTCAACAATACCCTCCTCTGCAGAAAAAGACAACTCTGTAACAGCAATACTCACCACTGATTCTCGAGCATTTTCTACCACTTCTATAATCGATTTTTCATCTTCTGTAACTATAACTTCTAGACTGTCTTTGCCTGTTTGAACAGTTTCTTGTCCTTTAAAATTTATAAAGTTAAAAACAACTAACGTAATTACACTTCCCAAAAGAATAGCACTCGCCAAAAACATCAAAAGAAAAGCAATAATACTAGCTTTCTTACTATCTTTTATCTTAAAAAGTCTAAACCCTTTCTTTTTCTTCTTTTTATCTGCCATATAATCTATTTTTAAAATTTATCTCAAGGTTCCATATATCCAATTTATCACTTCTGAGCCGTAAATTAAAGTTCTCTTTTATTTCAATAACTCTACAGCTTTATCCAGCTGAGGATCTTTTCCAGCTGTAAAATCCTCATTGCTAAATTCAACCTCATAATCTGGAACTATACTGTTTTCTGTATTTATCCAAGTTCCATCTGGCAACAACCATTTATAAACAGTTACATGTAAAGATGATCCATCAAAGAAATCTTCGATAGCTTGGGCTGTACCTTTACCATACGTTTTCTCCCCTACTACTGTAGCAATATCATAGTACTGCAGCGCTCCTGCTAAAATCTCTGATGCGGAAGCACTACCCGAGTCTACGAGAACAACTACTTGCATACCGATTAAATCTCCACCTTTTTTGGATTGAAATTTCTCTTGATTGCCTTTCCCATCCTCTTGTATAGATATTACCTTAGTATCGTCTATAAATTCATCGGCGGCGTATATTGCAGCATCAAAATATCCACCAGGATTACTCCTTAAATCCAAAATTAGTTTCTGTGTCCCATTATCAACAATCTTTTCAATAGATTCCTCCCAATTACCTATCCATGTCATATACGTAGAATCTGTAAATCGAGCAATATCTAAATATGCTATCCCCTCATCTAAAAATTCAAGATCCATGCTTGGCACAGTAATTTCCCCCCTCGCTATTTCTATTTCTGTGCT
>CAZAJR010000013.1:0-14452 GCA_964485665.1 uncultured Candidatus Saccharibacteria bacterium
ATGGAAAATGCAAGATATATTATCTCTGTCTTTATGCTTACCCAAGGAATATATACTTTCAACATTCGACAGCTCAATTACATAATTCATTGGTTTAAAGATTACATAAAGGAAAATAAGGATAATGATAATTACTTTAAAAAGAATTTAAGTAAATATATACAGGAGTTCATTGATGCCACTTCTCACTACTACATAAAAGACATGGTATCTGGTAAGAATAGATCTCTTTCTTTATTTACAAAAGATTACATATCATATGATGAGTACTTTGGAGATACATATAGCGTTAACTACAAATGTTCTTTTGTGCAGTTAGAACAAATACTCAGACACAGAACTATAAATTACACGATCTTGGATGATGTTAGTAAACAACCAAAGGAATTTTTCATACCTCCGATATTAGATGAGCGTAGTGATTTAGAAAAGGAATGGTTAGATGACTTGGATACTGTTAGAGATCTCTATCCTAATGCGACTTTGTTTAAAGTTAATGAAAGGGGAATCGTAGAAAATTTCATCATGAAGTGTTATGAGAGGCTTTGTGGAGTAGCGCAATTAGAAACAATGTTACAAACTAAGGAGAATTTGAAGAAATATATCAAGAATACTGATGGAAAACTGAAGAAAGAGTTAGAGAGATATCTAAAGACTTCCTGTCTATATCCTGATAAAGAATGTAAGAGCCCCTGTGTGTGGGGAAGTAGAAGGGGGTTGGAGAGGAGGATATAAAAACCTAAGAAATTAGACACTCTGTGATTTCTGGGTTAAAATAACAAAGAACTTAATAATATTAAATACTTATTTTTATGGGAGAAACTTTAAATAGTCATGAGTATAATCTCTCACAAAACATATTTTCTTTTGAATCAAATTTTTCTGAAGTTAGTAGCAAACTTCAGCAAGAACAACAAGACTATAAAACAACCTACAATCCAGTCCCTTATAAAGAAAAAAATGACGATCCTTACTACTTTTTTCTATCATTAAAAGCATACGAAGAAATTATAAATCACGTTCCACAAGTTCAACAAAAAATACTAGAGAGCTTAAATGGAAACTCTCATGAACCTATAATCAACAAATGGAAACAGGGAATAGAATCAATATTATACAAGGCATTAATAGCAGAATCTGTTAAATATGGTCAATGGATAGCTGAAGATATCGCAGAAAAAACAAAGGACGAGAAATCTGTAAATGTTTTAGAACTCTGTTCTGGCGCTGGTATCACAACATGTATGACATATCTCGAGAGGTTGAATGCTGACCCACACAAAAAAACAAGAATCTTTTCGATTGATAATTCAATAGAATCCCTTGCTTGTGCTTCTTTATTAGCATCATCTTTCGGAATTGCTTCAAAGATATGTCTACCAGAAGATCGCAATATGATATCGGAAGAATTCGATGGCATAATTTTTATAGTTGATGATGCTAATAGGTTTATTAACAAACAACTTAGACCAAATGAGTTCAGCTATGTTGTTTCGGATAATGGAATATCTTACTTCCCTGAAGAAACACATAAAAAAATTTTACAAGGATTAAATGAAAAATTAGATTCCTCCTTAATTTACATCTCCTCTCTTAAAAAGGGGAAATCAGTAAACCTAAGTCTTCCTTTTAAAATAACAGGAATTCTTAAGGGAAAATCTTTTCCTATAAAACAAGATGGTTCCCAATACATAGAGAGAAATAACGTGATAACCAAAACTTATACCAAAGAAACTCAAAGTTTTTTCGGTCTTGCGAATAAAATGCTCACAAGGGGAAATGGTATCAAAGATTTAAAAAAATTGTTGGGAATATTATCATCGGCAACAAAATCCTCACAGATTTTAAACCAAGAGATCTTATCGCCCGTTAGCAAGACCAAAAAAATTGCAACACAATCGGGTTTTAGAATTAATGAAACCTTTCCCAAAGATGATAAAGCTCCCTGTGAAGTCGTTGTATTAAGTTCTAAGTAGGAAAAGATGACTCTAATAGAGATTATTACGTTAGCAATCGGATCTTCCACAATCGTTTTTCCCCTATTTGTGTATTTCCGTAACAAAAAATCGAGTGCTAATAAAGCACTTTTACTCCTTTCTATTATTGCGGGGCCAATCTGGTCAACTGCGATTTTTCTGTATGGAAGGGCTCTTTCACCAAGGACGGATCTATTTTCTCTAAAATCTATTTACCTAGTATCGATACTAACAGCCTTCTTAACATACTGGCTTACAAAGTCTTACCCCTTTAAAAAGAAAACAAATTTAGTAGAATTAGTCTTTGTTTTTGGGATAGGTTGTTACTTTATATATAGCTTATTCTTCACAGAGAACTTTATTAAAACGATCTTGTACTCTCAAAGTGCAAGAGTCCCTCAATTAGGGATAAGCTATATTCTTTGGTTTATATGGTTTGCCATCCTATTTTTATGGAGAATCATTGAAATTAGAAAAGACATAAAATCTTTAACAGGAATTGAAAAAAAACAAATGACCTACGTTATTACAGGTTTTACAATAGTCGGCTTAGGAGTTGTTCCAACAAATATGATTTTTCCTTTCTTCGGGAATTTTGATTATATTTGGCTCGGACCTATTTTTATATCTATAATGATTAATTTAATTACTTATGGAATATCTACAACACGATTTTTAAACCTGCAAAGTATCTTCCAAAAGCTTTTGCTACTAACAAAGGCTCTAATTGCTCCTGCAATACTAGGCAGCTTTGTCATATATTTATCTAATCAAGTTTTCTCACAAATATCCTTTTCTCTTACCATACCAATCCTTTTACTCATTCTTTTAGCTACATTCTTAATCCTAAAAAAACACTATGATAACAAACAAGACATTTCAATTGAATTTCTAAGTAAAACTTCTGCTATTTTAAGTCTCGAAGAAATAGGAAACAATCTTCAAAAGACTCTAGAAGAAAAATTGCAAATTAGTGATTTAAATTATGGAATCTTAAAAAATTCTCAAGAGCTTGTTTATAACTATTCAGCAAATAAAGATATTGATTTTGATTTGCTACAACAATTTTGGGCATATTATAAGGATTACAACAAGTTACTAATCCTCTCAGAATTAGAATATCTAAGAATTCTCAGCATAGAGGAAAATAATATTTGGAAATACAAAAGATTTCTTGGAATTATCGAATATATGCGAAAAAATAATTGGGAAATTGTTCTTCCCATTCAACTTAGAGAAAATAATCTTGCACTCATATTTGTAGGACAACATAAGAAAAACAAACTTTATTCACACATCGACGTAAAAGAATTAATAGATATTAAAAGTGCTATTAAAGTAGTTTTAGAAAGAGGACTTTTGTACAGAACCATAAAAGATTTTAATACTTACCTTAAACAAAAAGTCTCCGAACAAACGCAAGAACTCCAACGAAAAGTTAAACAATTACAAGAAGCACGTCGCAAAGAAGCGGACATGATAGATATTATGGGACATGAACTAAGAACCCCTATGTCAGTAGTCAAATTAAATACAGACCTCTTACAAAACTTCACAGAAAATATAGAGAAACGGAAAGAAGACTACAAAAAATACGTTAAGCGTATTCAAGATGCTGTGGATACAGAAATTAAATTAATTAACACATTACTGTCAAGCGCTAAGCTGGAGGGAGATAAGATAGAACTTAACCCAGAGAAAGTCGACTTAAATGATCAGATAAAAATGGCACTACACGCTCAAGAAAGTAGAGCTAATGAGAAGGGTATAGATTTAGTAACCAAATTTAATACAGACACACCATATGTGTTTGCAGATCACGCACGAACAGTGGAAGTACTAAACAGCCTAATTGACAATGCGGTTAAATATACACAAGAGGGTAGTGTGACTGTTGCTACGAAAGATGAGGGAGAGTACATCAGAGTTTTTGTAATTGACACGGGTTACGGTATGACAAAAGAGGATATTGAAAACTTAGGGAAGAAATTTTACAGAACCAGTAACTACACTCAATCAGAATATAGCGATGATGTTGATATTGTCAGACCTGGTGGGACAGGTTTAGGTCTGTATGTTACCTTTGGTCTTGTTAGAAAGATGGGTGGGGAAATACATGTTGAAAGCGAGATAGGCAAGGGGAGTAATTTTACATTCACCTTACCAAAATATACGAATCAAAAAAGTAATACAACAAAAAATAGTAACGATATGTTTACTAGGTTGGGTCTTAGAGAATAGTTTTTAAGAGCCCTAAAATTTCATCAACATCTTCACACTCCATAAACTTCATTCTTAACTCTTGGGCACCCTCAAAACCACTAATATACATCTTTACATACTTCTTTTGTGTATTAAATCGCTTTACACCCTCCCAAATACTCTTAAAAAGCTTTAGGTGCTTCTCTAAGGTCTTTAATCTCTCTTCCTTGCCAATCTCGTCTCTTCTATCAAAAACCCAAGGATTTTGCACTACAGCTCTTGCTAACATAACTCCATCAACACAATATTTGTCAATATATTTATCTGCCATATCCAAATTTTTTACATCACCATTACCTAATATAACCGTAGTAGGGGAGTATTGATCTTTTAAATCAACCACCTTAGCAATCTCATCCCAATTGGCCGGCTCGCTATATCCCTCTTTTGATATCCTTCCATGTACTGTAATCATATCCAATTTCTGTTGTAGCAAAAAAGTAAACCACTCTTGTGTAATCACTTTATCGTATCCCAATCTAGTCTTAACACTAACAGGTATATCGCCTGCTTGGCTCTTGACTGTTTTTATAATTTCCTGAACCAGACCAGGTTCTTTTATCAACGCCGAACAACGACCTCCTTTCAGAACACTCCTTACGCTACAACCGATATTGATATCTATACCATCGGGTTTCAATCTAATAATATCCTTAACAGTGGATTTATAGTTATCAGGATTGTTTCCCCACAGTTGAAAAACAATTGGTCGTTCCTTGGAAGTAAATTTAACTCTTTGGCTTACTTGCTCTCTACCTTCTGACATATATCCATCTGTGTTCATAAATTCGGTGAAGAATAGATCAGGTTTACCTATCTCGCATAGAATTTGTCGAAATACGGTATCCGTAACATCCTCCATGGGGGCAAGAGCATATATCTTACCTTTTCGCTTTAAGATTTCTTGGTATGTGTTCATAACAACCGATTATATCAGCTCTCCGGGTCTAGCCCCAACATATAGGGTCGGACCTAGGTCCGACCCCGAATATCAAACGGCTCGATGTCTACGGCAGCTTCGAGCACAAAGGACAGACCTAGGTCCGACCCTATGATCATGTTTGAAATTGATATATAATACTAGCAATGCCCAAATATGGAATCTAAAAACTTAGTTATAGACAATTCAGGTCAGCAGTTACTTAACGAAGCAAAAGTCAATTCGTACTTTGAGATATTTGTAAACTTCTTAAACGATTTTTTAAACTGGTGGTATGTTAAAATGCCAATATGGCATCTAAGAACTTTAAGAAGAATCGTGATAGTTCTAGATGACAATCTATCATTTAGTTTGCTTTTAAGAAATTTTTTTCTCCCATGGCATCGAGATAGAAACATCTTGGGATATATGGTAGGAATACTTTCAAAACTTTTCTATCTCCCAATATGTCTTTTTGTGATAATTAGTATAACGATAACCTACATCCTCTTTATATTCTTCTGGCTTCTGCTGCCCCCCAGCACACTCATATTTATCATTAGATCATTTTGGGTATAGGATAAATGGCAATAAACTACGGCTGGCAAAATAGAACAATATTGGGATATCACTCCAAAGATAGTAATCAATATGGTGTCATATCAAACAAATTCCCAATTCTTACAAAAGAGCTTGAAGCTATATTTCTGGTTACCAGAAATCACTACTTCACAATATCAACACCCCAAATAAGCAATGTAATTACAAATTTTTTGAGATATCAAAAATTTGAAGATAGAAAAAGAGCAATAACTAATGTCTTTGTCATACCGGGTGTAGTCGTAGCTTTGGGATATATCTTAAGAATGTTTGATTTGTTTGAGAATATAGATATAATCCAAAGTTTTTTAAGTAGCCCAATTGCAAACCTTCTCTTTGGTCTTTCAATACTAAGCGTCATTATACTTTGGCATGATTACTACAAAGAGAAAAGCCATCCAATTAGACTACCTCGCACTGAACAAATTCCCCAAAAAGAATTGGAGGAGATAAAGCAGATGGGATTTAAATTTAATAGACACAGCCAACTTGATACGATTAAATACATCAACGACCAGACTCTAAATATTGTTTGTGAGAATATTGAAAACAACAAATTCTTAGTGTATACAGCTTTTATAACCCTCACACAGATCCCCATAATACAGGAGATATTAAAACGTGCTGATGTTCAAATTGACCCTAAAGAATTAAAGGAAAACCAAGTAACCAAGGAAACTCTCCCGACATATCAAGCAACTTCTTTAAGAAGTATTTTAATATATGCTTTAGAGGAGGCTCTACTGACAGAATCCTACGTTGTTAGACCTCAACATCTCTTTCTAGCATTTTTTAAAGTATTTCCTGTCCTGCAAAAGTTCTTACAAGTTCATAACAGTGGAGTAGATGTTTTAAGAGAGATTGTAAAATACAATTCAAAAACACGAAAGAAAAGTAAAGCAACAAATATCTTTAATCCAAATGTCCCATATTACAAGAAGGGAGGAATAGCAGAAAGTTGGATATATGGATACACATATATTCTTAGTCACTTTAGTAGGAATATAACAGAAGAGGTCGCAAAAACCAGAGATGTCTTTGGAATAGGACACGATAGAGCATTAGAGAATCTCGTTTCAACCTTAGGAAAGGTAAGCAACAAAAATGCGCTTTTGATTGGTGAAGCTGGTACTGGAAAATCTAGTTTAATATTAGGAGTTGCACAACGAATAAATAGTGGGAATGTCCCCACACAAATTAAAGATAAACGAATAATACAGTTGGATATAAATGCTCTCATAGCACACTCCCAAAAACCTGATCAAAACATGGAGCAGCTAGTAGACAAAGCTATGAACGAACTAGCCCAGGCCGGAGATGTAATCCTCTTTATTGATGAAATTCAAGAACTACTGCCTACAAAAGCACAAGATTCTGGACATTCTTTGGCTGGAATAATGCTTCCTCATATCTTAGAGGGAACATTTCCAATAGTTGGTACAGTTAATAACTCTGATTACAAGAAATATTTCTATAGCAATGAATCTTTAAGACAATCATTTACAAATATTGAAGTAGAAGAAGTAACATTAGATGATGCCCTCTACATCCTGGAAACAAAAATTAACATTCTAGAAAAGAATTTTGGCGTATATATAACTTTTCCTGCTTTAATCTCTGCAGTTGAACTTGCCCATAGATTTATCAAAGAAAGAAAACTCCCTAGTAGCGCTGTACAAACAATAGAATCTGCATGCTCATGGGCACAAGCTAATAACATAGAGAAATTAACAGCTGAACATGTGGCCAAATCGGTATCTATTCAAAAGAAGATAAATGTGACACCTATAAGCACAGAAGAGAGTACTAACTTGATAAAATTAGAAGAAAATATTAGAAAAAGAGTAATTGGTCAAGACGAAGCTGTTACAACAATAGTTGATGCACTAAGAAGAGCAAGAACTGATATAAGAAATCCTGACAAACCTATTGGAGCATACCTGTTCATGGGCCCAACTGGGGTAGGGAAGACGTATTTGTCCAAAGTTGTCTGTAAAGAATTTTTTGGCAAAGAACAGAAGATGATTAGAGTAGACATGTCTGAGTATCAAGAGATTGATAGCATAGACAAATTCCTTGGTAGCGATACGAGTGAATATGAAAGACCTTCTGTTTCTTTAATTGATCAGATAAAAAGAAATCCACATACCGTTATTCTTTTTGATGAAATAGAAAAAGCCCATCCACAAATATTAGATCTGTTTCTGCAGATATTTGACGAAGGAAGATTAACTAGCAATAGTGGAGAGACTGTAGACTTTACAAATGCTATTATAATCTGTACAAGTAATATAGGAAGTAAAATTTTATTGGATAGCCTGCAAAAGAGTAACGCGTTGTGGGATGAAGCAAAGAGTAGAGCACTTATAGAACTTAATCACAGCCTTAGACCTGAGTTGCTGAACCGTTTTGATAAAGTCATTGTTTTCCAACCTCATGATATTGAGAATCTAACAAAGATAACAGAGCTTTTGCTTACAGAATTTGCTCAAAGATTAACAAAGAAGGACTTTGTATTAAAATGGAGCGATCAAATACCTATGTTAATAGCCAATAAAGCTAGAGAGCCTGGTATGGGCGCAAGACCACTGAAAAGATATATACAGGATAATATAGAAGGAAAAATTGCACAGGAGATAATAGGGGGGAATCTTAAAAGTGGTGATGAAGTAGTTATTAAAGAGAGTTGGATTATGTAAAATGTTGACAAAGATAAATTGAATAAGATATTATTTATCAGATGTAGGAGTTGACGAGTTCAGCTCCTCTTTATTTTTCTATAACAGGATTTGTCCCTAAACTATTTTTTATCCTTCTCTCTTTTTTAAGAAGAACCTTTCGTATAGGTTTGAATAATCTCGTCCTATTCAACCTGTGGTATTTTAATAGATTATACCCATAGCTAATAATATCTGCTATCTCTAAACCCATATACCTGGCTTTTTTAAAAGGAAATGAAATATCATATATGGACTTCTTAATTTGGTTACCGAATTCACTCATTTCCCCTCTAAAATTCTCCGTATATTTAAGAATCCTCTGTCTATTAGGAGAAGTCTCAAACTTTAACTCTGTTAAAGGTTGTATATTCACCCAATTTTTGTGTTTAAAGCTTAATAATTCAGGATAAATACGATAAAAATAAGCTTCTAAAATTGTACGATATGCTAATTCTAGTGGATAATAGTTTTTAATATTACGAAAGGTATGTGAAGAAATATTACGAAAAACCTCTCTAACCGTTTGTTTATAAAATTCTGTATCTTTCAATCCTTTCTTCATACAAATAGACAAAGCTTTTCGTAATGTTGTATCAAGAGGTTCTTTAACCCTTTCCTTTTTGGCCTCATCGTAATGTCTTTTTTTATCAACTATAGCTGTAATATATAAAAAAGGTATTGTATCCAAAAATTCTGATAATCTTTGAATATATTCTTGAATATTTTTCTCATTGCGTCTAAAAAATCTCGTTGCATGCAATTCGATTGCTTTATTAAAAAACTTCTTTTTTAAATAGAAATAATAGTTCTCAAAATTTTTTAGATCGTAATTATTGAACATTACTCCAGTATATATAAAATATCTATTATTAGAATTAAACTTAATATTTTGATCCGGCATTTTACCCTGCCCACTCTCATCAAAGAATATAGTTTTTCTTGTTACCGTAGGTTTAGGAATAGAAAAGCTTAGTTTTTGAAAATCTTTGTTACCTTTATACACATCTTCATTATATTCCCCAATTATGAATTTTTTCTGTCTCTGTGTTAAAATCTATGTATTGATAAAAACCTTTTATTTATATATAATCACAAAGTTTAATATAAAAAATATGGTTTTATATAAAAACCAAAGTTTAATATAATAGGACAGAAATATGGGAGCATTACCAAAACGAAAAATATCAAAAGCGAGAAAAAATAGAAGACGAGCTCATAACAGCTTGGAAAATCCTGCTATTAATAAATGTCCTAAATGTGAACATATTAAAAGACCTCACTTTGAGTGTCAATACTGTGGTTACTACGAGAAAAATAGTAAACCGGCTAAAGAGAAGTCTGCTAAAAACAAAAAGTAATTAGTTTTTTATAATCATATGAAAAAAGCTACAGATCCTAGACACCTATCAAGACAAATAGCACTACAAAGACTTTTTGCACAAGATTTTAATAAAAAAAACGTTAATCCCAATATCTCAGAATTTAATCCCGATGAATTAGCAGATATAGATGACATAGAGGATTACATATTGGAAATGGTTGATAATTTAACAAAAGGTGTAAAAGACAATCAAGACGAAATAGATACACTGATTACAAAATATGCGCCCCAATGGCCAATTGACCAAATGAAATTAGTAGATTTACAAATACTTCGCATAGCAATATATGAAGGATTTTTGGAAAAGCAAACACCTCCCAAAGTTGCTATAGATGAAGCAATAGAACTAGCAAAAGAATTTGGTGAGGAAGTTAACGGAAAATTTGTTAACGGTGTATTAGGAGCTATATATGAAAATTATAAAAACAAAGAAGATGATTAAAGATTTAGAAAAAACACTAGGTATACAGTTTAAAGATAACTCCTTACTAAAAAGGGCACTCACTCATAGATCATATCTAAATGAGAATAGGGATGTAGAGAAAAACAATGAAAGATTGGAATTTTTAGGTGATGCTGTTTTAGAATTAATCGTTTCCGACCACTTATACAGCAACTACCCCAACAGACCAGAGGGTGAACTAACAAGTTTCAGATCTGCCATAGTCAGAACAGAGAGCTTAGCTGATGCCTCAAGAGAATTAGAATATGGAAAATATCTACGAATGTCTAAAGGAGAGGAAGAAACAGGAGGTAGAGATAAAGATTACATACTGGCAAACACCTTCGAAGCTGTACTGGGAGCTATTTACTTAGATCAGGGATATGAGCAGTGTAAAAAGTTGGTTGATAAAATATTAATATCTAAAATTAAAAACATCGTTGAGCGCAGACTAGATATCGATAGTAAGACAAAAATACAGGAAATTGCACAAGCTAAGTATAAAGAAACTCCAACATACGAAGTGTTAAAAGAATACGGACCTGATCATAATAAAAAATTCGTTGTAGGAGTTAAACTGGGAAATAAAATAATCGGTAAGGGAAAGGGAGAAAGTAAACAAAAGGCTGAAGAGGCTGCAGCCCAAAAAGGTCTTAAATATATTGAGAAGTCTTGAATAAATATATATCATCTGTTAAAATCACATCGTTATGCTAAAAATTAGATTAAAAAGAACAGGTAAAAGAAATCAACCACACTATAGAATTGTAGTTATGGAATCGAGCCAACCCAGAGATGGAAAATCTATAGAGGAAATTGGCTATTACAATCCTCGAGAAAACCCTTCTGTTTTCGATTTAGATAAAAAAAGAGCTAAATATTGGCTAGATAATGGTGCACAACCTACAGATACCATTGCTCAATATTTTGTTAAAGAGGGTTTAATTGATTCTCTAAAAAGAGGTTCTACAAAACCCAGTACTAAAAAAAGTGCTAAGAAAGAAGAAAAAGAGTAGAGGATATCCACATTGTTGATTTTAAATTCCATAAATTATAAAATGAGTCAAGTGTATTTTATTACACCTTTTTAAATTTTTATATATTACAAATGAAAGAGCTTCTAGAGCACATTGTCAAATCAATAGTAAACAATCCCGAAGAAGTAAGTGTCCAAGAGAGAGAGAGTGTTGATTTCCCTGGACTTATTATCCTTTCTATCGAAGTAGCTGAAGAGGATAAGGGTATAGTTATAGGAAGAAAAGGTCGAACCATTAACTCTATTCGAGACATTATTACAATTAGTGCTATAAGAAATGACAAGAGAGTTAAAGTAATTCTTGCTAACGACGAAAGAAATCAACCTTCAGAATCAGAAGATGAGCCTGAGGAAGATATGCTTTCAACAGAAGATTTATAATCCTAAGAGTATAGGTATTAAAATCAGTAAAATATAAAGCAACCACAGTGTGGTTGCTTTTTTGTCTAGTTTGCTGTTATTCATCTAGTCTTTCAACCCTAACTGAAAATATATCTATGATATCAGAAAATTGAGTATATTTGGTAAATGGTTGATAAAAATCAACTTTAATATCCTGTTCTGGAATATAGTATCCTGTCAATTCAAACTCAACACTCCATCTGCCTTCTCCACTATGCGACATAGAAATATCTTTTAGTGTAACCAAATATGGAGAGTATGCCTGTATTTCATCCAAGAATTCTAGAATGTCTTTGTATTGACCGGAATATGATAATGGACCACTAACTCCCAAGCTATTTCTAACCCTAGTAGTATCACCACCCCCCACATTTATATCACCAGCTCTAATCTCTCTTGTTGTTAAATTCTTTCTTTGAGCTAGATTATCAATATAGAAAACAAAATCAGAAACTTGTAGGACTTTTGGAATAATTTTTTTAGCAACAACTAAATCATCTATTAATTGAGCATCATCCATCTCGTTTAAAGATTTCTCCAATTTATCTAATGTCTCAAGTTTCTCATTTGTTTCTTTTAACTCCTTTCTATATTCCATCGCCTTATTAATCATAGGAAAGAACACAAAAATTGATAGCAACAAAAGAACAACTGCAGATGATATCGGAACTATTAGATCAGTAAGTCTAAGCTTGCTTTTTTTAGCTCTCTTACTCAGCCCTTCTAGGTCCTTTTTTATTCTACGTGTATCTGTTTTCTTTTTTGTTTTTTCTTTTGTAGACATTTAATTTTCAATAAAATTGCTAGAATTTAACTCTCCCCTAAAAGTAAAACTAACACCTGAGTCACTTTTTCCTACCGATTCTAAGTTTACTGTAATAATATTGTCATCTATTCCTAAAAGATACCAAAGCCTTGCTACAACAGATAAATCACTACTATTTCCACTCATCTCAAACCCCAAGTCATTGCCTAGCTCAAAGGTTCTTATCGTTATATTACCAGCTCTATTTACCACCTGTATAATATACTCCAGTATCTCTTTAGGCGAAAATACTCCTTGTTGAAGATGTTTATATAGGTCAATTCTTTCGACTATTGCTTCATTAGATATTATTTTATCAGTATTTTCTCCCAATTCCGTCTCTCTTGCATATAACTTTTCTTTTGCAACATTTAGTTGTTGTTTGGATAAAATATTGAAAAATACGATACCTAAAGATAGTGTGATCAAAATTATAAGACTTAAAATTGAGGAAAGGTTAAAAGAAAACTTCTTTTTTTCTTTTTTAATCTCACCCCTTGATTTCTTAGGAATTAAGTTTACACCCTCTCCTGCACGTAATAACAATTTTTCTTCTTCAGTTAATCCGTTTTGATCTCTTGAGGATTTTTCTTTTTGAGATTTCTTTTCATTTTTCTTCTGGGCATCTTTTGTCATAGGTTTTACTAATTTTTTCTCTTGTAGCTGTTCGGGTTCTTGGGATACTTGAGGTTGTTCAGTTTGCTGAATTTGATCTACGTCTGCAGATTGTTCTTTATCTTTTTCTTGAATTTCTCGTTCGTTTTTAGTCTCAATCTCCTCTTGAGGTTTGGGAGTGTCTTCTACTTGAATAAGATTAGAGAGGAAGGATTTTTTCTTCTCTTTTGGCTTTTGATTATTATTTTGTTTCTTTTCATTTTTATTCATCTTTCAGTGCCAGTCCTATAGCTACAGAGTAGGAAGGACCACTTTTGGAAATAATGTCTTTAAATTTCTCGTCTATTGATATGTTCATCCAAGGGTTAGCTATAGATGCATTTACATGTAATGCTTCTGATATGTAATCTGCTAGGCCTGGAAGTAAGGCTCCATCTCCTGTAAGAAGGTAGTTGGGTGGGGCAGGGGCTAAGGTTTTGTTTTTATAAAATTCTATACCTCTACTTACTTCAAGCATGATGGATTCTAGTATTGGTGTTAAGACATCACGTATTTTGTCTTCTAAAACATTGGGTGTTACACCGTAGTTTCGTTTGTATTCTTCTGCTTGTTGATATTCAAAGTTGAATTTGTTGATTATAGCTTGTGTTAAAGAGTCAGAGCCAATAGATATACTTTGAGAAAATACCAAATATCCATCAAGCATAATGCTCATGTCTGTGCTGTTAGCGCCAAAGTCTAGCATTACAACATGTTGCTGTTTAGTTGCTCTATACATTGCTCTTCCTAGTGCTACTGATTCTGTTTCTATAGCAACGATATCCATTCCAGCAAAGTCGGCAATATTTATATATGTATCGATAATTTTGAGTGGTGCTGCGACTAGTAGTACTCTTGGTGCATTTTTTGCTTCATTGAAGCCTATTGGTACATAGCTCATACGAACTTCTTCTATGGGTACAGGTATGTATTGCTTGGCTTCGTAAAATACTGCGTCTTTAAGTTCTTCTTTTTTAACTCCAGGAAATTCCAAAAATCTAGTAAATACAGAGAACTCAGGTAGTGCAACAACTATGGATCTGTTTTTTATCTTACTGTCGTCGTATAGCCTTTTTAGTACATCAGCTAATTCTTTCTGATCTTTTTTCTCTTCACTGTTAATTACACCTTTTGGTGTAGTTTGACTACCAAAGTTAACAAGTTTTGGAGTAGGTGTTGCAATATCTTTTAGTTCTACTGCTTTTACAGAGTGCGTTCCAAAGTCTACACCTACATGGTCAGGTAGTTTTGCCAT
>CAZAJR010000014.1:0-16175 GCA_964485665.1 uncultured Candidatus Saccharibacteria bacterium
CTTATCATCTTTAAGATCTGAATTAAACTTAGGTTTATATTTTTTAATTAAAGCTGACTCTAAAACAAGCGCTTCTATCTCATTGTTGGTCTCTGTAATCTCTACATCCTCAACTTGAGGCATCATCTGCCTTATTCTTGGCCTATCATATATGTCACTTCTAAAATATGAGTTAACTCTACTCCTTAGATTTAAGGCTTTTCCTATGTAAAGTATTTTTCCGTTTTTGTCTAAGAATCTATATACCCCTGGTACTTGTGGTAGTGACTCTAATTTGTTTTCTAGTATTTTATTCATACTCCATTATACTAAATCTTAATTTGTTGTAATATTAAGTATGGCTACATTACTAAAAAAGGTTCCAAAACTTCCAGACCAAGATGGTTTTCTGTTGTATTTACAAAATAACGCATACAGTAAACAAACCATATATAACTATGCTAGAGATCTTTGTATTCTGGCTGTATATCTGTACACAAACAAAATATCTTTTGAAAATATGAGTAAAGAGGATATTAATAACTACAAGGGATATTTAAGAGAAGGTAGACATTTAGATGCATTAGATGAAGTAAGAGAAGAGTTCTTAACCACAGAGAGTGAGGAACTTGAGCAGTATAGGGAGAATTTTTTGGAGGATGTATACAGGAAGGTATATGGTAGTTTGGGTATATTAGATAAGCCGCAGAATAGTAGGTCTAGGTCTAAGGGTGGTTTAGATGGTAAGAGTATTAATAGGATGTTGTCTGCTTTAAGGTCATATTTTAGATACAGGATTGAAATGGATAAGGATATTCCTTTTCCCCCCGATGCTGTTTCTTTGATAAAGACTGAGAAGAGAGCTAAGAAGGTTGCTTCTAAGGAAGACTTAATAGCTTTAATAGAGTCTCCTATGGAGTTTGAGAAGGATGAGAAGGTTGCTTTTAGAAATAGAGCTATGTTAGAGATTTTGTTTGCTTCTGGTATGCGTATTTCTGAGTTAATTAATCTTGATTTAGATCAGCTTAATTCTGATGGGAAGATATATATTTTAGGTAAGGGTAATAAGGAGAGGGCTGCGTTTTTAACTCCTAGGAGTATGTATTGGTTGAATAAGTATCTTAAGATTAGATTAGAGCATGCTTTTACGGATAGAAGTAAGGAGGAACAACCTATACAGATTGATAAATTAAGTTCTGATTTAGAGAGTGTAGATGAGGGTAATAGGAGACATATTAAATTGGTAGAGAGTTACAGAAAGAGTGGGTTTTTAGACAGGTTTGATTCAAAGGCTGTATTTATACCGTTTAGTGGTCCGAATGTTAATAAAGAGGGTTGTAGGTTGTCTACTAACTATTTTCAAGAGAGAATAGCGGAGTATAGGAAGAGATTGGGTATACAGATTCCTACTTCAGCACATAGTTTAAGGCATGGGTTTGCTACATATATGGCGGAGAACGGTGCTAATGCTACAGCTCTTCAAGTTTTGCTTGGTCATGAAAGTTTAGATACTACAACTAAGTATGTGCATGGTAGTGAGAAGTTTGCTAAAGAGACTATGGATAAATATCATCCGTTGAAGTAAAAACTTCGGAGTTATTTATTACTTCAACATAATCTTGGAGTCCTAAATCAGAGATTCTTTTGTTTTTACTTTCAAAAAATGTCTCCCCATTAACTAGTACCCTTGTTTTTTCTGCAAGATCATTAGGGTTAATTAACTTTAAATCTTCTGATAGTATCGGATGTTTATTATATGCGTTTTTTAAAGATAGTATCTGTGTGTGAGAACATCCGGAGTTCAACTCTCTATAGTCTGATTTTTGAGCTATATACCTAATAATCGCTGAAGTTACTGCATTTGGAGTACTACAGTCATCCCCATTACATTTATACCATTTCTTTCCCTTTATCTCTTCACTAAATCCCTGAAAATAATTGTAGAAATCACAGTAGAAACCCTCAAGAACCAAAACCACTTGGTTTTTTATCTGCTCAAATTCGGGGTTATTTAAATTGTTCTCAATACCTTTTTCTAAAAAGTTTACTATGAGTTAAATTTATTACTCCATAGTAGCAAATCTCTGAAAACTCATCAAATATCTTTTAAAAATCAATATTCTAAATATCTCTTATATCACAAACTATTGCATTCTCATCAAACACCTCCTCCATACCAAAACTTTTAATATTACTGGAACAAAACTCTCTAGCACCCCTTAAAACACCCTTCAAACCAACCTTCCCAGCCAAATCTCCGAGATTATTAATAGCCTTTTGAGTATCTATCACTACCTGAGCCTTTTCATTTTCCAACCATTGTATTTTTGCTATATTTAAAATCGCTTCATTTTCTGGGTTAAAATTGATAGCCCTTACCAAATATTTCTCCATAGAAGAAGACTTTTCTTGCTTATTTCTTATAATTTTATCTATCTTCTGCTGTATTTCCCTTTCTACCTGCCCTACCTTAGGTTTATCAGTTCCTTTTTCAAAATTTAACATAATTTAAGAATATATAATTTAAATATTTTATAATTCAAAAAATCATCAAAACTTCCTCAACCACCTCTTAGTCTCACTATTCATAGCTATTGTTTTATCCAACACCTTCGTACTATTCTCATCCCCATTATTTATTATTATTTTTACAGATGTATCTCCCTTAGAATTATTAATAAACTCTTTTAACTTTTTTACCTCCTCTGCTGAATGAGAAGACCTAATCCTAAAAACAACCCCATCAAAATTAGAACCATGCTTAGACTCATCAATATATTTAGCCTTTTCTAATATGATACCCTTTTCCCCATTACGAACATTTATCCTACCTGCTAATAACATAGGCTTGCCCTCCTCTAAAATCTCTTTCATGTCCTTATAAACTCGAGGAAATACCACAACATCTGTACTACCACTCTTATCCTCCACAGTTAAAAACGCCATCATCTGACCCTTCTTAGTAGTAATTCTTCTAACCTTACTAACTAACACTCCTAACACAACAAGCTCGTTATTTTTCTTCTCTAAAGCATTTTTTATATTTATAGCACCCTTACTCTGGAAAAATTCCTGCAAATTATCTAAAGGATGACTAGAGAAATATATGCCTAAAAGCTCTTTCTCCCATTCTAAAATCTGACTAATTGGTGTTTTCTCAATATCTGGCAAAGGCGTGATAGGAACTAAATTAGATCCAGAAGCACCCTTACCTTTATCTGTACTAAATATGTCCATCTGACCTGCACTAGTAGCTTCATTTTTCTTCTTTGCTTTTTCGTATATAGATTCTAAAACTTTAAGTAAAGCATTCCTATCTCCAAATTTATCCATTGTTCCTGCTTTAATTAAATACTCAACTGATTTTTTGCTAAGCTTACCGTCTATTAGTCGATATACAAAATCATCAAGACTTACATAATCCCCATTTTCTTCTCGCTCTTTTACCACATCCTTAACAATATCACTCCCAACGTTTTTAATTGCACCTAAACCGAACCGAATATCTTTATCGTTTTCGATTGTAAAGTAAAAACCACTTTTGTTAATAGTTGGAGGTAGGACATCTATACCAAGTCTTTCGCACTCATTAAGGTCTATAATTACACGATCAAAATTATCGAGATCTCCTTCCAAAAGAGCTGCCATGAACTCTAATGGGTAATGTGCTTTAAGATATGCGGTCCAATATGCTATTGTAGCATAAGAGGCACTATGTGCTTTATTAAATCCGTAATTAGCAAATTGTAGAAGTTTATTCCACAGTCTTTCTACATCTTTTTTTGGATAGCCATTTTCTTCTGCACCTTTCATAAATTTCGGTTTCTCTGCTTCCATGACTGACATAATTTTCTTTCCCATTGCTCTCCTTAAATTGTCAGCTGCCCCCAATGTATATCCTCCAACTACTTGAGCTATCTTCATGACCTGTTCTTGATATGTGATAACACCATTAGTAATCTCTAAAACAGGTTCTAGATCATCAAATATATAATCTGGCTCTTGTTGTCCCTTTTTGACAGCTACGTACTCTGATATATACTGCATTGGTCCTGGACGATATGCGGCAAGTAAATAACATATATCTTCTTGTGTTTCTGGCTTGAGAGTCTTTATAGTCCTCCTCATTCCCTCACTCTCTATTTGAAAAATACCCACAGTATGCCCACTTCTGATTAGCTTAAAAGTTTTCTCATCTTTAGGGTCTAACTCTCTTAAATCAATTTTCTCTCCTCTGTTAGCCTCGATCTTTTTAATAGCGGAGCCAACCACATTAAGATTTCTAAGACCTAAGAAATCAAACTTCATTAAACCTATCGGCTCTATATCTTTCATCTCATACTGAGTCATACCCATACCTCCACCATGAGCATCTCTTTGTATTGGACAGTACTCTATCACTGGTTCAGGAGTGATAATTACACCACAAGCATGAGTACCAACATTTCTGTGAAGACCTTGAACCTTGCGCACTATTTCTACCAATCTCTCTGTATCAGAAGATGTGTGGATAATCTCCTCAAATTCAGGGTTATGTTCAATCATATAGTCAATGTCTTTAGATTTTCCAAACACTATCTCAACCATCTTAGAAAGCTGATCCGCAATGCTAAGATCTATATCTATAACTCGGGCCACATCACGTATTGCTTGTCTTGTTTGCAATTTCCCAAAAGTAATTATCTGTTTTACATTATCTTCGCCGTATTTGTTAATAGCATACTCTATTACTTTATCCCTCTGTTTATCAGCTATATCAATATCAAAATCGGGAGGAGAATTACGTTCGGGATTAAGAAATCTTTCAAAATATAACTCCCAACCTATGGGCTCGATATTTGTTATATCTACACAGTATGCTACTACCGACCCACAACCAGAACCACGCATACCAACAACTATATCATTATCTCTACAATACTTTACAAAATCTCGTACAACCAGAAAATAATCATTATAGCCCTTATCATCTATTATCCCTAATTCATAATCTATTCTCTCCATTAATTCTTGCCCATTATCAGGATATTTTTTCTTCATCCCCTTTAAAGTTAATTTTCTAAGATAGCTTTTTGGAGTCTCTCCCTTGGGAAGATCAAGAAAGTGAGGCTCTACCCTATCAAAAGTGATATCGTATTCCTCTATGCTCTCAACTATTTTCTGCGTATTTTCTACAGCCTCAGGCAAATCTTTAAACAGCTCTTCCATTTCCTCAGGAGTTTTAACATAGAATTCGTTTGTAGGCATAGTTCTCCTATCCGGGTCATCCCAAGTTTTACCATCATTTATACACCAAAGGATTTCCTGAATTTCCGCATCTTCTTTGTTGAGATAGTGACTATCACAAGTAGCAACGATTGGTAGACCAAGTTCATCAGAAATTTGTAAGAGTCCTTGATTAACTTTCCTCTGTTCCTCCATACCGTTTCTTTGGATTTCAATATAGAAATTGTCCTTAAAAATCTTTGCATATTTCTTGGCCTCTTTTTTAGCTTTTTCATATCTATCACTTAGTAATGGTTGAGAAAGAGGTCCTGCAAGACAGCCTGAAAGAACAATCAATCCTTCTGTATACTTTTTTAAAGTTTTAATATCTATACGAGGTTTGTAGTAAAAACCTTCCATATGAGCTTTAGAAACTATTTTTATAAGGTTTTTATACCCCTTAAGATTTTTGGCTAATACTGTAATATGAAAATATTTATTATCAATCCCATACTCTTTGTCCGACATATTTCTAGGAGCAATGTATAGTTCGCAACCAAGAATCGGTTTTAGACCAGCCTCTTGCATATGAGACTTAAATTTATAAGCTGAATATAGATTGCCGTGCTCTGTAACAGCACAAGAGTTCATACCTGTTTTTTGAAGTTTCTCTATAAGATCATCAATTCTGATAGTACCATCAAGTAACGAAAACTCTGTATGTAGGTGTAGGTGTGTAAACATATTTTGTAGTAAAGTATATTTTTGCTATACTAAATTATGCCGAAGACTGTTGAGAAATTACAACCGTATTCAAAAAATACCAATAACATAAGTTTTAAAAAATGGTATTTTTTTTCTGTCTTCGTATTGTTAATATTTTACACCATTTTCATCTCGCCTACTGTAGAACCTTACATAGAAGACACTTTCTTCTCTGTAATTAGAGATGTTAAAGCAGAAAAATTTAACTATCTTACACCAGTATATGCAACTTCAGATATTAAAGATAGTTATTCGTTGTCAGTTATTAAAGATGGAAATGCTTTTGACCAAATCCAATCTCGTACTAAATACTACATTGAAGATCCAAGGGTTCTAGCTATGTCAGAATTTTTAGGTGATTACAATTCTCCTATGCAACCGTATGCCGAAACTTTTATCCAAGAAGCTGATAGGCATGGATTAGATTGGAGACTTTTGGTTGGTATATCTGGTGTTGAGTCAGCTTTTGGTAATATTATACCCTCAGGGACTAACAATGCGTGGGGGTGGAGAGGAATAAATGGTAATGAGGACGGCTGGAGTGTTTTTCCTACTTGGTCAGAAGCTATTACACATATCACAGAACGCATAGCTGTAGGGTATGGTACTAATCTAAGTCCTTTGGATATGGAGGCAACTTACTGTCCTCCATGTGGACGCAATCCTAATCATGTATGGGCAAATGGTGTAAGTAGATTCATGAATGAGTTACAATATTATTTAGATAATTTGGATTAAATTTTTTCAATGATTAGACTAATACTTAAACTTGCGTATACAGCAGATACTTTAATTGAGACTTTAATAATCATACGTATACTTCTTTCGGTTTTTGCTTCTAACAGTACGCATCCGTTTGTTGGATGGGTTAACAATATATCTAATATTTTCATATCTCCTTTTGAGGGTATAACACCGTCAACTTTAGTTATTGATAAGATAGAAATAGCACTTACCCCTATCATTGCTTTAGTTTTTTATGCAATTATCGGTTTTGTCCTCTCAGAGCTCATAAAAACCTTTAAGAACAACTAAAATGGCGTTTTTTTGTACAAATATGATATAATAACGCCATGGCCAAGACGAATCTAAAATCCAGTAGCGGTCTGCCCATCTACTTTAACGGAGAAGAAATTGAATCAGAAGAAATTGAGTGGAAGTCTAAATCGGTTGTTGGACTTGAGGACATTAGACCTCAGTTGCTTAACCAAGAATTAGATTGTCCAGACACATTCTATTCAAAGTATAAAGATGTAGATAATTCTGAAGAGAAATTTAAAAAAGAGAATCTCAGAATGAACATCTATTTAATGAAACCTAATTTAGCTGGTATTGAGTTTGTTAAGTCCAAAGCAACTAAGTGCTCAAGTTATCCAAGACTCTTTGAAATAGTATATGGAGGTGGAAATGTACTACTCCAAAAATGTGTTGGAACAGATAAGAATAAAGTATACAGACTACAGGTTAAAAAAGACTCTAAATTTATTGTTCCCCCAGATTACGCAGTATGTCTTGTAAACACAAGACAAGCTTCTACATTAATAGCTGTAGAAATTTCTACAAGAGACGCTAGAACAAGAGTTGTACTTGAAGATAAGAGGGGCATGTCATATTATATTATTAGAAAGAATGCCAAAGTTGAGGTCGCAAGAAATCCTGCCTACAAAATGAAAGATAAAATAGAATCACTAGATATCGAACCGATTTTAGAAGAAAGAAGAATTACACCTAAGAGAGCTTTAATTAAACAAATACAAAGGAAAAGTGAAAGATATGAATGGATATATAAAAAGAATAGTTACGATTTCTAGTATTCTCTTTTTTTTCATACTTCTTTTCCCTTTTAAAACACATGCCCAGACATCTATAACTACCGATTCTGTCTTCTCACACACGATAAAGGAAAATGGTTTGATTGAAACGGTACTAACTTTTTCTATTTCTTCAAGTGAAAGAACTGTTCTTACCTACTATACAATTACCATACCTCAAACGAATATTGAGCCAGAAATATATTCAATTACTAAA
Source organism: uncultured Candidatus Saccharibacteria bacterium (assembly GCA_964485665.1). GTDB lineage: Bacteria > Patescibacteriota > Dojkabacteria > SC72 > SC72 > WOZL01. The sequence goes on from CAZAJR010000014.1 coordinate 7,978, forward strand.
AATCAATCTTTAGAGGCTACTGTCTATGACCGTACAAACTCTACAGATATTTTAATAGATCTAGAAAATAGTGTAATAGATAAAAATGGCTCTATAAAAATTTCTGTTTCATATACACAAAAGTTTAGTGATAAGAATATAATCAACCTCATATCAAAAGTTGCTGATACTCCAACCTCCAAAGTTTCAATTACATATCCTAATAGTTGGGGAGAAACAAGTTGGATTTCTGATCAAATAGAGAATATTAAAAAGAGTGATAATAATTATATTCTTACTATCGCAGAACCTGACTCTGATAGTATCAAATTAATATTTGGAGAAAATATTATTTACAGTTTTCAAATCTCTAAATCTTTAAATAATCCTACAGATTCAAATAACCAATATGAGATCATTCTTCCTCCAGATACTGCATTTCAAAAAATTGTAATAGAGGATATTAATTTGCAACCAACTCAAGCCCTAATCGATAGTAATTATAACTACGTATTAATTTTTACGTTAGAACCCAAGTCTCAAATTGATTTGAAGATATCAGGAGATGTAATTATGAACAAACATGAATATTACGCCAGTGATATTACAACCAATTATAATCAAAGAGACCTATATTGGAGCTTAAGTAATAGTCAAATTGAAGACATACAAGAATACCTAATTGAACAGGAAGTAAAAGAAGATACGGAGAATTCTATAAAGATAAAATATATTTATAAATACATTGTAGAAACTCTTGACCCTGTTGCTTCTGATACAACACTATCAGGAGGTATGAGAAAGGGCGCAGAAGAAGTTCTGAAATCCCCTTCAGAGTCTACACCTGAAGACTATAGTGACGTTTTAAGAGCTATCCTAAGTTACTACGATATTCCCACTATCTACAGTATAGGTTATGTTTCAGATATCTCTAGCTATCAAGAAGATGGGATGTTTCATTACTGGATTCAAGCCTTTGATGGTAAAGATTGGATGATTCTTGATCCCTATCTCGAAGACTTCTCCAATGTCTCCCTTTTTGGTAGAGATCAGTTAGACCATATTTCAATCCTAAATCGCCTCAATGATTCCATTTCCCCTGTTCTCACATACTACTCAAATAACGATATTTCCTTTGTATACACTCCAGAGGGAAATGTCACATACAACCCCGATAGTAATATATCTATTAGTTTAGAACCCTACTCTATTTTAAATAAATACCTATACGGTAATATAACAGTGGAAAATAAAGGAAACACAATCTTTACAGATATCAAACTAACAGATTCCCAACCAGATTTGTCTAAATACTTAGATACGGTAACAACTAGTAGTAATACAATCCTCTTGCCCCATATGACAACCGCCCTTAATTTCCATATACCTTTTAATGACTTAAAAGAAAATATAATTTTTACAACCGTTAATTTAAAAAGTGGAACAAAAAGTGTTAATTCAGAATTAGTTTCTACTCAATACTCCATATCAGAAAGAACAGGATACGAAGTTTTAATAAAAATCATATCAATTACGCTGTTTTTAATAATATTCTCTATACTGTATATTGTAATTAATAAATTTATATACAAAAAATGAGCACACCTTTACTACTGACAATCTTAACCCTTATCATGATAGTAGCAATTTTTGTGCTGTCTAAGATTAACGCTTCTAAAAAGAGTCATAGAAAAAAAGACAGAATGCTTGCAACTTTAGAGAGACTAGAGGAGCATGTAGATAGTGAAAATGATTTTGAAAGACGAGATACAATTATCAGATTGGATAATCTTCTTGCAAAGGCTCTAAATTATAAATATAGTAACAGTAAGAGTTGTGGTGATAATCTTAAAAAAGCTAAAAAACTGTTTCGTAGAGATACATACCAAAATCTATGGGACACGCATAAGCTTCGAAATGATGTGGTGCATAATAATAGATCTATAAGTATCGAAGAATCTGAAGATGCATACCATATATATAAACTTTGTATTAGAAGGATACTGAAATGAAAAAAGTGTTAATTTTAACAATCTTTTTAACTACTCTACTCTTCCCTGTTATACTTTTCGCACAAGAAGATGAGGAGGACAATTTAACTACAACTACTCAATATTTTGACATCACTATGCAAAGAGCCTCTCAATCCGCATTTACCAAAACTGTCACATATGTAATATATGTTAATCCCAAGATAGATTCTTCTAGAACTCAAATTATCTGGGATGCTCCCACTTCAATAGAGATAAATCCTAAACATAAAGAATTTGTGGATATGTATAGGGGGCAAACTTATGAATTAAAGGCCAAAGTTAAACCTAAAAAAAGTGGAACTTATGAAATTAGTGTAAATCTTATCGCATGGCAACACGATACAAACTACACAAACAGTGTAAGTGATTTAGTAACTTTTGATAATAGCCTGGTTGCTACACCTGTAGATCCTAGTTATACTTACACTCTTATAGCTAAATACTTAATAATTGCTCTAATTACAGGTTTGGGTATATGGGGAGGGATAGTTTTTGGTAAGAAAGGATTAAAAGCTTTAAAGGATTGGTTAACACCTCCTAGCTAGGTTTTATAAAACCATAAACCTTATCTAAAAAAGATTTCTTTTTGGGTTGCTCTGATGAGCTTATTGTCGTAAAGTGTGTTTCTCCATTATTTTGCTGAGATGTAGTATTTATTTCTGTTCTACTATTTTCAGTTAAACTTCTAATATACTTTAAAGCATCAGAGTGTGTAAAGTTATAGGGATCCTCTTTCTCTCTTCGAAGTATTGCTATTTCTTTGTTTTTTTCATCTAATAAGTTTTTAACTTGTTTGGTTTCTTCTTCTATATCTTTTATTTTCTGTTTTAGAGTGTTTATTTTATGATTTTTATCTTTAACCTGATCTTCTAATTTGGGAACTTTTTTAGATTTCTCTAAAGCTTCTTTGTGTTCATCATCTTTAAGTAATTTCTCAATTATCTCTTCTCTTTCTTGTACACCGTATTTATAAAATGATAACTCCCTAGAGCTTGGTTCTCTATTTAGTACAAGTTTAAATACTTCCTTTATCATTGGGATACGATCTTTCGGGGCAGATCTTTTGCTATCTTCTTTATCAAAGTCTAAATCTGCTATTTTCATAACATGATTATATCATAATGGTAAGGAATTATCTCTTAACTCCTGGAAATACCCCTTTTTCGTTCTGTTCTCGCGCCTCTATCAAATTTTTCTTAAAATTACTATTAATTTCACTTAAACAACTAACTTTCTCACCTACTAACACCTCTGGATCAACATATCTAAATTTTTTATAAGTAGGTTTTTTGGCTTCTTCAAGAAAAGAGAGATCTTTTTCTTCTAATAAAAATAGAACTTGATCGTATTCATCGTTATTTGCACTTTTTAATTTGTTAATTACATAATTATCTGTTTTACTAAAATCTTTTACTTCTAAATCTCTTTTCTCTAAAGCTTTTTTTAAAATCCTAGAAAAAAGAGAATATCTTGTAACTGCCTCGTAGCCAGCCCAGTGATTAAGCTGAAGAGATAAAAAGTTCTGTGCGAACAACAAAGCACTTTCCCTATTACTAAAAACAATTCGATCATCAATAACTGTAAAATCCTCTATAATTTTATTAGCTAAATCTAAACCAGCTTCCCTTAAAGAATAATCTATCCTATCTGCACAAAGATAAGGAAGTTTTCTTTCTAGCAAAGAGAAAAGTTTCTGGTTTGATATCCTTTCACTCTCAAAACCATACTTTTTTAAGATATCTGTTATTTCTCTATTCTGTAATACCGAACTATGTCTGTTATCTTGATAATTCTCTTTACTAGTATCCCCCATAACCCAATCGACTAGATGAGAAAATGCAGTATGTGAGATATCATGAAGAAGGCCCGCTATTTTCTCCTCTCGACTTGTTTCTAGCTTATCTAACAAGATATAAACTCCAATAGAATGTTCATATCTAGAAAAACCCTTTTTATGATAATACTTATCAGGTAAACCAAATTGGCTAATATTTTTAAGTCGTTGAAAAAGATTACTATTTATTAATTCAATCGCTACTGGATCAGATACTTCATACGTTGAATAAATTCGGTCATCTATTATCATCTAAATCTTTTAACAATATATTTGGAGCAGGAGACGGGACTCGAACCCGCAACCCTCTGTTTGGAAAACAGATATTCTAACCAGTTGAACTACTCCTGCAATGGTTACTTAAATATATATGAGCTACTCTTTAGATTCAACCTCTTTTTCTTTTTTCTCATCCTTCTTTTCATCTTCCTTAGATTCTTCTTTCTCCCTGTCCTCTTCTCTCTGTTGTTGCTGTCTTTCTTTAATATCTTCTACAATAATCTTTTCCTCTTCCTCATCTGTAAGATAAATGTCTTCCTCCAAACCAACTTTTAGCGCCTTTTTACCAGTCCTCTTTCTAAGATAGTAAAGCTTAGATCTTCTTACACTACCTCTTTTTACTACTTCTATCTTTTCTAATATCGGAGAATGTAAAGGTATAATCTTCTCTACACCTACACCATACGATATTTTCCTTACAACCAAATTTTTACTTGAACCAGATCCCTTTATCGATATAACAACACCCATAAAAATCTGAGTTCTCTCTTTCTCACCCTCTTTAACCTTCATATGTAACTTTACAGTGTCACCAACTCTGACATCTGGTCTTTTTTTATGTTGTCCTTCTTCAACCTTATTTAGTACTGCTGTATCCATGTTTTTAAGACAATTATTTAATATATATCTAAGTGAAGATTGTCACTTCGCGGTGCTATTATAGAATAAAATTGGAAAATATGCCACAATATATATATGATAGCTAAACAGAAAGTTATGCTAGTCGTAATGGATGGCATAGGTGCAGCACCAAAAAGTGAAGGTAATGCAGTAGTTCGAGCAAACCCAACAACCCTCTCCACCCTATGGAATACAAACCCACATACATATCTAATCGCTTCCGGTGAAGCAGTAGGTTTACCAAAAAATGTAAAAGGTAATAGTGAGGTTGGTCATCTTAATTTAGGTGCTGGACAAGTAATTAATCAAAATTTACTAAGAATTAATAATGCTATAGAAAAAGGCTATTTCTCAAAAAGTTCTGTACTCTACAAAGCCTCCACACACGCCCTGCAAAATAACGGAGACATACACATTCTCGGACTTTTAAGTGATGGTTCTGTTCATAGTCATATTACTCACTTCTTTGCAGTGCTAAGATATTTCTCTCAGAATAATTTTCAAAACAACATTTATTTCCATATCTTCACAGATGGTAGAGATACGCCAGTCGATCAATCCATGGAATTTATCAATCAACTAAAAAGACATATAGAAATGAATGGTATGGGAACAATTGCTACGATATGTGGAAGAAGATACGGTATGGATAGAAATAGATCCTGGGATAGGACTAAGCTTGCATATGATCTTATAACAAAGGGCATAGGAGAACAATTTAACAGTTGTGAGGAGGCTATTAAAACATCGTATGCTAATGATCTAACTGACGAATTTATCAAACCAATAGTAATTAATAAAGCTGAGGTTAAACCGGGAGATTCTATCCTGCTTCTTAACTTTAGAGCTGATAGGGCAATACAACTTACATCAGCATTTTTAGATCAACAATTTGATTCTTTTAAACGAGAGTATATACCGAATCTTTTTTTTGCAAGTATGGTGGAGTACAGAAAAAATTATCCCCCTAACGTACTGGTACCAAAACAGTACCTATCTATGCCACTGGGACGCATTATTAGTTCAAACGGCTTAAAACAGTTAAGAATTGCAGAATCTGAAAAATTTCCTCACGTAACATACTTCTTTAATGGAGGAATGTCAATTAGATATGAGGGTGAAGATAGGATAGAAGTTCCTTCACCAGATGTCCCTTTATACGATCAACAGCCTGAAATGTCAGCCTATGAACTAACTGATATATTAATTAATAGGATTAATGCTGATATCTATGATTTTATATTAGTCAACTATGCAAATCCTGACATGGTTGCTCACACGGGTAATCTAGAGGCTTCCATAGAAGCTGTTAAAACAGTTAATGAGTGTATTAAGAGTTTGGTTCCTGCTTTTACTAATAAAGGAGGTGCTGTCATAATTACTGCAGATCATGGTAATGCAGAAGAATTAATCAATCTAGATACTGGAGAAATGGATACAGAACACTCTCTAAATCCTGTACCCTTAATCATAACAGGCACAAAGGCTCCTGCTAAAACTTTACCTTACGGTGCACTAAAAGATGTAGCTCCTACTATTCTTGACATTATGGGCATCCAACAACCCTTAGAAATGACAGGACAAAGTCTACTCAGAGATTAAAATTCTAACTTTTCTTACTCTTAATCTTCTTTACAATCTTCCACCCTATATACACCAAAACAACCAATATACAAAGAAATATAGCTAGGTTTTCATATTTTGTTAACCATATGACAATCATTTCCCACTGCTCTCCTAACAAATAACCTGCAGTTGCAAGTATTGCAGACCAAATACCAGCACCAAGAAAAGTATATATGGTAAATTGAATAAAAGGCATTTTAGCAACACCTGCTGGAAAAGAAATAAATGTTCTAATTAAAGGAATTAACCTTCCAAAAAATACTACGCTATTGCCATGTTTTTCAAAAAATTCATAAGCTTTCTCTACCTCACCTGATTCGATAAAGAGATATTTGCCGTATTTAATTAGAAATTTATCCACAAAATTCTTCCCCCATACGCCTAAAAGATAAAAAGGTAGTGTCCCTAAATATGTACCTACTGTAGCAGAAAGAATTGTTAGCAATAGAACCTGATCTGTTCTAGAGGAAACGAAACCTGAAAATGGTTGTATAAAAGCACTAGGTATTGGGGGAAAAATTGTTTCCAAAAAGACAGATACTGCAACTCCTAAATAGCCCAATGACTCCATAAGATTAGTCATCCAATCAACAATATTTTCAATCATTACTTTACATCGAAAATTTACTCTAAGTATTGTACCACACTATACCCTTCTTCTATACTATTCTCTTTACAAAAGCCTGAATTTACTTCCAATACATATTTAAAGTTCTCATGGGAATATATCGAAGGACAGTAATGCTCTGTACAGGGTTGCTGATCTTGCCATATATCTACTATAATATTTTGCGAATCAATAAATAATATATCTAAAGGTATTAGCATATTCTTCATCCAAAACGGGGTATTAACCTCACTATCAAAAACAAAAAACATCCCCTCATAATCACCTAAATACCTTCTTCCTGATAACCCCCTACTTCTTTTAAAATCATCATCCGCAATCTCTACATCTACTCTTACATTCAATCCGTTAGGGATTTGTATCTCCACATACTGTTCACTTTTACTATCAATATTAAAGTCTCCTCCTTCCTCCTCACTTTTAGTGTCGCTCTCTGATTGCACAGATTGTCCATCCTTCAAACTAATCTCAAAAAGATCAAATCTATCTTGGACAAATAGAAAGATCCCGGCAATCATTGCAATATATATTACTAATTTCAGATGATTGTTCATTTTTTAATGATATACTCTATTGTATGAAAAGAAAAGTCTTTGTTGGTTTCTCTGGAGGTGTAGATAGTTCCGTATCTGCGTATCTACTAAAAGAAAAGTACGATGTAACAGCAGTAATGTTTAGAAATATCTCGAATCCTAAATGTTTTAAACCAATTGAACAAAACGCAAAAAAAGTAGCTAAACATTTAAAAATTCCTTTTAGGGTGATCGATTTTACAAAGGAATTTAGAAACCTCATTATCAAACCCTTTATCAATTCCTACCAAAAAGGAGAAACGCCAAATCCATGCGTAACATGTAATATACAGTTCAAATTTGGAGTATTTGCAGATTGGTGTTTTGAAAATGGAGCGCAATTAATAGCGACAGGTCACTACTGTAAGACAGAAAACGGTCATCTATACAAAGGAAAAGATAGAAAAAAAGATCAATCATATTTCTTAAATGGGGTTTCAGGTGAGATTTTAGAAAAGACTGTTTTTCCCGTTGGAAACTTAACAAAAGAAGATGTAAGAGAAATCGCTAGAAGAAATAGCTTGCCTAATAGTAGTCTTAGAGATAGTCAAGAAGTATGCTTTATTGATAAAGATTTACAAAGTTTTTTAAACAGATATGTTAATGAGCAAAAGGGAGCAATTGTA
>CAZAJR010000015.1:0-23485 GCA_964485665.1 uncultured Candidatus Saccharibacteria bacterium
CTTCTGCAATCTTTTCGTATCTAAAGTCGTTTGTTAATTTTGCATTGATTTCTTCTCTAGTTATCCCAAGAATTGTAGCAACTTCAGATACAAAAGCATCTTTTTTTGAAAAGAATTCTTCTCTTTCGTTTTCTTGAGAACTTAAACTCGCATAGACAGTCCAGACAGGTTCGTCAACGGCTAATATAGTTCCATCTTTTGCTAAAATTTTCCCTCTTTGTGGAACTTCTTCTTGGTTGTTAGCGTACTGTTGAGCTGCTAGCGTTAGAAATTTTTCTCTATCAACTATTTGCCATCTAAAAGCTTGAATAAGTACAAGAAATCCTAAAACTATTGTTATGATTAGTACAAGATTGTAACCCGATTTAGAAATACCTCTCTTGGAGTTTCTTTTGCTGTGATGCAGTTTTTTTGAGCTTGCCATATCTATTTTTCGGCTAATACATTTGCGCTATGTATATAAATAGTAGATTGAAGATTTTGTTTTTCGAAGTTTAGCTTCTTTTGAGCTAATTCTTTTACAACAACGATAGAATCTAATTTTGCAAGCCTTTCGTTAATTTTTTCATTTTCTTCTACTAAATAATCTTTTTCACTGTTTAGTTTCTGTAGTTTTGTGCCAAGGGGACTTAAGTTGGAGTTAATAATTAACTGTGCAACAAAGAATATTACTGTTGAGATTATGAAAATTTTCAGTGTTATGTTTTTGTTTCTCAAGTTTTAGGCAGTAATATATTAAATTTTTCTTAATATTCTTAACTTGGCAGATGAAGATCTCGGATTTCTTTCTATTTCCTTTTTAGTTGGTGTAATAGGTTTCTTAGAAAGATTCTCTCCTTTATCCTCATCATCTTTTTCCTTAAAGAATGTTTTAACAATTCTATCTTCTAAGGAATGGAAGCTAATCGCTAGAAGTCTTCCATTAGTTGCCAAGATCTCAAAAGCACTATTTAAACCTTTCTCTAAGCTATTTAGCTCATCATTTACCGCAATCCGCAGGGCCTGAAAGACTCTGCGGGAAGGGTTTTTGTTGTTCGATGCTACCGGAACAACTTTGTAGATAAGGCTTGTGAGATCTCCAACAGTTTTAATTTCCGAGATATTTTCTTTTATTGCTCTTGCTATTGATTTCGCATATTTCTCTTCACCGTAGAGCTTAAAGAGTTTGACAAGTTCATGCTCTTTGAGAACTTTAAGTAAATCTAACGCTGTGACTTGAAGATTGGTATCCATTCTCATGTCTAAAGGTTCCTTAGGTTCCTTGTAGCTAAATCCTCGATTTTTTGAATCTTCAAGTTGTCTGGACGAGAGTCCCAAATCCATTAGAATTCCCGTTGGCTTTTGCTTTATATCTTGAGATTTAACAATTTCTTGAATATCAACAAAATTTCCTTGAGTAAGAATCCAGTTATCGGGAATCTTGTAATAATCTTTTACAAAATCGATTGCATTTTGATCTTGATCTATACTCAAAAGCAACCCCTGAGATGAAAGTCGGGACAGTATCTTATAGCTATGACCTCCATCTCCAAGGGTGCAATCAATGTAAAAGCCATTAGGTTTTACATTCAATGCCGAAATAGTTTCTTCAAGTAGTACAGGTTCATGTATCTTATCCATTATCGTTTTTTGTCATCTTACTTATCTCATCAGCTATCTTATCGCTATTGGCTTTTAAGTACTCTACTCTCTTCTGCCATTTTTCTTTATCCCAAACCTCTATCCAGTTTGCTAAGCCGATGAAGACAACCTCATCTGATAAGTCAGCATGTTCATAGAGTGCTTGTGGGATTACAAATCTTCCTTGTGAATCCAATTCCACTTCTTTAGCACTACCGACTAAGAATCTACTTGTATCTCGAATATTTTTATCTATAAAAGAGCCATTTATTACCTCAGATGCTATTGTTTTCCATAGTTTCTTGTTAACTATTATCAATGCATCTTCGTAACCTCGAGTTAGAATTATTTCGTCTCCTAACTCATCTCTAAATTTGCTAGGAAGTGAAACTCGTTTCTTCTCTCCTACTTTTCCTGTGTATTCTCCTATTAGCATATTTCTACTATATCACCATTCACCACTTTTTTCCACTTCTTGCCACCAATGTACCATGAAATTTGTAAATTGGTCAAGTAATAAATACTACAAGACATTTCTTATACCCTCGTCCCTTGGGAGGTCTGTCCTAGGTCCGACCCCAATTATTATACTTCGGGCATGTTTGGTTGTTTTTTTTTGCTTTGAGGTCTGTCCTAGGTCCGACCCCGCGATTTTAGGTCTGACCCCGTGTTTGATTTGTGATAAGATGAAATATTGATATAAATTTAGCCGTCGTTGGAGTATGAAAGTTAAACTCGCAAAGCTTTTGAAAGAGCTTCCAGAAGTTGAGATTCTCAATTATGACGAAGAGCTTGAGATTACAGGTGTTAGTTATGATAGTAGGACTATTGAGCAAGGAGATATCTTTTTTCCTATAAAAGGAGAGAAGTTTAATGGGCATGATTTTATACCTCAAGCATTCGAGGGTGGTGCTGTGGTTGTTATGTGTGATAGTAAGCATGTCAAGGAGTATGTAGATCTTAAGAAACCAATCATTGTTGTAGATTCTATTGAAGAAGGTTTGGAGAAAATAGTTAATGTCCTTTTTACAGATATATTGGCTCCAAGAATTGCTATAACAGGAAGTACAGGCAAAACAACAACTAGGGAAATGTTAGTTACAATTCTTAAGTCTCATGGTTCTGTTTTAAGCACAGATACAAATATTAATACATTATGGGGTAATGCGAAGTTGCTCTCAGAGTATGATAATGAAGACTATATTGTTTTAGAATTTGCTATGGACAGACCAGAGGAAATTGGATGGCAATGTCGAGCTATAGAGCCAGATCTAGGTGTAATTTTAAATGTCGGATATGTTCATGCCGAAAATGTTGGAGGTATTGAGAATGTATACAAAGCAAAGAAAGATTTAGCTGATTATCTCCATCGTTCAGGAAAGCCTTTAGTTCTTAATCTTGATGATGAGTGGTTACAGAAGATCGAAAGGAATTACACATATCAACTGCTTACCTACGGAAAAAAGGGAAAAGATTTCAGATTGATAGATTCTTCAATTTCTAGAAATGGTACAGAGTTTACTTTTAGTCATGAAAAAAAAGAGTATCTTGCGAAGATTAAAGCATACGGCAAAAAATTGTCTTATAACGCGCTAGCGGCTATTGCACTTGCAGATCTTTTATCAATAGATGTACAAGATTCTATCAACGCACTAAAAGATTATTCCGGTTTTCATGGAAGATTTGAGATCAATGAGATAAAAGATGGTTTAACAATTGTTAATGACGCATACAATGCGAATCCCACTTCTATGAAGATGTCAATAGAAACCTTTGATGAATTATTTAATGGTGAGCAATACCAGAGAGTTGTAATCCTTGGAGATATGAAAGAATTAGGAGATGTAGCAGCTAAAAAGCATAAAGAGTTAGGTGAATTAGTAAAAAGTAAAAACTTTGAGAAAGTTTATTATATAGGCAATTATTATAAAGATTTTGGAATTGGTGAAAAGTTAACCAACTGGCAAGAGGCACGCGAGTTAGTAAATAGTTTAGAAAATAGCGCAAAGAAAATAGCGATACTATTAAAAGCTAGTCACAGTATTGGGTTATATAACATAACTTAGTAAGTTATTCTACCCACTCTATATCTGCTCCAAGCTTGTTTAAATTCTCTATAAAATTAGGATGAGCTCTCTTTATTGGATCAGCATCATTAATTCTACTCTCTCCGTCAATGGTTAAAGCCACCATTAAAAGTGCAACTGTAGATCTAATAATGTTAGGAGCATTGACTACAGTTGGTTTCAGAGGTTTGTTTCCATAAACAATCACCCTATGTGGATCACACATAACAATATGTGCTCCAAATTTGACCATTTCAGGTATCCAGAAAAAGCCACCTTCATATAATTTATTCCAGAACATAATAAAGCCCTCTGCTTTTATTGCTAACGCTATCATAAGAGGGAGTAAATCAGCGGGGAAATAGGGCCATGGAGCAGCCTCAATTTTTTGAAGCAGATTTTTTGTATAGGGCTGTAAAACCTTTAGATCTTGATTGCCTTTAACATACGCTGTATCTCCATCATACTTTACTTTCACTCCTAGTTTTTGAAAAGATCTGTTGATCAAAGAAAAATATTCAGGTGTCGAATTTCTAACTCTTACGTATCCTCGAGTCATTGCTCCTAGAGCGAGTAGTGTTGTAATTTCATGATGATCAGATGGAATTGTGAAATCTGTCCCGTGTAATTCCTTTACACCATTTATAACTACTTTACACGAGCCTATTCCCTCTATTTGAGCACCCATCTGATTTAGAAACTCACACAAAGCTTGTACATGCGGTTCTGAAGCAGCATTTGTCATTTGAGATTCTCCTTTAGCTCGAGTTGCAGCCATTATGAAATTTTCTGTAGTTGTCACAGACATATAATCTGGCCAGATAGAACCTCCTGTTAGACCATCTATTGTTTCGATAATGAGATGACGATTAGATTTAACTTTTGCTCCTAAGCTTTTTAGTACATCAATATGAGGATCAAGCTCTCTGATGCCTAAAGCACAACCTCCAATCTTTGTTTTAACCTCTATTTTATTCATCCTTACAGCAAGAGGTCCAAGCAAAAGTACAGCACCCCTCATACCAAGCGGAAAACCCTCTTCTCCAAAACTTTCTCTAAGATTGCTGTTATTGATTTTAATAATTTTATTTTCTTTATCCCAATCTATTTGAGATCCAAGGGAGATTAAGAGATCTACAAGTTTATGGACGTCTAAGAGATCAGGAAAGTTTCTTAAAGTAACAGTTTCATCTGTAAGTAAAGTCGCACAGAGTATTGGTAATGCAGCGTTTTTATTTCCCGCAGGAGTAATCTCTCCTTTTAGCTTATTTCCTCCTCTTACTATTAAATCAGCCATATATAAAAAATTTTAAATTATATTTATCTCATAATCCAAATCTATATCATATTCTTCTTTTACATTCTTTCTTATTTTCTCCAGAAAATCAAATATTTCTTGTCCTTTAGCTTTTCGATTTGTTACAACACAAAGAGCGTGTTTATCATAAACACCGACATCATTTTCCCATTGTCCTCTCCAACCTAGATAATCAATTATTCGTCCAGCTGGGATTTTTACATACTCTTCATTAATATCAAACCAATCTTTTCGGCTGTAATCAAGTTTGTCAACAGGATATGATTGTAGTTCTGGGATTTGCTCGGCTAATTTGAGATATTTTTCTTTTGTAACTAAGGGATTTGCAAATACAGATCCACAAGTCCCATACTCATCTACAGAAGGAAGTTTTTTAGTCCTTAGATTTTGTACTGCCTGCATAACATCTTGTATAGAATACGGTTCTTTAGCAATCTTTTGTAGTTCACTCTCAATTGATCCGTATCGAGATTTTCTTTCATGGTAGCTAGTTTCTAATTCTTGGACGACTTTATTTAGTTTAAAAATTGTATATATGATAATGAATCTATTGGGATGTTTTCTTTTAAAAATACTAGATCGGTACTCATATTCACAATCGCTATTTGTAAAAGTTCTGAATTCTTTCTTTTGTAGATCGAAAGTGTAAAGTGATTCGACCACATCCATAATGTTTTGACCATATGCAGCGATATTTTGGGATACAGCTCCACCAATACTACTTGGAATCATAGTTAAATTCTCTATCCCTTGATAATTGTTTTGTACGGTCCACTCTACAAACTCTTCCCAATCTTCTCCGCTATAAGTTTTAATCCAGACATGCTTATCATTCTCTTTAATTATTTCTTTGCCCTTAAAGAGTGGTTTAATAACTAGGCCGTTGAAATCTTGTTTAAAAAGAATATTATTTCCTTCTCCAAGAATTAATATTTTTTCTTCATTTAGCAAGTTGGAATTTTTGAGTTCCTTTAGATCCTCCAAGCTTTGTAATTTAACAAAGTACCTGGCTTTCACATCAACACCGTATTGGTTTAAATCTCTCAAGGATTTATTGTGAAATATTTGCATGTTATTTAAATAAATCATTTAATATTTTTTCTACAGCATTTGTAGGGAAATATTTTTGTAACTTCTCTTTACCTATATCTCTTTTAGTGAGCTCGGAAATTTCTGAAGCTATTTTGGATTTTAAATCAAGCTTTTTGAACTGATCTTCCTCGACAATTTTTGAGAGACCTAAGTCCTTTAAAGTTTTGGCATTTTCAAATTGTTCGTTATTAGTAACCCATGGTATTGGTATAAATATTGAAGGTTTGGCAAGTACTCCTATCTCATAGACAGTATTAGCCCCTGCACGTCCCAGAAATAGATCCATGTTGTGATATACATATCCTATGTTTTTGTCGTTTATAAATTTGATAGGCAAAAACATATCTTGCTTTTCTTGAGAAAGCCTTTTTTTAATAGTTAAAGCGTTTTCATAGTCTAAAAATGTTTGATTATTTCCTGTCTGTAAGATTATTCTGTATCCAGAGAGGAGTTTATGTATATCTTCTAGAACCTTTGTGTTGATAATATGAGAACCTAGACTACCTCCTGATATGTATATCAAAGGAAATCTGGTGTTGTTTGTAACAATATTTCTTATCTCTTCACTAACCTCCTCTACTCTAAATTCCGTTATTGCTTCCCTGACAATATTTCCCACTAATACGGTTTTTTCTTTCTTGAAGTATTGCTTAGAACTCTCAAAAGCTATATATACTTTTTTAGCAAATTTCCCAACTATTCTATTTGCTAATCCCACTGTAGCTGTCTGTTCATGTAGTAAGATTGGAATATTTTTTAATCGTCCCACAATACAGACAGGGACACTAACAAAACCTCCAGTAGAAAAAATTAGGTCGGGCTTTTCTTCTTTAAGAATTTTAAAAGAATCTATCAAACCCAGAACTGTTCTTAAGAGGAGCCTTATTGACAATAAAGAAAAACTTCTTTGTAGTTTTCCTGCTCTGATAAATCTAGTTTTAAATTTAGCATTTTTAAACCTTCTTTGTTCAATGGAATTACCGAAATCTTCACCCTCCATACCTAAATCTCCTCCGACGTATACAAGATTGTTGTATAGTTTTGGAAATTTTTCTTTAATACCATCAATTAATCCCGATGCGACAGAAACATGGCCTCCACTTCCACCACCAGTTATTAATATTTTTTTAATGTTTTCCATTTAAATTTGTATGTCTTGATATATTAAGAAGTATAGCAACTCCTATCATAGTTACAAGGGTACTCGATCCACCGTATGTAAAGAAAGGAAGCGGCATACCTGTAAGAGGTATTAAACCTACATTTGCTCCCATATTGAGAAATGCTTGTAGGACAAGCCAAATAACGACTCCCATAGCTAATAATCTTCCCTCTTTGTCTGGAGCATTTTGTGCTATTTTAAAACCTCTTAGGAAAAATAGAATCCATGCAAAAACTAGAATACTTCCTCCTAGAAAACCCAATTCCTCCAAAAGTATTGCAAAGGTGGAATCAGTAAAAGCCGTATTTTCTACGAGGTAACCAAATCGCTGTCTTGATTGTCCAAAGCCTTTTCCAAAAAATCCGCCACTTCCAACTCCAATTAGAATCTGTTGCATTTGATATCCGCTGCCTTGAGGATCGGATACATTTCCAGTAAAGAGTAAAGTTAAGAAAGTTTTTACACGTTGTAAGCGATAGGGTTCAATTACAGCGGCAATAGTAACTAGAGGTACTCCCAGTACTAAAGCAGAGATCACTGTTCCTGCAGTGTGTACTCTACTCTCTCCTGATATTAAAAACATTAAAAACGCTGTGAGACACAGAACCATAGTAGTTCCGAGATCTGGTTCCAGAATTATTAAAAAAGCAACTATACCTACAATTGCTGCAAAATTCAGAAGATGCTTTCCAAAACTTTCTTTGAAGGCAGATTTTAGAGATTTATACTTAAACTTCTGTTTAGAAAGCCAGGAGGTTAAATACAAAATTATCGCTATTTTAGCAAATTCAGCAGGTTGTATATTTCCTAAACCTACTAAAGAAAACCATCTTTTTGACCCATTGATTTCCTCGCCTGCTATCAGTACTAGAATTAAGAGTAAAATAACAACTATTAAACTAGGTACAGCTAATTTAAGAATTTTGTGATAATCCCAGAAATATACTAAAGTAGAAATTACACCTCCTATCAGTAACCATTGTAAGTGTAGGATGAGAAAGTGATACTTATCATAGAAGACCTGATCGGCTACATACATACTAGCATCAAAGATCATCATTGCGCCAAAAGTAATCATTAATATGGTAAGGGTTAGTATAATCTTATCGCCAGCTTGTAGACGTTTTTTAAAACTTTTCTTTTTTTTTCTTTTTCTTCTCGACACCATAGTATATCTAATATACAATATTAATGTATGAGCGAACAAATTATTTTGGTTATAGGGGGTCCAGGTAAAAGTGGATCAACTACTATAGCTAAGATGTTAGCTAACTATTTTGGTATAGAAAGAATTTCTGGAGGAGAGTTTTCTAGAGAGGAAGCAAAGTCTCAAGGATATTATGATCTTGAGAATTTTTTGAAGAATAGTCCTGAGGAAGCCATTAAGCAGATAGATATAAAAGTTGATGAGAAGCTTCGAAGGACTGCTCTTAGGGGAGATATTGTTATAGAGAGTAAGGTATTTGCTGCCATTGCTCACAAAGAAGATATTCAATGTTCAGCGAAAATTTGGCTGGATGCAGATTTAGATACTCGTGTGCATCGTGCTCTTGAGAAGGAAGGAATTTCTAATCCAATAGTTAAATGGTTTAAAAAAAGACAGATTAAAAAAGATTTAATCTTTAGGTACGAGATTGATAAAGTAAGATATGAGCAGTTATACGGTATCGATTACGATCATCCTGAGAAGTATAATGATTTAGTTATTGATAGTTCTGATCAAACGGTTGATCAGACTTTTAATTTAATTATTAATTTTTTAAAGGATGCAGGGATTAAAAAATAATGGAATGAATCATTCCAATCAACCGAGTGATCCTACTCAGCATGTACAGCCTACTAAGGGGAATCTTAAGGGTTCCGAATATGAGAAGAAAGAACTTAATCCAGAGGATTTAAGCGATAGATGGCTTAGATGGAAATGCTTGAAGTGTGGGTTTGTGTATGAGGGGCAGAAACCTTTAACAGTATGTCCTAGGTGTGGAAATGATGATCCTGATATGTTTGGGGATGCTTCTTAATTTTTTTGCTTAGATCAAATAGTTCAAGGGATCTTATAAAGTCCGATTGTACGTATTATACATTTCTAGAGATTTTAGATGCATTACTATAAGTTGGTGGCATGGTGCCGGGAGGGGGATTTGAACCCCCACTCTATCAACTAGAACGGGATTTTAAGTCCCGCGTGTCTGCCAGTTCCACCACCCCGGCCTGGTAGTAGGTATTTTAATTGATAATTAGCCACTTTTCAATATATGGAGGTGACGACGGGATTCGAACCCGTGATAGTGGTTTTGCAGACCACGGCCTTAACCAACTTGGCTACGTCACCAATCAGTCCTTTATTATATCTTTAACAGTTGAGATTTCAATTTGTGTGTTATCAGATCTGTTTTTTATTGTGCTACCGGTAATAATAGCAATTTTATCGGTAAAATCCAACTCTCCATATGAAAAAATTGTTTCAATAGATCTTTTAATATAATCGTTATAGTCTTCAAAATTACTATCATTATAGTAACACTTTACTGCACGCAACAAATTATCTTTTCTCATTTGTAAAATATCTCTATTGATACTAAAGATAGGTACAGTAGGCCTATGTCTAGCTATTGAATTAACAATACAATTCTCATCAGATATCACTACGATAGCTTTGAGATCCATAGAATTAGTCAGATCAAATATATTTTTACAGATAGTATCAATATCCTTGCCGGCATTCGTATTGCCGTAAACCATTTGTGGGCTAAGGCCATCTTCCGTTTTTAGTGCTATTTTGTTCATAGTCTCTACACTTTCTACTGGGAAGCTTCCTGTGGCTGTTTCTGCAGACAACATTAAAGCATCTGCTCCATCTATGATTGTGTTTGCAATATCACTAACCTCTGCTCTAGTAGGATGGGGATTCTCTCTCATACTTTCCAACATTTGTGTGGCTACTATTACAGGCTTTCCTGCAGATCTTGCTCTATATATTAGTTGTTTTTGAATAATTGGTATTTCCTCATACGGAGTTTCTACACCCAGATCTCCTCGAGCAATCATAATGGCATCTGATTCTTTTAATATCTCATCAAAATTATTTATTCCTCCAATATTTTCTATTTTTGAGATTATATTTATCTTTTTGTCACCGATTATTTCTCTTGCTTTCTTAATAATCTGTGAATTTTGTACAAAGGAAAGTGCTATAAAATCATACTCTAGTTCCACGGCATACTCTATATCTTGGATATCTTTAGAAGTTAGATCTGGAAAACTTAACTCTTGATTAGGAATATTTACAGTTTTTCTGGGCATTAAAGTTGTACTATTTAAAGCCTTACAGTAAATAGAATCCTCTTTTATATCAGTAACCTCAAGTTCTAAATTTCCGTCATCAACTAGGATTTTTGCACCTCTTGAGATATCATTATGTAGGTTTGCATAAGTGATTTGTATTTGCGATTCTTGAGTAATCTCTTTTGTGGAGGGTTGTAAGATTAAAAGATCTCCTTTTTTAACACTTTTTACTTTATCAAATCCTAGAACTCTTATCTTGTTACCCATCGTATCCAGGATCATTGATATTCTAGGGGATATCGAGCGGATACTATCTTTTACTCTTTTAAGTTCATCATAGTCGGCAAATGAAGTATTTACTCTTGCCACATCCATACCAGACTCTATCATGTCTGTTTGGACCTGTGTATCCCAACTTGATGGACCAATAGTAGCTACAATCTTAGTTTTACAAAATTTCGGGGCAGACATATTTAAAGTATATGGGATAGAAATGAGTTTTACAACTGTATTTTAATATATTATAGTTTATTAGGAATTAAACTATCATATTAGGATCATGGGAAGTTATATAAAGAATCTTTTGTTGCTTTTACTTATCTTCTTTTATAGCACTACGGTTTTTAGTGGAATAGTTATGCCAATTATTCCGATGTATTTTCTATCTACACTTGTAGTTTTAAGTATGGGTATTATGTTGACAAAACCTTTTTTAGAATTTTTAACTATTAAGGTTAATTTCCTTACATATTTTCTTATGTCTGCATTAATAACTATTGGGAATACATTTCTATTAAAGATCTTTATGACAGGTTTTTTTGTTGAAGGTTCTAATTTTGATGGTTTAAGCTTGGATTTCTTAAAAGTCGAAGGGTTTCAAGTTAGTGCAATATTTACTATAATACTGTTTGCAGTACTATCAGCATTTATTAGTACAATTTTTTATTCTTTAGAAAAGTTAGATTAAATATTATAATAGATGGTATGTATAAAACTTTGTTAATAATACAAGTAGTTGTTTCGGCTCTAATTGTTGTTTCTGTTTTACTTCAAAACCGTGCAGAGGGATTGGGGAAAATGTTTGGTGGAGGTGGGGAGGTGTTTAGAACGAAGAGAGGTTTAGAGAAATTTCTTTACTACTTTACAATTTTTCTTACAGCTGTTCTTGTAATAATCTCACTTACACTTTTTAAGTTAGGAGAGTAAATTTGTTATGTCTAAATCAAAAAAGCTGCAAAAGAAAAAAGATGTCGTTTCTATGCAAGAGGCTTTTGAGAAAGTCTCTCCGGAGGACAGTAAAAAGAGTGTTAAAGTTAAACGAAAAGGAAATATTAGAGATTTTTTTTGGAACTATCCTAATGTGATAGAGAGGTTTTTAAAGTTAACTTCTCCTGTAAGTACAATTCTTCTTTTTGCTTTAATTGGTTTTGGAATTTTTCTTTTTTTGAGAAGTGATACTTTTGCTCAAAAGATTTCTTCTCAGGAATCGGCTTACTATGTTGAAGGACGTGTTGGTGCTATTTCTACTTTCAATCCCCTATTTACTAATCAAAATGATGTTGATAAAGCTGTACAGGAATTGGTCTTTGAGAAGTTTGTATATATTAATGCTAACGAAGAGATACTTCCGGGAATTGCAGAGAGTTGGAGGGTTGGAAAAGATGGGAAAGTCTATGAGTTTGATATAGGTTTAGATCATACCTGGAGTGATGGAGAGCCTTTAACTGTAGAGGATATATATTTTACTTTTGATACAGCTATAAAGCTTTCTACTGAGCATGGGTATGACACCGTTGCTTCTGGTTTTACTGATGTTGAGATAGAGATTGTAGATAAGGACACAATTGAATTTACTTTGCCTGAGATAAATGCGATATTTCCTGAACTTGTCTCAGTGTATATTGTTCCTGAGCATGTTCTTGCTGATGTGTCTTTAGCCCAGATGCCTTTTGATAGGTTTGCTAGAAATCCTGTAGGTTCTGGGCCGTATAGGATATCTCGAAGTGAGCCAAATATTGTGTCTTTAACAACCTCCAATTTTTTTGATCCTAAGCCTAATATTTCTAATATCATAATTAGAGTATATTCTAATGTAGAGGCATTGGAGTCTGCTTTTAGAAATGGTCTGTTGGATTCTGCACTGTTGGAAAATAATGATAGTGCCAATTTTATAAATGAGTATGATTCGTATAGTTCACATGTTTTAAATCTTCCATATAGGCAAAGAATGCTATTTTTTAATATGAGAAAAGAGAAATTCCAAGATGAGAGTTTAAGAAAGGGTATTAATTATTTGATAGATAAGGAAAAGCTTTTGGAGCAATCCGGTATTTCGGCGGAGGTTATAAATGGTCCAATTTGTGAAGAAAATTGGGCGTATTCTTCAGATGTTAATTATCCTAAGTACAATCCTAAAGAGGCAGTAAAGGTTTTAAAGGATGCGGGTTATACTAAGAATGAAACTAATGGCTATTTTGAAACAAAGGAAGGAAAACTGTTAACTTTTACGGTTAGCTACCTGGATAATGATATTAATAATAAGTTGTTAAATATTTTGGCTTCTTTGTTAGAGGACGAGGGAGTAATTATGAATCTAGAGCCTTTGTCCTATTCTCAGTTAACCCAAGAGATTGTTGCAACTAGGAATTTTGAGATTTTGATGTATGAAATAGAGGTTACTGTTGATCCTGATCAGTATAATTTGTGGCATTCTATGCAAAAAGAGTATCCTAATTTAAATCTTTCTGGTTATGAGTTTAGTCGTGTAGATATTTTGTTAGAGGAAGGAAGGAGGGTAATAGATAAAAAGGAGAGAAAAGAAGATTATGCTTTGTTTCAGAAGTATTTAATAAATGATATGCCAGTAATATTTCTCTATAGACCGTCTTATATTTATGTGGTTAGAGATAGTGTAAAGGGTATTAGTTATGAGAATTTAGTAAGGTTAGAGGATGTTTATAAGGGAGTTTATGAGTGGGAGATCGATAGTTAAGAAGTTATACAATATTATAAGTTAGCGCCATGGTGCCAAGAGAGGGACTTGAACCCTCACCCATTTAACTGGACTACGTTCTGAACGTAGCGTGTCTGCCAATTCCACCATCTTGGCACATATACATAGGAGATATTGTATCATAAAAGTGTTATCTATTCTTCTTTCTTCTTAGACGTAAGAGTAACTATTACATCCTTCTTTTCTCTCTTACTAGGTTCTTTCTTCTCTTTACCACTATCATGATCAGGATCAAAATTCTTAAAATCCTTCAAGAAATCCTGCTTAGTAAAAACCTTCTCTTTCTTCTTGGGCTTCTTCTTTGATTTCTTTTTACTTTCCTTCTTCTTTTTATTTCTCTTACCAAACAGTTTCTTAAAAATACCCTTTTTCTCCTTCTTTTTCTCAACCTCTTTTTTCTCTTTCTTAGACTCCTTCTCTACCTTCTCCTCTACTTGTTTTTCTTTACTTTCTACTTTCTTCTCATCTTCCTCGAAAAGTTCTTTCAAAGTCTTCTCCTCTTTCTTCTCTTTCCCATTAATTTTTTGTGAAAACTCTGCCTCGGTCTCTTTATTTTTAACACCTCTTACCAATATGAAAATTAAAGATGCTACTAAAGCACCAAAAAGCAAAGCAGAAATTAAAACAATTACTAGATCAGGATTTTGAACTACAATACCTGGAATATCTTGCAGGGTTATAGTACTAAAATCAAAACTAACATTTGGATTTGCTACACTCTGTACTTCTTGAACACCCTGATCACCATACTCCATTACTGAAGCTTCACTAGGATTACTAGCATATCCATCTTTTCTGGTATACCCCCAAATTGTATATATGCCCGAAAAGACATTATCCATTGAAATTGATGTGTTCCAATTACCATCACCGTCAATATCAGCTATCTGGGTATAGTTATTTGCTCCAACTGAAACAGTCAATATTGCTTCACTATTGGCCAGCCCAGTACCAGAAAGAATTAAGTTGTTTTCACTAAACTCAGGAGCTTTTATTACAGGTGGTCTGGGGATTATAACAATATCGTATTCTAGAACCTTAGTAGCGCCAAGAGAGTCTACAAATCTAAATTTTAGATGATGCTTACCAATATTAAGAGAAGGTAAAGAGTATGGACTGTTAACATCCTGATATCCACTTTCATCAATATCCAACTCAACACCCTCCTTGTCTTTTGATGGGTCTACAAATGTGATTATATGACTAGGATTATCTGTATATTGAGGTATAGATATATTTAACGCATTCTCTATTTCTTCAGTTCGTTCACTTTCTAGCTCCTCAACATTTTGAGAAATTTCTTGATCTTGATTACCTAAAAGCTCTTCAACAGACACATCTTCGGCTAATACAATATTGGGGATAAGGATTGTTAATAGTACGGCTATTATTAATTTTTTCATATGAAGTTTAGTTATATTACTTTAACTATTGTATATACTTTGATAAAAATTTTCTAGTCTGCGAGTTTATCGATAAATAAAACACCCTCTAAATGATCAAACTCATGTTGTACTACTCGAGCATTAAGATCAACAAATCTTCGATTAACTTTTCTTCCTTCTCTATTAGTATATTTAACTTTAATCTTTTTAAACCTTTCCACTCTATCTTCAATATTAGGTATGCTTAAACAACCCTCCAGATCTATAGCAGTCTTTGTACCTATAGGTTGAACGATAGGATTAATTAATACCTCAAATTCACCTGTATCATAGTTAAAGATGTATGATACTCTTTTGTTAACTCCGACTTGTGGTGCAGATATTCCTGCAGATTCTACACCTACCTGCTCTTCGCTATTTTTTGCAGTATACAAAAGATTATCAAGGAATTTCTGAAAATCTTCAGTATCTATTTCATCTTTAGAAACCGGTTTAGAAACAGTTCTTAGAACTTTTTCTTCTTCTGAATTCTCAATTGTAAAAATTTTTAATTTCTTCATATGTAAGTATACCAAATATTAACATACCAATCCGCTTTTGTGATAATCTTTAACCTCTAAATTATAGAATTGGCCAGGTTTATACTCTTTTTGGGTTAGGATATCATGATTGTAGTAAGAGATTCCTCTATTTGGTGTATACATTAATACGGGAATTTTGGTCCCTAAAAATTTCTTATGTTCTTTTAATCTAATATTATTAACTGTGTTTCTTAGTATTCTCTCTCTTTCTTTTTTAATTTCTAAAGGAACATTATCTTTTAGTTTATAGGCGTTTGTACCCTTTCTTGGAGAGTATTTGCCAATATATACCATTTCTATATTACATTTAGAGATTAAATCTTTAGTTTGGAGGAAATCCTTCTTGGTTTCAGTTGGAAAACCCACTATTGCGTCTGTTGTGATTCTAAATTTAGGATTTTTTAATTTGATTTTTTTACAAATATTGACAAATTTTTCTGCTTTATATTTTCTGTTCATTAGTTTTAAAATTCTATCTGATCCTGATTGTACAGCAATATTGCAGTGTTTAAGAAACTTATCATGCGTTGTTATCAAGTCAATTAATTCATCTGTAATATCTTTTGGGTGAGATGAGAGAAAGTTTATCCAAAAATCTCCCTCTATCTGTTTTATCTCCTTTAGCAAATCTGCAAAGGTGGAGTTTTTATCTTTCCAGCTGTTAACGTTTTGTCCTAGTAAGGTAATTAGTTTCCCACCACTTTTAACAAACTCTTTTACATCACTTAATATTTGTTCTTTGGAGAAATTAATTAACTTCCCTCTAGTGTATGGGACGATACAGTATGAACAGAAATTGTTACAGCCGTGAGATATGGGAAATAGGCCTTGATATTTGTTTGTCTGATCGTAGTTTATATTTTTATTATTTAGTAGGTCACCGTTATCTATTTCTAATATCTTTGGTAGTTTCTCTATTTCTCTAATATTTATTATATGATCTATCCAGGGGAATTTTTCCAATATGCTTTTTTGGTATTTTTTAGATATGTGATTATTTTTCCTGTCATACCTTAAGGCCATGCATCCTGTTAAGACAACAGTTTTGTTTTTAAATTGATCTTTTTGAGCTTTTATCCCCCACCCTGAGACTTTGTCTTCTGCTTGCTGTCTAACACTACATGTGACAAGGATAACTACATTTGCATCTTGCCAATTATCAACCTCTGTGAGTGAATATTGGTTTAGAAGGTTTCTGATAGTATTGGCATCTGCGTAGTTCATTGCACAGCCGTATGTCTTAATGTAGAAGGTTTTATTCATACGGCTATTTTATCACAATCCCCTTATTTGGTTTTATCGTAGCAGGTTTAATTAGTAAATAGGCGTGTTAACCAATTCCTAAAATCTGTAATCCCTTTTACTGATCTGCCTCTAGACATAGGTATTAGATGAAGAAGTATGCTGTCATCTACAGTACTGTTATCTTCTAAGATGGCTTCTACTCTGAGTTGATATTGAATACCCTCTAGATCTTCAACGTCCAATGTGTAAGAGGTTTCTTGGTTATCGTACTCTTCAATTTCCACATTGTTAAGATATATGTTGTAGGACAGAACGGTTGTATCTGCTGGCGTAATTTCAAATTCAAGTAATATGTCTTCTCGGCTTCTTGCGATATATCTATCACCTTGGTTTGTTTCAGGAGAGATTATCTCTAATTCAACATCGATATCTTCAGTTGGTTTTCTTTGTTGTCCTTGATCAGGAACCTGAGGTTTTTGCACAGGTGTTTCTTCTTCATCAGGTTCTTCGGTTGAAGAATCATCTTCTTGTTGATCCTGTTCTTCCTCTTCTTCTGTGGGTTCTTCTAAGGGCTCTTCTTCTTCGGGCATGATATCTTCAACAGCGTCGATTAGATTGACTAAACCGTAGCCAAATATTATATCGTAGTCTTCGGTGCCAAGATCTACTGCAGTATTTCTAAGAACATCTCTAATTTCTGAAATTGAACAATCAGTGCATAAAGACATCAATAAAGCAGCACTACCAGCAACGTGAGGCGAGGCCATACTAGTTCCACTCAGTTTCGTATATGAACTGTTAATGTAGGTTGAGTAGTTAGATACACCGGGAGCTGCTAATTCGCCCCCTATATTACTAAAGGAGGCTAATTTGTTCTCTTGATCGGTTGCTACAACACAGATTACAGAGCTATATGCTGCAGGATATGAGCATGGAGATCCAGAATCATTTCCTGCTGCAGCTACAAGTAAAACACCTTTTGCAGCCGCGTATTGTACCGCCTGTTTTAAAGTGTCTGAATCGTATGTTGTTCCTAAGCTCATGTTGATTACTCTTGCTCCATTATCTGTGGCGTAGTAGATAGCTTTAGCAACATCAGATAGGTATCCGTAACCAGACTCATTTAATGCTTTGACAGGAAGTAGGTTGGCGGAATAGCTTGATCCTACATTTCCACTCTCATTTAAGGTAGAAGCAACTATGCCAGCGACATGTGTACCATGCCCGTTATCATCATTGGCGCTTGTGTCATTGTTTACAAAGTCGTAGCCTGAAAGAATATTTACGTTTAAATCTGGATGATTTAATTGAATACCAGTATCTATTATCGCAACAGATATGCCATCTCCACTTGCGTAGTCCCAAACTTCACTTGCACCCACTCTAGTGATCCCCCAGTCTATGGTATCAGCAAACATTTTAACAGGAATATCTGTTTCAACAGAATCGACTTGATCATTAGTTTTTAAATCTTCTACATTACTCTCTTGAGTAGTGATGATTGAATATGTGCCCCTTACTGATTGGTCATCGGTAAATTGTACTTTGTATTCTTCCTCTATTTGAGAAATTTCTTCATCACTTAGTTCTTTTTGGAAGGTTATAACTTTCCTGTTTTCATCAGTTGTTAGTTCTCCTTTTTTAGAAGGATTTATCTCTTCCTCTGTGTCTATTTGAGTGTCTACATCCGTTTGTAGTTGTGCGACATCATTGTTATCTGAAATATATATAGAACTTAGTTCAGTAATCTCTGTCTCTTCCGAAGAGAAAGGTCTAACGGAGATAATAAGATAAAGTAATGTTGAAACTATTAGAATAATAGCTAAGGATAAAAGGGAAATTAAAAGTTTTTTGTTTTTCATGGGCAGTTGTTTAAAAATTATTATTAAATGGTAACAATTTTATATGATACTGTCTAATATAAACGTCTCTGATTAATTATATTGTGAGTTTTAATTTTTTATTTCAACTCCCCCGAAAGCTGCTATTCCCTTGATAGTAAGCACAGGGTTTTCTACTTCATTTGGATCTAAATTAGGAGTCCAGCCACCAAGTATACCTGTACCATTAGTTACAACTCTGCAATTTTTAGGAACAAATATCTCTACTCCGCCAAATGCACAGTTAACATTTAATTCTGCACCTTCTTTGGAAATTTGTGAATCTCTAAGGTCTAACTGGTAACCTCCAAAGATAGTATTAATTTCCCCTCCTTTAAATTTCTTCGAAGTAACTTTCTTTTCTACGCCCCAAAAGACTACATTGTCATCGATGTGGTCATCTTCAGTTGTTTTTGCAGCACTATTTAATGAAACATCTTTCTCTCTTCTTAACAGTATTGAAAACCCGATACCTATTAGAATTAACGGCCAAAATGTTGCCCAAAAATTCCAGTTAAGTAATCGATTGGCTAACATAGCAATACCGATAAGAGAGAATATTCCTCCAGGAGTAAAATTCTTATCAAATATTAAAGTAATTCCTATACCTAAGAAAAATGAAGGCCAGAAGAAGTTCCAAAATGTTGATAGTGTAATACCGTATGGATCAAATAGCCCTATGTTATTTAAAAGTATGAGTCCTCCAGTTAAGAGAAGAAGGATTCCTAAGAATATTTTTGTTTTATTTTTCATATTTTTAATTATTAAAATTAATGTCTAGTTGTCCTACTCCAACATCAGCAGTAATATTTAAAATTTTTTCTGCAGTATTGAAATTGTCAGACTTTACATCATTAGCATTCTGTCCAACTCCCTCTATCACAGTATCATCAAGAGTAATTGCTCCTACTCCGAGGCTATAGTCAATACTGTAACCTACCTCTGTTGGTATATTAAGGGTAATACTACCAGTGCCAACTTCTAAAGAAAGTTCTTCGGAAGGGACAGCGTCTGACCCCAAAGTCATTGCTATATCACCAGTTCCTGTTTTAATAGAGAGATTTTTAAGTTGTTGATTTTCTAGATTAATTGTCCCATCTCCTACGCCATTTACTATCTCGATTTCTGTGGGTAGATTACTTCCTATTGATATCTTGTACTCTGGGTTTTTAAAATCTAAAAATGTGATTCTTCTCATTCTTTTTTCAGTCATGTCAATAGTTAGTTTCGCATCTTCTAATTCTTCTGAAATCTGTGGTTCTCCGTATGCTGTTGTATAGCTAGCATCTACATGTAAATAGTGATCAATTCCGTCTTTTACTAAGAATTTAGCTACACCTAAATTAAAATCATATTTGAGGGTTTCAGCGTTCTCATAAAGTTGCTTATCCACTGTAAACTCTTGATTTACATCTTCCCCCAAATCTTGAGTGTAGTTGATGGTAGGGAAATTTCTAAAAAATCTTAATCTTTTAGAGGTTTGATTGATATATGCCGATAGAGTGATCCAAGTAAAAGCTAATACTGCAACTATTGAAATAGCAATGCTAGATAGCAAGGATTTTCCTAAAATTAGTTTTAAACCAACCAAGATTAAAAATATTGGCCAGTAGCTTAGTATGTATAGCCAAACATTCCAATTCAATATACCAGTTGTATTAAAAAGCAGTATTGTACCTAAAAAAATTAGAAAAATAGCGCCGATGTAATCTTTACTGTTTTTCATTTTTCCTCCTTTTTTGTATCTGATCTAACTTCTGTCTTTAAGCCTTTGGCTGTCTTAGTAACAGTTTCTTTTATTTCTTTACTGTTCTCTTTTATTACATCTTCTGATGCTGTCTTTACACTTGACTGAGTTGGAATTACTATCCAGCATATTAAATATGCCAACATTCCTCCTCCACCCCAGAGAACAAAGAAAAGAAATATTAACCTTACTATGGTTGAATCTATATTAAAATACTCAGCAAACCCTCCACAGACTCCTGCTATCATTCTATCTGTTTCTGATCTGTATAGTTGTTTTTTCATAATATTTTGTATGTTAAGTTATCAATACTCAGTATAGCAAAACTGTATAAATATGTTAACAGTATTGTTTTGGTATACTTAACAGATATGATTGAAAAAATTAAAGACGATTTCAGTAAAGTCTCTTCTAAAGATCGGGCAGATCATAGTGCTAGATTTTTTAAAACAGGCAAAGGTCAGTACAGTGAAGGAGATCTGTTTTTGGGTGTTAGTAACCCAGATACCCATGCGATAGCAGATAGATATAAAAAAGAAATATCTATTAAAGATACGATATATTTTTTAAGACACGGGATTCATGAATACAGACTATTTGCATTAGATGTATTTAAGTATAAATATAAAAAAGGAGATAAGAAAGAACAAAAAAAGATAGTTAACGTATATTTGGATAACAGAGAATATGTTAATAACTGGGATTTGGTTGATCTATCTGCACCTCATATTTTAGGTGATTGGCTATTGGATAAGGATAGAACTATTCTTTATGATTTGGTTGAGGAAAACAGTATTTGGTTTAAGAGGATATCTATTCTTTCTACCTTTGCTTTTATTAAAACTAGTGATTTTAAGGATACATTAAAGATAGCGAAAATACTCTTGGATCATGAACATGATTTAATACATAAGGCTGTTGGATGGATGCTAAGAGAAATTTGGAAGAGAGATAGTGGAGTATCGGAGCAGTTTATTAAAAACAATTACGATAGTATGCCTAGAACTACTTTAAGATATGCTATAGAAAAAATGGAGGAAGATAGAAGACAAAGATTTTTAAAAGGAAAGCTTTAAGACTTAAAACACAGTTATTTGGTATAATGAGGGGAATTTAAAGTTTAAAAAACATTTCTATGAAGCTATTAATCTATATGCCTGCCTTTAATGAGCAAGAAACTATTTCGCAAGCAATTAAAGCTATTCCAGATCAAATTAAGGGAATTGATAATTTTGACATTTTAGTTGTTGATGATGGAAGTACTGATGATACAGCGAAATTAGCTAAAGAGGCTGGAGCTAAAGTTATATCTCATCGAGTAAACAGAAATGTTGGTATGGCGTTTAGAACAGCTCTAAACTACGCAAGAGAGAAAGGATATGACATTTTGGTTAGTATAGATGCTGATAGACAGTTTAATGCTCAGCAAATTCCCAAGATTATTCAGCCTATACTAACGGGTAAGGCTGATATGGTTTTAGGAAATAGATTCTCTGAAGGCATACCTGAGAATATGCCCAAGACTAAATATTGGGGGAATAAACAGATGTCTAAACTTATATCCTTTATAACCAAACAGAAATTTACAGATGTGTCTTGTGGCTTTAGAGCTTACAGTAAGGAAGCACTTCTGAGATTAAATTTGTTTGGAGAATTTACATATACTCAAGAAACTATTATCGATATAGTTATAAAAGATATGAAGGTTGTTGAGTTTCCAGTTGATATCAAATATTTCAACAATGGTAGAGTATCAAGGGTGGCATCTAATATTTTTAAATATGCTTTTAAGACCTTAAACATTATTCTTAGAGCGGTAAGAGACTACAAACCACTATTGTTCTTTGGAAGTAGTGGTGTGATATCAGTACTAGTTGGAGTGATATTTGTCACAGTAATGTTTATTCATTATTTTTTTGAGGGGAGTTTTACACCGTATAAATTTCTTGGATTTATAGGTTTGGGATTTCTCATTTGGGGAGCACTTCAATTTGTAATAGGACTTCTTGCAGATATGGTTAATAGAGTAAGATTGAATCAAGAGAAAATACTTTATAGATTAAACAAAGAAAGATTTGATAGAAACAAATGAAAGAATACACAGGAAAATATACAGAATCAGGTAAAGTTGGGGCATTTTTGATAAATAATTACTTCAAAAATGTTTACGATTTAGTATCTTTAACAAACATTTCTTCTAAAAACTATCCAAAGGTTTTAGAGGTTGGGTGTGGTCCCGGTTACTCTACCAAAAGAATAATGGAGGTCCTTCCAAAAGATACCAACATTTTGGCATCGGACATTGAAGTAGAGAATTTACAGGATGCAAAGAAATTGATTGGCGATAAGGTTTCTCTTAGTAAAGAAAGTATTTATAATTTGCAAATAGAAGATAACTCCATAGATTTATTGTTTGCCTTAGAGGTATTGGAGCATTTAGAAGACCCTGAGAAAGCTTTAGAAGAAATTAAACGAGTAATTAAGGAGTATGCTATATTGGGTGTCCCTAGGGAGCCTATGTGGAGAGTATTAAATATGGCGAGATGTAAATATTTGAAGAATTTAGGTAATACTCCAGGTCATATTCAACATTGGTCTACTTTCTCTTTTAAGAAGTTTCTAAAAAGCAATGGATTTAAAATTGTAGAGGTTAAAAAACCTTTACCTTGGAGTATAATTTTGATAAAGAAATTTAACTAAGGATATGAAAAAGTACTTTAAATATATAAAGACAGTACTAACAATTGCTATACTATTCCTATTTTTGTTGTATGTTATTAAAAATCCTGAAATATTAACAAGTCTTCAAAGCCTCAACCCTATATTTATTGTTGTTGTTATGCTGCTTTTCTTAATCGTGTTTTTGCTAGAAGGGTTATTTATAAAAATTACTTTACAAGCTTTTGACAAGAAAATTTCTATAAAGGAA
Organism: uncultured Candidatus Saccharibacteria bacterium; assembly: GCA_964485665.1. GTDB lineage: Bacteria > Patescibacteriota > Dojkabacteria > SC72 > SC72 > WOZL01. The sequence goes on from CAZAJR010000015.1 coordinate 23,324, forward strand.
TCTTTCTATATTTCAACAATATCGCGTATAGGAAATTATCTTTTACCTATGAGAGCAGGAGCGATATTTAGAGCAACCTATTTAAAGAATAAATACGATTTTAAGTACTCTAAATTCCTTTCTACTCTATACGGTTACTACATTATTCTTTTTTTGCTGTAT
>CAZAJR010000016.1:0-4462 GCA_964485665.1 uncultured Candidatus Saccharibacteria bacterium
TTTATTAAACTCCCAATTTTTGGTTAAAAGGTATGTTACAAGGTTGGTTAAGAGAAAGATTAAAATAAGAGAACTTCCAAGTAAAACATACTCATAAACCGTCCAATTATTAAAAATATTTATAAACAAATTCATTTTTTAAAATATGTTGAAACTTTATTAATATAGAAATCTCCTACTATCACAGAGAGAGAAGAAATTACAGATACAATTAAAACATACTGTCCGAGAAGTTTTAGATAACCTATACCCAAGAAGTGAAAGATAGCTCCTAAAATAGACAAAGCGATTAAAACATATAATTTGGATTCTTTATTTTGTTGAATTGTATTAGTTGTTGTTATCAGTAGTATGGCATAGATTATTAACATAAAAACATGTATGGGCTTTTCAGAGATTTTTAAGAAAGTTAAGAAGGTCGCAAGTGAAAGTAGGGTGCTAAAGCAAGAGCTAATGATTAAATCCTTGCTGTATATCTTGGTAAAGAAAGCGTAGGCATAAATTAGTATGATAGATACGAATATGGCGATTGTAATTTCTATATAATCTATGTTGAAATTTTGTACATCTATTTCATTTTGCTCGACTAGCTCGTAGCTAGTGGGGATATTCCCGCTGTTGTATAGTATATTTATAGCTCTTGTTCCTTCTTGGTCTGCAGTACTGATTGGTATTGCGAAAAGAGACGAATTTTCAGGTATATAAACCGGAGTGACAAACCCATCTATATTTACTCCTACATACTCTCCTTCATGCTTTTTTAAAAAGGCATTGAAATCTTTAGATTTAGTTGGCCACGGTTTTGCTATACCAAAATATGAATCTTCGCCAGAGCTGTTTGGAAGTTCGTTAATATATATTGTTCTAAAAGTTTTTGCACTAAACTGTGTTTCGTTATAGTTTTCTGCTAAATATGGTACTAGGGGTTCTTCCTCATCCTCGAAATTAACGTCCTCTTTTCTTGTGACTATGCTGTATTGATAAGGGCTGCGAATCAATTCATCTACATAAGTTTGTGACTGAGTTGTTTTGATAATTATTCGGAGTTGAGTATCTTTCTTATAAATTGAAACTTCCTCGATGTTGTAGTCATTTAATCTTTTAAACAGAATGTTTTTAGTTTTTTGTATGTCTGCATTGTTTGCATCTCCTAATTCGAGGGTATATTCTTTACTCCAGAAATCGTTAGCTATGTTTAAATCAAAAGTAACGACATCTGTTAAAGTTTCAGTAAGGGGAAGAGCTATTAAAAAATTTAGAAGAATGATAGATGATAAAAGAATTAAAAAAATATAGCTGAAGAACTTACTCCAACTAACTCGTTTCCAATTTATCTTTATTTTCTTGAATCTAAGCTTTGCCATTACAGTAGATCATTTAGTTCACCGTATACTTGTATAAGATTTTGATTTAATAGATTTGTTATTACCTCGTCTTTTTTCTTTTTTGCAAATTCAAAATCCTCTTGTTTCATAGTAGTTGCCCTGATTTCTTTTTCTAAATCTTTCTCAAGCTCATTAACGATATCCTTTATATCTTTTACTCGTGTGTCACCTAAAAATAGCATATCTATATCTTTTTCTGATCTGTGTTCTCCATTTAAGAAAGCTTCAGTTATTACTAAAGCTTTCAATCCTTTAAGATCTTTAACCCTATCATATACTTTATTTCCTAGTTTAGAGTTCTTGAAAAAAAGATTACGTAGACTGCTAATATATCGGCTATTGTGATCAACTTTATACACAATCATATTTTTATCTTTATGCGATTTAAGAATACCGGCCTCTTCTAGATTTATTAACTCTCTTCTTACAGCGTTGATCTCCTCGTTTAGCTCTCGTACTAATCCCCTAACGTGATATGCACTATGGGGGTTTAATAAATATTTCTCTAGGATTTTTATACGAACCCTGGAGATAAGAATTTTCTTAAGCATAAATATTTCGTTTAATATTATTGCTCAATTATATCAAATTCTCCGACAGATTGTGCAATAGCGGATATCCAGATCCTTCCACGGTTAAATTCTATTTCATTTCCATCTTCGTTATAAAAGGTTGTTCTATCAATCCTATTGTTCTTTTTCCACGTCCCATATATTTCATTTCCATCCATTAAAATAACAGCGTCGCCTTCTCCTATAGTCTCTTGTATAATTCTTCCTTTAGAGTCATATGAGGGTGTCATATTTATCTCTTGTACAATAACAACTTTAGCAGTTATTTGTGTATTAGTTTCTAGATCAATATTTGGGTTACCTCCAACCCATTGACTATATGAATTGGTAACTTTGTCATATTCCCAGATAGTGTTATAAAGACCACCGTTAGGAAGTCTATTATGGAATTGTATCGAATATCTATATGCATCACCCCTTAGATCGTTGATCGCGTCATTTTTGAATTTCCATGACTCAAAATTTTCTGGAAAATCATCCCATCCTTGTGTTTTAGCATAGTCCCAAGCAGATACGACAGAATTATATTTATTATGAGGCGCTACTCTTCTTCCATCGTTCCATTCCCAATATCCTCTTATTCCAACATCTTTTATATTGTAAGCATATATATTTCCTCGAGCGTCGGTTCTAGGATCATCTGTATCTGCCCATCCGATATGAATGTATAAAGGGTCATATGGACTTAACCATTCTAGAAAGTACTGTCTTGCACTTCGAATAGATCCGACTCTAGTGGGACCTTCACTCCAGAAAAATGCCATATATCTTGTTATTCCACTTTCTGCTAGAGTTTCATACACAATATCTGCACTACTAACACCAGATTGGGGTCTAGAGACGGCATGATTGTTAATCATTACAGCAACTGGTCTTCTTTCCATTAATTCATCCATTTCGCTTTTAGTAAAGAGTAAACCATTAAGAGGACTTTCCTCAGTACGGGGCTCTTGGGGAGAATCAACTAATATGTGTGCCCAGGTTGTAGATTTTAGTTTGGCTGTTATATAGTTTTCATTAATTTCAACAATATCTTCGTTTTTAGCATTAGGATTATATTTATATATCCCAAAATAGTAAAAAGCAGCTATCCCAAGTAGAAATACTAATCCTAACCCGGCTAAAATAATTATTCCCTTTTTCTTACCTATACTTTTAGGGTCGTTAGCTTGTTCTTTTTTGTTACTTTTTTTCTCGGAACTATCTTTTGTTTCAGTTTTAATTTCTGACTTTGGTTTATTATCTGTTTTAATTTTCTTCTTGGAGGTTTTAGAAACCCTTTTTGTTTCAATCTTTTCTGTTCCTACACCATCATTTTTATCGGACATATTTATCTCTTTCATACATATATACTAGAATTGTTCTAAATTTTTATCAAGTAGTAAATATATGATAAACTGGAATAGTAAATTAATTAAAATATTTCTATGAAAAAAGATACAGTGTGGCTAATAGTTGCCGTATTACTTTTAATAGGTGTTGTGACAGGATTAGTTTGGATATTTGGAGGGTTTGGAGGCGGGGATGCCGGTGTGCCAGAGACAACAGAAAATGAAGAAGTTACAGATTTTGAAGAATTGCGAGAGGATGAGAGTACACAAGAAGAAATTAGTGACCCAAATACTACTGATGAGCAAGAAGATGGCGATGAGAATGAGGAACTATCTGATTTAGCTATTGATAGTGATGTTACATATACAACTAGTTCTCAAAGTGTGGGCGAAGATACAGAAGTGCTATTTACACTAGAGGATATAGAGGTAAGTAAGGGAGAAAAAGTTGTTGAATTAGAGTTTATTTTTACTGGAGATGATATAGATGATGAAAGCTCTATACCAGTCTCTGCTGTTAACAAAAGCAGTCTAGGTGCTATGGAAATAGTAATTAGCAATGTAGAAAGTGATGGGACATCAATGAGCTATGACGAAAGTGTTGATGTTAATAGGGAGGGGATAACTAAATTAACTAAAGTTGTTAGTGGAGAGAGTAATACCTTGAAATATACTTTAGGTTTTACAGATGCACTAGAATATCATCTCTATGAACCAGAAGTAGTTGAAAATTCCGTTGTTGTAAAATTTTCTATCAAGTATCCTGGTGGAGATATTTCATCGGAAGAGCTTGGTGTAAGAGAGTTTACATCTGATGACACTTCTGTAGAAAGTAGTACTGCTGCGCAGGGTGTAAGAATCTCTGGGTATACTTATAGCACATCCGGAAGTGTTATAAGGTACATACTAAAAACATCTTCAAATACTGGTAGTCCAATTCCTTCGTTTGATGCGAGCATAGCTGATGGTACTCTAACAGTTACATTTCCTAGTCTTAATGCTGATATAACATACTCTGCTTCAGATGGTGTGGTTTCACTGCCTGGAGGCGTGACTCTAAATATCTCTAGATCTGGAGAACAGAGCATATATGAGTTTGTAGGTGTGGGTAGTGAGTACAAAATATATGGAGAGACAAGTCCCAATCAAGTTGTAATTGAAGTTAAGTTATGAT
>CAZAJR010000017.1:0-7578 GCA_964485665.1 uncultured Candidatus Saccharibacteria bacterium
ATAGGGAAGTATGTTACTGGATTAGATGGTATTAGACAGTTAGGGTTTGAAGTAAGGGCTAGAAATTTGAACAGTATTGAGACCCCCTTTAGTAAAGCAGAGTATATTGGTACGGGATCAGTCATACGAAATGCTCCAAGTACAGTGGCGCTAAATCTAAAGGATGATGAAAATGTAGATGTAAGATCTGAAGCACAATTAGGAATTAAAGGCGTAAGGGTCAGAAAGGAAGATTATATGATAGCTGATCTTAAAGTATCCTTTGAAGAAGATAGAGATTGGAGTGATGCAGTAGTAGATGCAGATTTTGAAAATAGCAAGGCGGTTGTTAAAGTTAAGGACATCCATGGTGTTACTGATCCATATACAATGTATGTTGTGAGAAATAAGACTAATGCATTTAGAATATGTCCTCAAGCTCTATCCTTAGATGATGTAAAAGAGGGTTGTGAAGGTGAGCAATTGTTAATTGACAGTTTCCCACAAGAAATAGATATAGATGGTACAACAGTAACAGTATCTGAAGCTAAAATAGACGGTACATACTACTGGATAGCTGATGGACTAACAGGTACAGGAGGGATGGGAGAAACTATAGCCGAAAGTCAAGAAGATATTCAACAAGAAGATGAACCAAAAGTTATGAACAGAGTAGGGAGGAGAATTTCTAATACTGTAAGTAAAGTATCAAAAGATGTAGTATTGGGAACAGCAGAGGTTTTTGATAATACTCCTATAGGGAAATTAAATGAAGGTGAACTATCTTCTGCAGTAGCTACGACAACTACAGTTACAATTACAGTAGGTATTGCAACTACGGGAATTATGCAAACCGTTTATCTACTCTTTCACTTTATAAATGGAGCACTAAGTAGTTTAGGATTTATAAGAAAACGAAAACCGTTTGGATATGTATACGATTCAACTACCAAAGAACCAATTAGCAATGCAGTGATAAGGATATATAAAGGTAATGAATTGGTTGATACTGCTGTTACAAACTCACAGGGTATGTTCCTATCAAACTTATCAGAGGGCAAATACAAGATTAAAGTTAAAAAAGGTGGTTATAATTTCCCAACCAAACTTATTAAAGGTTCAGAAGATTATCCACTTAAAGATATCTACAAGGGAGAAATTATTAAAAAATCACAGGCTTCGGATGTGATTGTAAATATTCCTCTTGATAGAAAGCAGTTAGCAAAAAGTAAAAAACTAGGAACTACATTAAAGAGTATAAGTTCAATACTTCTAACACTTCTGAATATTCTACTGTTTACTTTCGGTATCCTTTTGGTTATCTACACCTACTATAAATACCCCAGCCTATTTAGATGGTATGTACCGCTTCTGTATATTCCCGCTCTATACTTTTTAGTACAATCAATCTTTGGTAAAACGGTTTTATACGGTAAGGTTAGAAATAAAAGTGGTAAAGCAGTAAAAAATAAGGAGCTATATTTAATCAATAAAGAGTTTGACGAAGTTGTTGCTAAAAGAGTAACAGACGAAAGAGGTAGATATAGGTTTGTTTGCAACAAAGGTATATATGAGTTAAAGATGGGTAAAAAAACGATACAAGATAATATTAGAGTTAAAAAAGATGGTTATGTATTAGCTAAAAACTTTAAATTAAGTTAAATTTTTTTTGTGAAGTTTTTAAATCTCCTTTTTTTATTTATCCTACCAACACAAATTCTAGCTGTTTTACGATATACTCCTGAGGAGGTTGTAGAACACGATACTTCTGATGATTGTTGGATGATATTTGAAGATAAAGTTTATAATTTCACCGAGTACCTTCCAGAGCATGATGAATATATGGATATCAGAGAGTGGTGTGGTCAGGATATGACAGAGGATTTTAAAACAAAGGTAGATATAGGTAGAGATCATAAGAGTTTTTCATATCAAATGTTGGACGATTACTATATCGCAGAACTTCAGACTACGCCAAGTGACCCAGATGCAGAGGTAGAAATAACTGCAATAGAGCAGAACAGTAACGAAGTTAAACCTTCGAGTCTCTATAATCTTGTTCTCCCATTATTTATAACCCTATTAGCATATTGGGGATCTTATTTCATATTCAAAAAGCGAAATATACTTAAGTTCAACGCTTTTTGGAACACTCTTTTGTTAATAACTTTCTTAGTACCATCCTTTGGTTTTGGTATATATATGATGCTTCAATACAAATTTCCCTCTTTGCGCGAAGTAAATTTTGATTTTATGTATTGGCATGTAGAGTTATCCATAGTGATGGGAGCAATAGCTATGAGTCATTTTATCCAACGTTTTAAGCAATACCTTGTACAGTTAAGGAAGTAAAGGTATCATGTAATATTATTTAACAGATCTTTACTATGGATTTAATAAAGATTTTGCTAACTGCAGTTGGGTGTGTCATTTTGGGTGTTCTAGGTGGTATTGCAGCAAGAAGTTTTTTAGCAGGTGTAATACTAGCAGTGTTTGTCTTTGTAGGTTGGTTTCTTTGGAATATATTCAAACTACAAAATCCTCAAGAAGAGAAACAAGAAGAAACAAAATCAGAAGAACAATCTTAGGACGATTAGCTCAGCTGGTTAGAGCACTTCATTCACATTGAAGAGGTCACTGGTTCGATTCCGGTATCGTCCATTTACAGCTTACTTGTACAGTTAGGACATCTAGTTGCTTTTATAGGGATATCAGTTTTACAGTATGGACAAACCTTGGTAGAAGGTTTCTTTGCCTTTTCATCCTTTAATCTCTTTTGTAACCTCTTTATACCCAAATCAAACAGAAAATACAAAACTACTGCTAAGATGAGAAAAGTAATTACTGCATTTAGAAATTCTCCATAAGTAATTATCAAAGCACTCGCTTCTCTTGCAGCCTCAACACTTTCGTATTTGCCACTACCTATTACCCAAAACATCTCCGAGAAATCTATTCCAGATGTGAGATATGCAATAGGGGGCATCAAAATATTATCGATTAACGAACCTATCAAATCCTTAAGAGCAGCACCCAGCATAATACCCACTGCAGTACCCAAGATTGCGTCTTTGAATGCAAAATTCTGAAAGTCTTTAGCAACCTTTTTAATTTTTTTCTTCATTTTTCTTAATTAAGAAATTAAATAGAAAATATGAAAATGTACCAACAAGAAGTACTCCATAAACGCTTACTTGATTTCTAACGATATCAAAAAAAGAATTAATTTGGGTCTTAAAAAGTATTACTTGTAAAACAGTTACGAAAAGTAATATTAAAATATAACAATATGAATCCCGAGAAAAAAAGAAATTAGCTAACATATATACAATTGCGTAAGAGGTCATAAGTAGGCTATAGACTGTAAAATAGATAGAGATATTGCTGTATTTGCCTCCGAAGGCAAGATTAACTATAACATCTTTGAATAGATAAATACCTAACGTCATGGTCAAACCTATAATCAATGTTACAAACAGAGTTAAGCTAACAGTTTCTAATTCCTTCTTCCCGTTCTTTTGATTTGATAATCTAGAAAACATAACAAAAGCTATAGTAATACAGGCAAAGTATACAAGTTTGCCAATTAAAGAAAGAGCACCGTATTCAGCTTTAAAACTCACAGGACTTAGTACCAAATCTAGCGTGTAAGGAGCAGAGAGCAGTAGCAAAGAGGTTGTCATAAGTGTTAGCGATTTATAAGGTATCTTAATTTCCTTTTTATAAGACTTAGGAGATTTGATAAATGGTAGTGCTATGATACAAGCTAAAAAGGCAGGTATAGCATTAGCAAGGATAAGCAGGGATATGTTTCCTCCTGTCTTCACAGCGAAATATCCAATAACAAATTTTAATAAAGTCTCACCAAAAAGAATTAGGTTAACGGTAACGATTTTTTCTTTGCCAAGTAAAATCCCCTTAGATATTGGACTTAAGAAAGTTAAAAATAAAGTAATTGAAAGAGGAAAGATTAATTTTACAGTCTCTTCCATATTTTCTGTAAAAAAGGAAGATGAAGAGTAGAGTAGAGAAGCTAAGAAAAAGCCAATAATACCGAAACTAATAATTGAGGAAATTTTTAATTTAGAGATATTTCCCTTTTTAGTTTTTCCAACAGATTTGATTAAAATATTTTGGATAGAAATTGCAGGGATCTGTATTAAATATATAGCTCCAATTGCTGTTGAATACAGTCCAAAAATTTCTTCTGTAGCAAATCTGGCGATATAGATATTAAAAAGGTAGTTTATTAATCCAATTACTCCACCGAATATAGTAGTTAAAAGAAGATTAAGGATATATTTTTTTGTTTTTTCTTCTTTTTTCATTAGATCTTCTATTGAAAGTTATATATAATACAATACAATAACTTAAGCGATCTGCCAAATGATAGAAGTAATAGGTGCATTAGTAGCTGGGATATTTATCGGTATAGGGATTTTCTTTTTACTAAGAGGTAATAAGAAAAAAGAGAGTGAAGAAATAACTAAGAACCTAGAAAACAATCTAAGACAGCTTCTTCCTATAATGCAAAAGGATCTAAACGAGAATATTATGACTCTTGCTAAAGAGAAGTTAGAATCAGAGACCAAACAGAGTAAGGTTGATTTAGAGAATAAAAGGTCTGAGATTGAAAGAATGGTTAAAGAGTTAGAGAAGTATGTTAAAACTTCCGAGAAGGAAAGAATTGACTCTATGTCTTCACTCAAAAATGCCGTAGAAGAGAGTAGGAAGATCACCAAGGAGCTTTCAGTTAATACAGAGGGTCTCAAGAAGGTTTTGTCTAATAATCAGCTTAGAGGTCAATTTGGAGAACAAGTGGCTGATGATTTGTTAAAGATGGCTGGTTTTGTTCAAAATGTTGATTACTTTTTTAACAAGGAACAGAAAGGTTCTGAGACTAGGCCTGATTTTACAATATTACTTCCTGATAAAACAAAAATAAATGTTGATTCTAAGTTTCCTTACAATAATCTACAAAGAATGACAGAAACTGATGATAAGGAGATGAAAGAGAAATATAGAAAAGAGTTTGAAAAGGATGTTAAGCAGAAGATAAAGCAGGTTACAACTAGAGATTATATTAATCCTGAGGATCAGACTGTTGACTTCGTAATTCTCTTTATACCCAATGAGATGATTTTTTCATATATCTATGACAAGATGCCTGAAATTTGGCAAGACGCTATGGCTAGGAAGGTAGTACTTGCTGGACCTTTTAGTTTTACAGCTATTTTACGTATGGTCAGACAGTCTTACGAAAATTTCAGAGTACAGAAGAATATTCAAAATATTGTTTCTCATGTTAAAGCTTTTGAAAAGGAGTTTGGTAAATTCTCGGAAGCGTTTTATAAGATAGGGGATCGAATTGATTCATTAGATAGACAGTATAAACAGGTAAGTAATACAAGGTTTAATCAATTAACGAGACGAGTTGATAAAGTCATGCTAGAGGGGAGATTGGAGGAGGAAGAAGATCAGAAGTTAATGGAATAGTTAGAATAGATTTCCTGCGTTTAAAACATATTTTATCTTCTTGACTTTCTCTTTATAGTCTAATATTATAGGTATAAAACTAATTTCTATTTTTAGTATTTATGGATCATAAGGATAGTAATAAAGTAGATTTGGAAAACATAGGACCAGAAACAGGGTCTTACGAACTCGCTTGTTACATTGTAGGAGGACATCCAGACATTAAATATGTTTTCCTGAGATCTTATGGATATGAGCCTCTTGATGAAAACAATGAAAGACCTGTAGGTTCTCCAGAAGCAGAAGATAATGAGGACAAACCTATTCCAAGAGAAATGTTTTTGGACAAAGATTTCTTTAAGAAATATGTAAACGAAAAACCTCCTAAAGTCCAAGTTGGTTTGTGTTCAAAAGTAGAAATGCAAAATGGTGAAATTATGCATATTCCTATGACAGATATGTCTATTTTAAAAGGTCCTGAAAATCTAGAGAAGGCAGTTAAACGTTTTTGGAAAAAAGGAATAGATAATGGATGGTTTTTGGAATCGGGAGCATCTTATCATTACTATGGTAGTAAGTTACTTACATCAGATGAATTTTTTCATGATTTTATGTCAAGATGTCTTACTTCAAGCATAATCAGGAAGAGACACGATATTGTTGATATAGTGGATGTTCGTTACTTAGGACATGCTCTACGACGCTATTGTACATGTTTACGATTAACTGCACGTGCTGATAAGGAATTTGAGCCAAAAGTAGTATATTCTTTTGAAACTGATACATATTTTTAGAAGAAATAGTTTCTTTTAATTTTTTTCTATGCTTTCTTTTCCCCAAGCCAATATCCCAAGCAATACTAAGTGACTTATAGGAAATAAACCAAGAACCCATAAACCCTTTTTCATATTTCTTTTCCTATATATCCTTACAATCTCTATAACACTCAACACTATAAATCCAACAATATTGACAACAGGTATAAATAATAAAACTACTAACCAACCATTTAAATCCGCTAACTGCAATCTCTGTATAGACCTAAGCAAAGGAATCCAAGCAAACCATGGATATCTATGACCCAATCTCTTAGCTAACTTCATATATGTAAACGATTTGTAGATATAGAAAATTAAAAGTATTGGGAGAAGAAGAATACTGTACGTAATTAGATAGTAGGTTAAGACATAGAGATATGAAATCGTTGTATAAAGAAGCTCTGTTGTACTTTCTAATTGAATCGGGTCTATATACTCTGCTGATTGAGTATTATTTTGGACTAAGATAGGCGATATCGATAACAGTAAACTAGAAAAATTTCTTTTTAACATCAAATAAATTTTTAAAGTTATATACTCTTTTCATCATCTCATCTATCTACTGAAACTGTCAATCTAGCCTTCATTAAAAATGACAAAATTTTTCACATATGTTAACTTATTATATGCAAACTTTTAACACAATAGATGGGAAAATAAAATACCTATTCTCAGCACCACATCCCTATCCTCACAGAAGACCCAGTTTTGCAAGAAAATATAAAGAGAGAGAAGAATACACAGATGATATTGTTCAGGCAGTTTGTAAAAAAAGTAAAGGTTTTGGGATATATACAAAGGATAAAGTAGAGTATGACCCCAACTATCATAAAAGCGGGAATCCGTATAAAAAAGAAGTGAAAAAGATTGTTAATGAAAATAATATAGAACAATTTATTGATATCCACGGCTTAAGTGATGAGCATATGATTGATATAGCAATATACTATAAAAGCAGATTTAGTAATTCTATAAAATTAGCCAAAAAGACCATAGAGGCTTTAGATCAAGGGAAACTAAGAGGATTAAACATACAAATATTTAGACTACCAGAAAACAGACAGGAATCTCTGACTGAATTTAGTGCCTCTAAATTAAGAGTACCAGCTGTGCAAATAGAGATAGCTAGATACATTAGAAAAGATAAAGAACTAAGAGAGGAATTAATTAAGAATTTGGTTGATATAGTAAGCTAAAAATTCATTAATCAAAGCTACTAAATCTTTGACTTTCCACTACCACTGAGTTATCCTCTAATATATTTTAATTTTCAATTTTTGAATATGGCAAACACCAAGAAAAAATC
>CAZAJR010000018.1:0-2085 GCA_964485665.1 uncultured Candidatus Saccharibacteria bacterium
GCATCCAATTGGTGATTTTTAATATAGGAACTAAATATACCTCCAAACTCTTTATCAATATCATAGAAAGTGTCTTTAACAATCTGTATTGCCTTATCAAATTCATATTCTTTATCAACCTCAGCAATCGGAACGTTTCTCTCGTGATAACTAATTGTTTTTTGTTTTAATAATTTAGCCTTTTTCTTGTAAAAATCTTTTGATATGTCAAAGTTTTTGGTAACAACATCAACTAAAGTGTCAACCACCTCTGTATCCACATCTGTAGTCTCATGTCTAAAAGAATCGGGTCTTGTTCTTCCTCTATACTCATCACTAATCTGTTTTCTCTCTAAGAGAGAGTTCATTTCATATTCTGCAATTTCAATATATTTTTTGTTAATTTTGTTAAATTCTTCTGCGGTCCTATCTCTCACTTTTTTGTTTGTAGACCTCAAGTATTTTGCGGTTTCGTTGTAAGGTATTTCTATCTCTTTTTGCTTCTCATCTAAAACAGTAAGTGTTTGTTTAGAAAGTAACTCTTCTATCATTGTTACCCAATTACCAACAGAGGCTTTAGCTGTGAGACTAAATACCTTCTCCTCTTTGTCACTCAATATGTACTTACTACGTTTAAAGAGCATTTCTAAATAGAGTTTGTAGTCTTTAAGAAGTTTTGAATTTACAAATTCTTTCTGTTTCTTTTTAGATACTTTGGAAAGATTTATAGTAAAGAATTGCAATTCGTTACCCAACTTTGTTGCTTTGTGTGATAACTTGTTTAATCTAGCTTTTAGATCTTTGTTGTTTAGATCAAGCTCTTTAGTTAGTCCTAAATAGTAGAAGGGTTTTGTAAATATTCCGTACTTATCGTAAAGTTTTTCATATTCATCTAAAGCCTCTTTTAGTACTTTAGGATCTTTAAGGTAGTTCTCATTTTTCTCCCATTTTTCTATGAAAGTATGTACTTCCTTTTCAGAAGTTTTAATATCTTTCTCGATTTGTGGGTCTTTTAGATCTTTGTATAGGAGTTTTAAATTCCAATTCATGAGGATAGTATATCATAACCAATGGGGGTGTCTAACCCTACCACCCTATAGCGCGTTGGATTTGTACTTATCATCGTTATATAAACACCAATCGAGGGTTAGACACCCAAGGAGGTTCTTAAATCAACGATAGTGATTGAATTTGTTCGCTATAGGCCGGTAGGGTTAGACACCCAAGACAGAGTTTTGATATAATAACTCAACACATTAAGCTATAATCAATAGCAAGTGGCGGGAAGAAAGCCAAGGCAAGTAGAACCCGACGGTGGATCTCCGAGATCATAGATCACAGCCATGGTAGGTGGTTGATAAGGAAATTACAGTAATGTAATTTTAAAAAAGGGTGGTACCGCGTATAAACGCCCCTTGTTAGAGATTAATATGGTAAAGTATATTAGTTTCTAATAAGGGGCTTTTGTTTTTAAATAACATATACAGAAATTAAAATGGCTAAGTCTAAAATAAATAAAGTTGATTCTAGAGCACATTTTAGTGCTATGGAAGATCGTATAAACGAATTTTGGAAGGAAAATAAAATATTTGAAAAAAGTGTAAAAAATAGACCAGAAGAGAAAAGATATTCATTCATAGATGGTCCTCCATTTGTATCAGGTATGCCTCACTATGGGCACATTTTGGTATCAATAGCAAAGGATATAGTTCCAAGATATTGGACTATGAAAGGGTATAAGGTTCGAAGAGTATGGGGTTGGGATTGTCATGGATTGCCAATAGAGACTAGAGTGAATGAGAAGTTAGGTATTAAAGGTAGAGCGGATGTAGAGGATACGATAGGTGTGAAGAAATATGTTGAAGAATGCAGAAGCTATGTAGAACAAGGTATTGCGGATTGGCGATGGTATATAGAGAAGTTGGGCAGATGGGTTGATCTTGATAATGCGTATCGGACGATGGACCCAGAGTTTAATGAATCAGTAATATGGGCATTTAAAAAGATATGGGATCAAGGGTTGATATATAAGGGTAAGAGAGTATCTCTTTACTCAACAGATACATCGACCCCGGTTTCTAATTTTGAAGTAGCAATGGATGATAA
>CAZAJR010000019.1:0-3761 GCA_964485665.1 uncultured Candidatus Saccharibacteria bacterium
GAAGTAGATAGAGATCTTTTTGAAGAATTGATAGGAGTATCGGGAGTTGGTCCTAAAACAGCTTTATCAATACTGTCTAAATACAATAGACAGGACTTAGAAAAGATAATATTAGAAGGAGATTCTAAGAAATTAAGTAAAGTTGTAGGATTAGGAAGTAAAGGTGCGCAAAAAGTAATACTAGAATTAAGAGGAAGAATAGATTTCAAAGATGAAGATAAACAGAGTGTTGAGAGTAAAAGAATCAAAGAATTTAAAGAAGCCATGAGGGCATTAGGTTTCAAAGGGGATTCTATGAAACTGTATGTTAAGAAAGCAGAGAAAATATTGGATAAGGAGATATTGGAAATAGAGGATTTACTTAAAAAAGTATTATCAGACTAATGATTAAATCAAGCAAGAAAACTGAAGAAAAAAACAAAGGGAAGGATAGCAAAGTGGTTGTAAATGATACAAATTCTGAAGATATAGATTCAGAGCAGAAAATAAGACCCTCAAGGTTGGATGATATTATTGGAAGAATCAATGAGAAAAAAACATTGCGTATGATGATAGATTCAGCACAAAAGAGGGATGAGGTTGTTGATCACGTACTTTTTTATGGACCTCCGGGGCTTGGCAAAACCACCTTTGCTATGGCGATAGCTAATGAGATAAGTTCTTCTATTAGAATAACTTCTGGACCTGCTATAGAAAGGCAGGGAGATCTGGCAGCGATTTTAACCGGACTTAAAGCAAAGGATATATTATTTATTGATGAAATACACAGATTATCTAGAGTAGTAGAGGAGGTTTTATATCCAGCTATGGAGGATAGAGCTCTCGATATTATTATGGGCAAAGGACCATCTGCCAAAACTATTAGGTTAAGTTTAGAGCCATTTACACTAATCGGTGCTACTACGCAGATAGGGAAGATAAGTTCTCCTATGAGAGAGAGATTTGGGTTAGTACAAAGGTTAGATTTTTTTGAGAAGGAGGATATGAAAAATATTATTAAAAGAGCATGTAAACTATGGAATATTAAAATAGAGGATAAGGCATTACTTTTGCTATCTAAATGCTCTAGAGGTACTGCTAGAATAGGTTTAAGACTTCTAAGAAGGGTAAGGGATTATGCGGAGAGTAAAGATAAGGATGTTGTAACGTTGGATATTGTAGAAAAAACCTTAGAGCTATTAGGGATAGATAGGAATGGATTAGAGGATATAGATAGGCAGATACTAGATCTAATGCTAAATAGTTTTAATGGTGGGCCCGTAGGTATAGCTACATTAGCGGCTGCTATTGCAGAGGATGCTAGTACATTAGCAGAAGTGCATGAACCCTATCTTATGAAGTGTGGCTTTATTAAACGTACAAATCGTGGTAGGGTATTAACAGAGAAGGGAATTAAATACATTAGTACCTTATATGAGTAAACTTATTACTCAAAACACAGGTGAAGATAGTGTAAAGAGGTTAAAGATTATACTTCTTTCTTTTGGTATATCTTTTTCTTTATTTTTTACTAAGGTGTTTGCTCAAGGAGAGTCACTTATAGATATATATGTAGTAGGGGGGATATATGCTTTAGTGGCAATGATTGGGCTAGTATGGGCTTTTAATTTTCAGATTAAGAGGGAGTCTTGGAAATACCTTTTTCAAAGTGGATTATTTGTATTTAGTGAAGTAATTTTTGTTCTCTTGTTTTTCTTTAAGCAGTTTGATCGTATATATGAAGGAATCTTACTGGTCGTTTTATTAATTTTTCTATGGATGATTACGTATACGTGTTTTCTGATGGTTAACATTTTCAATGTGTCTTTGTACAAAGAGCTTCCTTTATTAAATGTTGCCCAGACTGCTTCATATATTCTTACTTTGTTAATGATTTATTTTTTAACGTTTGGAGTCCTGGCTAGTAGTTTTCCTTTGTATGTAATTGTTCCAGTAATATTTTTAATATATCTATTTTTAACATATATGGAGTTTAATGAGATAGGGATAGAGAAGGGGATGTTATGGCCGGTTGTTATTATTACTTCTTTAATAAATTTGTTTGTACTATTATCTTTTCTTTTTGTTGGTTCTAATCATGAGATTATTGGAATAGTGCCTATGATAGGGGGATTTGTAAGTGGCGGTTTATTAACATTAAAAGAAAGAGACAGTATTAAGTGGCAAGTGTTTGGTTATAATGCTTTAATATTTGTTGTTATTTTAATAGCTGTGTACGTTAGTTGGTTTTAAAAATATATAGCTATTGACTTTCGAACAAGCTTCCGGTATCCTGTACATATATGTACAGGATAAGAAATATAGATAAAACTAAAATACTATTACAAAAGAAACAGAGAATATTTTCAACCTCTGATTTAGCGTTGCTTTGGGGAATAGAGAATAGGAATACTTTATTTAAAACTATACAAAGATATATTGACAGGGGGATACTATTTAGGATCTATAAAGGGCTGTACTCAACACTCCCGTTAGAGGACTTAGATAGATATGAGTTAGGTTGTGCTGTTAGTGGTCCATTTTCGTATGTTTCTGGTGAGACTGTTTTAGCAAAAGAGGGTCTAATCATGCAGGATATTAAAAAGGTAACACTGTTTGGTAAGAAGAAAAAAGAGATAGAGGTAGGAGGAAATACATATCTTTGCAGGTATTTGAATGATAAATATTTGTTAAATAGGGTGGGGATAGATGATCAGAGTGGGTTTGCTGTTGCCTCTGTGGAGAGGGCAATGGCGGATTTAAGATATATTAATCCCAAATTTTTTATTGACAATACTATTAGTATAGATCAGAAGACAATTGATAAATTAAGTAGGGAAATAGGATACGATGATAGTTCCCAATAAGGATGCTATTAAGCATAAAAATCAAATATATAGATTGTTAAGAGAGATTTTAAAAAACTCTTTACTTTCTCAAGAATTAAAATTTAAAGGTGGGACATATGCTAGTTTAAGGGGTGTGTTAGATAGGTTCTCAGTTGATTTAGATTTTGATCTACCTGATAAAAAGAGTAGGGAGCTCATTAAAAACGAGTGCTATATGATTTTTGAGAAATTAGATTTCGAGATAAAGGATGAGAGTAAGAAGTATCTACAGTTCTTTCTTAGATATAATGCTCCTAAGGGAGAGAGAAACACTTTAAAATTGGAGATTAATGATGATGTTAGTAAATATAATAAATATAAGAAGGTTTTACTAGAGCAGATTAATATGTATTGTAATGGTCATAGTTTAGATACTATGTTTGCTAATAAGTTGGTAGCTTGTAAAGCTCGTTTTGATAAAAATGGTAAGATTGCTGGTAGAGATTTTTACGATATTTATAAATTCTTTCTTCAGGGGTTAGATGTTAATCAAAAGGTTGTTGAGGATCGTATGAAAATGGACTATATTAAGTATCTAGAGAGTTTAATTGGTTTTGTAGAGGAGCATGTAAGTGATAAGTTATTAAATCAGGATTTAAATCCTTTATTAAAACAAAAAGAGATAGATGATCTTTTGCCTCATATTAGAGATGATATTGTGATTTTTTTACAAGATGAGATATCTAGACAGAGCCAAGAGTAGGGGGTAGTGTTACGAAAAGGCTAACACATCCTATAGTATGTAATATCCTATAGTTTCACAGTGTGGATAAGGTTTTGCTAAATGGTTGGGTGAAGAGGTTGTAAATAGAAGAAGTAATGATTGGTTGTTTTGGGTTTATATCTTATGTTAAGAGTGTGTGTACAGATACTAAGGGGGTGGTACTACTCTGT
>CAZAJR010000020.1:0-4755 GCA_964485665.1 uncultured Candidatus Saccharibacteria bacterium
AAACCAGGAAGACCTGCGAGCGAACTTCCTTCGGCTAATATATCTGCCATTTCTCCAAATAGAGGGTTTTTTGCATCTTCATCACTAAGAGCTGTAGAAGGAGTACTAGGTGCAACAATAACATCGTATTTGTCGAAAAGATCATTAAAGTTTTCTCTAATAACCTGTCTAACTTGCTCAGACTTCTTAAAGTATTCATCAGCATAACCAGCCGATAAAGAAAAAGTACCAGTCATAACTCTCCTCTTGGGTTCTTCACCGAAGCCCTTACCTCTAACAGATTCAAAATAATCCTGTATACTATCTTTCTCTTCTCCCTCTAAACCATACCTTGTACCATCATATCTAGCTAGATTAGAAGAAACTTCACTTCTACAAGTAACAGTGTAAACTGCCATAGCAAACTTGGGATCTAATATACTAATAGTATCAACCTTAGCACCTAAAGATTTGAGCAAATCAATGGAATCTTCAAAGTTCTTTCTTACACCTTCGCTTAATTCAACCTCTAAATATTCTTTAGATATTACAAATTTCATACTCTTAATCTTGGAGGGATCCAGGTTTTCATAGTAATGAGGAACATCTTTCTTGTATGTAGTAAAATCATTCTTGTCATATCCAGCGATAATGGAAAGAATATATGCAGCATCCTCTACACTTTTTACAATAGGACCAGGTGAATCTAAAGAAGAACCCATAGCAAGTACACCGTATCTTGAAACTCGACCATACGTAGGCTTAAGACCAACCACACCACACCAGGAGGCAGGTAGTCTTATAGAACCTGCGGTTTCTGTACCTAACGAACCTGCACACATATCTGCAGCTGTAGCAGCAGCACTACCCCCACTACTACCACCAGGTAACTTACTCAAATCATGTGGGTTTCTTGTAGGACCGTAGTACGAAGTAACAGTACCAGAGCCATGACAGAATTGATCTAAGTTAGTCTTACCTAGAATAATCATACCCTCATCCAAAAGTCTTCTAGTAACAGTAGATTCAAAAACGGGCTTGTAACCATCTAAAATATGAGAAGCACAGGTAGTAAGAATATCTTTTGTACTAAAAACATCTTTTACAGCTATAGGTATTCCACCAAGTTTTTTCTTGCTTTCTTTTTCAAAATTTTTATCAAACTCTTTTGCTCTATCTAAAGACTCTTGTTCAAGGACAGTTATGTATGCGTTTAGATCCTGTTCTTTCTTATCAATCTGATCAAGATAGTGCTCTACAACCTCTGTTGCACTTAATTCCTTTTTGAGTAATTTTTTACGAATTTCTACGATAGTTAGATCTTTCATATATCGAGTTTAAAATATAACTAATACCTATTCTATCAAAACTCTATGCAATTGTGAAAAGTAAAACACCAATAGCTGTAGTTACCAAAGTGCCTGCAAGCACTTGCCATATATTGTGATGTCCCAATTTAATTCTAGACAAACCTACTAAAGGTACACATACCAAATATCCAATTAAGAGAATATATACGCTTACACTTGAAAAAATATATGCAAGTATCAATATACAAAGAACTGTTTGTGTCATATGACCACTTATTTTCCAAAAAAGAGTGATGATTGTAAATACAAGAAATGCTAGTAGGAGAAAAAGAGCTATTTCTTTTGCAGTAGCTACATTATACATGGAAAGAAGCACATAGTTAGTTAAAAAACCTAGAATTATTATGAAATTATAAAGAGGTCTTTCCTCTCTTTTACGAATATTAAAGTCAAATTTTTTATCAGTTATTAATCCTTTTTTGTAAAGATAGGAGTAGGTGAGTATCGGTGTAAGGATGTAGAAAAATATTGAAGAAAATATTAGACCTAAATAGGGGATGTATTTGATTATAATTATAGTTAAAATAGTAGTTACTAGTGGGGAACTAAAAACAGCTGAAGGAATTTTTAATAGGAATTTTTTAATTTTCTCTTTTTGCTTTTTATTAAGCTTCATACTTACAGTGTAACAAAGCACTAGCTTTCTAGCAATGGAGAGTTCTCTAAATTCTGATTTGTAACTGTGATTAATCTGTGCAAAGCTCTTGTTACTGCAACGTATAGGAGTCTTGTACTATATTCTGTGTCAGGATATCGTTTTTGGTTCATATCTGCGATAATAACAGAATCAAACTCTAAACCTTTCGCACGAGATACGGGTAAGACAAGTAAACCGTTTTTATAATCACTTTCTGAGTAAGCAATAACATCTCTACCTATTTTATCCTCTAAAGGTTTAATCTTTTCATATATCTGATCTGCATGTTTTCTGTTTCTGCATATTAAAGCACAAGTAACAGCCTCTTTTGTAAACTCTTTTTTAATTAGATCTATGAAACTTTTGAGTCCTTTATCATTTAGATCCTTTATCTCTGTTTTATATTCAACCCTCTTAATCTCTTCTCCGTGTCTAAGTACAGCTTCAGGAAGTTTATAACTTTTTGGAAACCTATCTTTAAAGATTTTATTAGCAAATTCTATTATCTCAACAGTTGTTCTATAGCATCTGTTAAGTTGATGGTAATTTACATCTTTAAAACCAAAATTTTTAATTAGGTTGATTACATTCTCCCAATCTCTAATATAGAATGGAGGAATAATTGATTGGGCCAAATCTCCAGCCAGAGTAATATTACCGTTTTTTGCGACCTTAGTTAAAGTAGAAATTTCTATATAAGACATGTCTTGACATTCATCTACGACAATATAATCTTGTTTGAGGTTTGTAGTGCCTCTAATTTTGAAGTTTAAATAAACCATAGGGGCTAAATCCTCCATCCTAAAATACTTATGAGCATTGTGTGAACGAAGACCTTTTAGAGTGTATTTACATATTTCTTTATCCAACTCTTTATTTTTAAAAATATTTTGATATAGCCTAAAAGGATCTAACTTTTTATTTATATACCGAAGGATTTCTCTTCTTTTTTCATTTTCTATATCAAAACTATCATCGTATGCGCCAGTTTGTTTATTCTGAAATTGTCTTTGTGCAAAGGCATAATCTGTTGATAAATTAAGACGTTCTTCCATAGATATTTGAGGATACTCTTTTTTAAGTTCGTAATATCGCTTCTCAATTAAATCAGATCTAGAGTAAGGAATTTCATCTAGAAGTTTTCTTTCATATTTATCAAAGTATGTATCCAAGAAGTTAAGAAACTCTAAAGAACCTTTATACTCTTTAAATTCAAGATTTTCCTTTTCAGTAGATACTGTATATCTATTGTCCCAATCTAAAACCTTTTTAGCCCAAAAAAGATAGGTGAGAGTTTCTACACCACTTACTCCAAGGTTTGGAAGAACATCGGAAATGTAGTCTAGAAACATTCTATTGGGTGCAACAATTAATGATGCTTCGGGTCTAATATCTTCTTTATAATTAAAGAATAGATAAGCAAGTCTGTGAAGAAGTATGGTCGTTTTTCCACTTCCTGCTACTCCCTGTATTATCGTGGGTTTGTTTATCTCTTCTCTAATAATTTCATTTTGTTGTGCCTGTATTGTTGCAACTATATCAGTTAGTTTTTTGCCAAGTCGACCTTTCAATTGACTAAGTAGGAATTCGTCTGCAGCGACATTACCCGATTTAGCGTCGTATATATTTTGTATTCTGGCTCTTGATATCTCAAACTGTCTTTTTTGTTTTAAGTCTCCTTCTTTTGTGCCTACAGGAGCTTCAAATTTCACATTATCTTTAGGTCCACTATTTTTATAGTAAAGATTCGCTATTGGTGCGCGCCAGTCAATAACTAGGGGGATATGAGTATCTTTTTCTGTAATGGCAAATTTGCCTATATATAGTTTAAGTTCTTTTTTATTTCTTTTATGCGGATGGAAGACGATCTTACCAAAATATGGAGAATCTACTTTTATTAAATCAAGATTAATTCGCTCAACTGTGTTTTGTATCTCTGC
Organism: uncultured Candidatus Saccharibacteria bacterium; assembly: GCA_964485665.1. Classification (GTDB taxonomy): domain Bacteria; phylum Patescibacteriota; class Dojkabacteria; order SC72; family SC72; genus WOZL01. The sequence goes on from CAZAJR010000020.1 coordinate 3,927, forward strand.
CAAAATTTTGTTGTATATCCCTCGAGCATCTTTTGCGTCATCACCTGTTTCTTGTTCGATAATTGCAATTTGTTCTTCTAATTCTATTTGGAGTTTCTCTAATTTGGGTAGAAGTTTCTTTATACTTTGTGTATTAATTTTTGTTACTCTTTTAAGATGGGGGTATTCTTTTCTTTCGAGATTGTTTTTATATTCAACATCTGAGAAATCTTCCACTCGGGATATATCCTTGTATAAAGGATTGAGATATTTTTTAAAATCCTGCATGGATGTGGCAATTAATTTTAGGGCGAAGCGATTTTAACATATTTTTCTTTTACTGTCTAATCTTTTCTATCCCTCCTCCACCGATACATTCGTTGTTATTATAGATCACTATACTTTGTCCTACAGATGGCGTCCAGACTTTCTCTTTGAACCCAATTATTTTCTGATCCCAATCAACTACACAGGGAGATTCTTTACTACTGTATCGAACTTTCCCGGTTAAATTTTTTGTGATTTTGTAATTATCGGGATGTATAATATTTAAGTCTTTTAGCTTAAATTCTGACTTCCATAATGCAGGATTTAACTTTCCTTTTGCAACGTATATTATATTTTCTTCAATATCCTTTTTTGCAACAAAATATGGTTTGTTTGAACCACCGATCTTAATACCTCTTCTTTGTCCTAATGTAAGGGAGTGTATTCCGTTATGCTTTCCTAGTTGTTCTCCTGTATCAATATCTACAATTGCTCCCTTTTGCTCATTAACATATCTGTTTAAAAAACTTTGTAAATCTTTATCAATAAAGCATACTTCTTGACTATCTCTAAGACTACTATT
>CAZAJR010000021.1:0-7416 GCA_964485665.1 uncultured Candidatus Saccharibacteria bacterium
TCAAAGCTACTAAATCTTTGACTTTCCACTACCACTGAGTTATCCTCTAATATATTTTAATTTTCAATTTTTGAATATGGCAAACACCAAGAAAAAATCAAGCAGTAAGAAGAAAAATACGTCGAAAAGTGGTACAAAAGATAAAGACAGTTCAGGCAAAAAGAAAGCAATAGATGTAGCTGTACAACAAATAGAAAAGCAATTTGGTAAAGGCTCCATTATGAAATTTGGTAGTAAAGAGAAAATAGATATTGATGTAATACCAACAGGAGCACTCTCCTTAGATATAGCATTGGGAATAGGGGGAATACCTAAGGGGCGAATTGTTGAGATCTATGGACCTGAATCTTCAGGAAAAACTACTCTGGCTATGCATATATTAGCAGAAGCACAAAAGAAGGGAGAAGCAGTTGCTTTCATAGATGCAGAGCATGCATTAGATCCCAAATATGCGGAGAATATAGGGCTTAATGTAGAAGATTTATATATATCCCAACCTGATTTTGGTGAACAAGCACTAGAAATATTAGAAACCTTAGTTAGATCTGCAGCATTTGGAGTAATAGTTGTAGATTCTGTTGCAGCACTAACACCAAGAGCAGAGATAGAAGGGGAGATGGGTGATAGTCATATGGGTCTTCAGGCCAGACTTATGTCCCAAGCTCTAAGAAAATTAGCAGCAATCACAGGAAAGACAGATACAACAATCATATTTCTCAATCAGTTAAGGATGAAGATAGGAGTCATGTTTGGAAATCCGGAAACAACAACAGGTGGTAACGCTTTGAAATTTTACTGCTCTGTACGTATGGATATTAGACAAAAAGATAAAATTCTAAAGGATGGCGAGGTGATAGGCCACAGCAGAAGAGTGAAAGTTGTAAAAAACAAAATGGCACCACCATTTAAAGAGGCGACATTTGATATGATCTACCCTTTGGGAATTGATAAAGAAAGTAGTATACTAGATGCTGCTGTTGAGCAAGGAATATTAGAGAAATCTGGATCTTGGTATAAATACAAAGATGAACAAATAACGCAAGGAAGAGAGGCATCTATACAAGCGTTAAAAGATGAGAAAAAATTGAAAGATAAGATTGTTAAAGAAGTCAGGGCAAAGATTAAATAGTAAGGTGATAATTACAAAACTAGAGCAACAAAAGAAAAATGTATCGAGATTCAATCTGTATGTAGACAGCAAATTTTTAGCAGGCATTTCTTCAAATACTCTTGCTAGATTCAATCTATACAAAGGAAAAGATCTAGAGAAGAAAATATTAGACGAGATTCTGTATCAAGAACTTAAACAGCGATTTTTAGACAGAGCTATCAGCTATCTTACGAGATCTCCTAAAACAACTTTGCAATTGAGAAGATATCTAAAAGACCTTGAATACAAAAAGAAAGGGAAATGGTTTGATGAGGATAACGGCATTAATTTTGAGAAGATATTTGATGACATAATTACACAGTTAGAGAAAATGCAATTACTTGATGATGAGAATTTTGCCGTAATGTTTGTAGGAAGCAGAATTAAAAACAAACCAAGAGGGAAATTTATATTAGTTTCAGAACTAATTTATAAGGGTATTGATAAGAAAATTGCGATAAAAGTGACGAACGAATTAATAGAGGATGAGTATGATATATTAAAACGAACATATTATAAAAAGTATAAAAACTATAACCTTAGTTTAAGCGAAACTAAAAAAGTTGTGTACTTACAAAGGAAGGGTTTCTCGTATGATTTAATTAAAAAATTTGCACAAAATGAGTCTGAAGAGTAAGAAAAAATGGATGTGGCCAGAAAACAAGGTAGCCTTAGAGGATATCTCAGCTACTATTTTAAAGCTAAGAAAGATAGAAAATATAGAAAAATTCTTAAATCCTAAGCTTGAAAATATTCCTGACTATAAAAACCTCTATGGAGCTAAAAAGGCGGCAGAAAAAATAGTGGAAGCTATAAAAGAAAAAAAAAGAATAGTAATACATGGTGACTACGATGCAGATGGAATATGTGCAACCAGTATACTGTGGGAATTTCTCTATCGAGAGTTATCTAATCATATAGGTCAGAAAGTAGATGTATTACCTTTCATACCAAATCGTGCAGATCAAGGATACGGTTTAACTAAATCTTCAATAGACGAATGTATTGAGATGGGTGCAGAGCTTATACTAACAGTAGATTGTGGAATAAGAGATAAAGAAATTATTAATAAATATTTGCAAGAGAAAAAGGTAGACTTTGTTATTACAGATCACCATCAAGTTCCAGAAGATATATCAGAAGATATGAACTATCCATTAGTACATCAAAAATTTCCAAAGCATGAATATGCAGATGTAGAGATATGTGGAGCGTTTGTTGCTTTTCTTTTGGTACAAGCGATAAAGGATGAAGTAGACATGAACGCAGAAATTGAGGAGGATACGAAAGGTTTAGACCTTATAGCTCTTTCAACAATTACTGACATTATGGAGCTTAAATCTATTAATCGAATAGTCGTGAAATACGGTTTACAGCAGATGAAAGAAAGGAAACGTATGGGTTTGAAATATCTAATTGAAAAAGCGGAAGTAGATATTAACCAACTAGATACTTATCATCTAGGTTTTATAATAGGACCTCGTATAAATGCTTCTGGTCGTATAGATACAGCCATAGATGCTGTCAAACTGCTTGTAAGTAATAACTCTAAAACGTGTATACAACTTGCTTCCAAATTAGATTACCTTAACTATGAAAGACAGAAAATGACAGGAGAGGCTGTAAGCGAAGCTAAAGAGATGGTAGATACTGATGAAAAAATACTATGTATTTTGGGAGATAGTTGGCATGAAGGTATAGTAGGGTTAGTGGCGGGCAAACTTAATGAGGAATTCAATAGACCAACAGTAGTTGCCACAGAAAATAATGGAGAGATTAGAGGATCAGCAAGAAGTATCTCCGGATTTAATATTACATCTGCTTTGGAGAAATGCAGTAAACATCTAGAAAGATTTGGGGGACATGAGCAAGCAGCAGGATTTACTGTCAAAGAAAATAGTTGGGAGGAATTTAAAAAATGTTTAAAACAAATTGCAGAAGAAAAAATCACAAAAGAGATGTTAGTTTCTTTATTAAACATAGATCTACATCTTTCCACTAATGATATATCTTTTAAGTTCTTAGATATTTTAAAACAACTTGAACCCTTTGGTTACGGTAATAGAAAACCGGTTGTGGGATTTAAAAATTTAGTTGTTGTTAAAAAACAACCAATTGGAAAAGTTCAAAACCATCTTAAATTACTATGCAAAGGAGACGGTGTAGATCTAGTTACAATCTTACTATTTAGATGTGATGAAGATGTAGATAATCTGAAAGTAGATGATAAGATAGATGTTGTAGGAAATGTTAATGTCAACAGTTGGAACGATAGAGAACAGTTACAGGTTATAGCCAAAGAGTGGAAGTATAGTGTATAATCTGATTGACAGTGCAGACCAAAATAAGAGGCATTAATATGCAACTGGGGTGGCACCACGGTATGAAGTATCGTCCCCTTTTTCTTTAGATTGTATAATAGATCTAAGGAAAGAGGGGATTTTTATTTTACTTAACAAAATTTAATTATATGCAAAGAACATATATATCAAACCTTAAAGAAAAAATAGGTAAAGAAGTTAGAGTAAGAGGAAGAATTGATACAATCAGGGATCAAGGAAAGATAATCTTTCTAATTATCAGAGATAAAACTGGAAAAATACAAGCTGTAGCTTGGCATAAGGATGAAGAAGTTTTTAAAATGGTAAAGAAACTAACACAGGAATCTGTGGTAGATATTAGGGGTGAGGTTAAAACGGCAGAGCAAGTAGAACAAGGATATGAGGTTGCTATAACAGAGCTAAAAATAGATTCTCTAGCACAAACTCCATTACCAATTACATTAGAGGATGAGCATGTAGACAATGTGTCAGCCTTAGATAAAAGATTAGATTATAGATGGATAGATTTAAGAACTTCTAAAAACCAATTAATGATGAAAATATCTACTCTTGTAGGTCAACAGTTGAGAAATTACTGTGTGGATCATGGTCTCAAAGAGATACAAGGTCCTCGTATTATCAGTGCAGCTAGTGAAGGTGGTGCTAATGTATTCGAAGTTAAATATTTTGAAAATAAAGCATACCTAGCTCAATCGCCTCAATTTCATAAACAGATGGGAATTGCAGCAGACTTAGAGGGAGTATTTAACATGGGACCCGTATTTAGAGCTGAGAAATCATTTACAACTAGACACTTAACAGAGTATACAAGTTTTGATGTAGAGTTAGGGTATATTGACTCGTATAAAGACGTTGCGAAATTTGAAGAGAAGATGCTAAAGAGTGTGTTACAGGAAATAAAAGAAAAATACGGAGAAGAAATTAAAGAAAAGTTTAGTGTAGATGTAAAAGTTCCTCAAAAAGAATTTCCAATGATAACTGTTAAAGAGGGCAAGGAAAAACTTGCTAAAGAAAACATACCAAGCAAATCGGCAGGAGATTTCTCTCCAGAAGAAGAAAAAGAGATCGGAAGGATAGTGGAGGAAGAAACTGGTTCAGAGTTCTTTTTTATGATCGATTACCCTCATGCCAAAAGAGCATTCTATCATATGAAAAATCCTAAGGATCCAAGTTTAGCGCTAGGTTATGATCTGTTTTGGAAAGGACTTGAGATCACAACAGGAGCTCAAAGAGAACATAGAGTAGAAGAATTAAAAGAGAGTGCAAAAGAAAGAGGTATAAAGGTAGAGGAGTTAAGTGAATATTTTGAATACTTTAAATACGGTTGTCCCCCACATGGAGGATTTGCAATAGGTATGGAGAGATTTCTGATGAAACTGTTAGAATTAGATAGCGTCCTTGAAGCAACCTATCTACCAAGTACACCAAACAGATTAGGGAAATTAATTGCTAGAAAATAAAATAAAGAATGTCACAAAACTGTCCTGACAACAAAGTAGAGGATTTCCGTTATAACGCAAAACTTTTTAAACAAGCATGTAGAGCTAGTAAAAAGTTGGAAGATGTAAAATCTCGAAGTAAAAGAGAGAGAAGGATTAAAGTTCTTTTCTCTATTCTTCTTCTAATAGCTGTCGCCACTTTTTTGTTTTTCTTTGTGAAGTATAATCCTTTTCAAAAAGAAACATACATTAAAAGTAAAGCTCAGGTAGAAGCAGTAACCTTCGTTGATACCAAAATAGAACATGAACCATCTTTAGCAATTTCAGAAGAGTTTGATGAAGAATTTGTTGATTCCCAATCTGCTTTGTATATTAATTTAAACACGGGGGGTATTCTTTATGCTAAAAATATTGATGAGAAAAAGTATATAGCTAGTCTCTCCAAACTAATGACAGTTTTAATAGCACTAAAGGAGTATGAACTCTCTAACGAAGTGGAGGTTAAAAAGGATTGGTATGCTGATGAAAACATGAGTTGGACAATGGGATTGGATAAAGGGGATACTATAACTGTAGAGAATTTATTAAAGGCTATTTTAGTTAGTTCGTATAACGACGCAGCTTTTGTGTTAGCTAATAATATGCAAGGGGGATGGGAGGTGTTTGTAGAGGAGATGAATAAGTGTGCCAAGAAGTTAGGATTAAGTGATACAGAGTTTAATAATCCCTCGGGTTTAGATCTGTATGGTGGTAACAGTTCAACAGCAAAGGATTTGTATAAATTAACAACGATTGTTTATAGAAACAATTTTATTATGGACACTCTTTCTAAAAGATATATAGATATCCAGTGGAATATTGGCCAGAAGCGATTGTACTCTACTAATGTGATTTTGGGAGAGTATGGAAATATAGCTGGTAAAACAGGGTTTACGGAGACTTCAGGAGAGTGTTTTTTAGGAATAACTCAAGATGGCATGATGACTTTAGTCTTAGGATCTGACGGGAGATTTATCGATACCAAGAAAATATTAACAGGGCTATAATCCAAACATACTACCAGAATCCTCCTGTTCTGTGGTATCAGTCGTTGTTTCTATTCTATCCTGTACTATTTCATAATTAATAGCAGGATAAAAGATATGAAATTCTCCTCTGGTACTGTCTTTAAATACTGATTCTCCTGTGATTATATATATAGGTTGAAGAAAAGTTGGTTCGTTAATTGGTTCATAGTACGCCAGATCTATATCATAAATTACATATTTATTAACTGTTCTTGGTTGATAATCTACTATTTCGTCACCGTTTTTTTCATTTAAATATACTAAACTTCCTTCCCCATTTTGAACTTTTTCTAGAGCGTACGTTGGAGATACCAATTCATACGTTCCACAGCTTTCCTGTTCTAACTGCCAGTATGTAAATTCAATTCTGTAGATATTAGGTCTTTTTTCACTATTGGGGTCTTCGGGTCCGACATATATAGAAATGTTACTAGAGTTTGGATCTTGATATGTAATCAAAGTAGAGTAGTTATAAACTTTGATTCTTTCATCATTTACAATAATTTCATCTTCTTGCGCTTGACCTATATCTTTGTTCAAAGAGTTAATAATGGCTTCTGAATTGGCAATATTCTCCTTTATGGAAATCATTGGCTTAGTTTTATGTAAATCAACTTTAATCATCTCAGCCTCAGCTAAAGAGGCTGCTTCGGAATATGTCCCATCTGGATTTACATCTATCAGATGTGTTGAGATGTTGTTCGCTTCGTTGTAATTATAGTCTGAGCCTAAAATACCTAGCGACCTAACTGTGTTCTTTGCAATAGATATAGCTTCATTTTCGGAGGGTGTTGGATTCTCTTTAGATACATCTCGAATATATGAACTCTGAGTAGTCATCGTGAAGTTTAAAGTTCTTGCTGTAATCTCCAAACTTCTTTTATTAATACTATTATTCCAAACATATCCTGTTGTCCCAACTCTGTGAATATTATCTGGATTAAAACCAAGTGCTGCAGCAATTTCTTTTGCTCTTAGTTGAGTGTCTAGTTGTTGAATTTTTTCTTTGTATTTATATACATTAATTATCTCCAAATTAGAGAGAGTATCTACTTTCCCAGTATCTGTTTGTAATTCAAAGACATTTTCTGAATCGGTATTAACTTCTAGAGAGGGAATTTCTAATTGATGTTTTAGAAAATCCTCTTTAGTTTGGGTGCATGCATAGTTTGCTGTTAGATACTCGGGTGGGAGGTCCTGTTGGTTTAAAGAAGTGAGTATAATTGCTAATATCACAAAGATACCTGTTGCAATTGCTACAATGACTCCTACCTTTTTTGTCCAAAATGCCGCTTCTGTTAATGTCATGATATAATAATATTATCAACTTAATCCGTTATATACAACACCATGACAAGAACTAAAGAAGAAAATATTAATCTATCAGAGTTACTTTTTCCTGATGTAAAGGAAACCCC
>CAZAJR010000022.1:0-2301 GCA_964485665.1 uncultured Candidatus Saccharibacteria bacterium
GGTGGTGATGATTTTGATCAAGCAATTATTGATCATATCGCAAAAGAATTTGAAGATGAACACGGTATTGACCTTAAAGAGGATAGAACTGCATTACAAAGGCTTAAAGAAGCCTCTGAGAAAGCTAAGATAGAACTCTCTAGCTCCGAAAAGACAGATATTAACATTCCATATATTACTGCAGATGATAAGGGTCCAAAACATTTAAAGATGGATTTAACAAGAGCAGATTTAGAAAAATTAACATCTGATTTAATAGATGAAACAATTGAACCTACTAAAAAAGCACTGAAAGATGCAAAACTTAAAGTAGACGATATTGATCAAGTACTTTTGGTTGGAGGTATGACAAGAATGCCGGCTATCCAAAAGAAAGTAGGAGATTTCTTTGGCAAAGAGCCAAACAAGAGTGTAAATCCAGATGAGGTTGTAGCAGTAGGAGCAGCAATACAAGCAGGAGTGTTAGGAGGAGATGTAAAAGATATTACACTATTAGATGTTACTCCTTTATCACTTGGTCTAGAAACTTTAGGTGGAGTTATGACCAAACTCATCGATCGAAATACTACAATTCCTGTTGAGAAAAAACAGATATTTTCTACAGCTGCAGACAATCAACCAGCAGTAGAGATACATGTATTACAGGGTGAGCGTGAGATGGCTGAGGATAATAAAACTTTGGGGAAATTTATACTCGATGGAATACCCCCAGCACCAAGAGGAGTTCCTCAAATAGAGGTAACTTTTGCTATAGATGCTAACGGTATTTTGAATGTAACTGCTAAAGATTTAGCCACAGATAAGAAACAAGATATAACAATTACAGCATCTACAGGATTGAAAGAAGATGAAATAGAAAAAATGGTTGAAGAAGCAGCTAAACATGCTGAAGAAGATAAGAAAAAGAAACAGAGGGTTGAGACAAGAAACAATGCTGACACATTATGCTTTACGGTTGAGAAATTGTTAGAAGAGCAGAAAGAAAAGGTTAGTAAAGATGATAGAGAGGATCTAGAAGAAGATGTAGAAGAGCTTAAAGAATTGTTAGCTAAAGAAGATTTTGATGAAGAGGAAGTTAAAGAAAAAACCGAAGAATTAACTAAAAAAATGCAAAAAGTTAGCAAAGAGATGTATGAAAAAGCTGCTAAACAAGAGGCTAAGCAGAACAGCAAAGCAAAAGACAAAAAGAAAAAAGATAAAGACAGTGACAAGAAAGATGATGTAAAAGAAGGTGAAGTAGTTGAAGACGACTGATCTTTACGAGGTTTAATGGTTGGTATTCTGTTGTCTTTATGATAGCATAAATATATATGCTTATATGTATATTTGATACGCTATGTCTATAAACAGAAACCAAGATATCTCTAGTGAGATCTCTTTAGTACAACAGTATATCTTTGGTATTTTTGTCATAGTTTTGCCTATCTCCGTACTTCCTTTCCCTTGGGATTATTCTGAAAAGGGTATGGCAATAACTGTGCTAATGTTTACGCTATTTCTATTAGGATTAGAGATATTTAAAGTTGTGTGGACAGGCAAATTTGCTATCTTAAGGAAAGATATTGATTTTATAATACTTTCTCTCTTGGTCGCTTTACTTTTGACTACAATATTTGCGGGGGATGTTAATCTAAGTCTATACGGTTATAATTATCGATTAGGGTCAGGGTTATTATGTATTACATCGGTAGTTCTAATAACATTCCTAATTAGGAGTTTTATAAAAGATTCTAAAGATTTTCTTAGAGTTGTTAATATATTTCTGATTGGTAGTATTTTCACTTCCATACTTAGTATAATTACTCTTTTTGGAGGTAACTTTTTTGAATTGATACCTAAAATATCAAATCTGGGATCTACAGGAGTTCCAATCATGGGGTCCTCGGTCGTTATGGTTATTTACAATATCTTTTCTATTTTTTTAGCGTATATCTCCCTTTACATATATGAAAACAAAGAAGATCAGGATCTTAGTTGGTTTGCCATTGTAACTATTCTAGTGAATTTAGTATCTTTAGTACTCTTTTCTGCTAATATAACAGCTTTCTATATTATACTCCTACTATTTTCTGTATGGTTTATCTCTTTAATAGCAGTTTTCTTTAGGGATAAGAAAATGCTAATTAAAGATAAAATAAATAGCTTAATACTTCCATTTATAATTCTTCTATTATCCTTGTTAATGCGAATAGACGCCGTGAGAGAATTTATATTTTCCAGTACCCAATTAGCATCCCCGCTTAGATTATCAGTAGATTTTAGCTGGCAAATAGCATCTCAAACTTTAACGGAGAAACTAAA
>CAZAJR010000023.1:0-19600 GCA_964485665.1 uncultured Candidatus Saccharibacteria bacterium
TGGGGTAAGATGTTTATTGGTTGTAGTGGCTATCCTGATTGTAAGTATATTAAAAAGAGTAAGAAGAAAAAGGCAAAACAGTAAATTCCCATTTAAACATTTAATCTTTTTTTCATAAATATTGTGTAGCATATACATATGCTACCCAGAGAAAAGTTTCTTAAAAACGGTATAGACTCTCTATCAGATAACGATCTAATCGCTATCTTAGTAGGCAGTGGAATTAAAGGAAAAAATTTTAAAAGTATATCTTTAAGTATTCTACGAAAAATTAGAAGGAGTATTAAAGATGGACAAGAGATTACTGTAAAAAGCCTATCTAAAACAGAAGGAGTGGGGAAGGTGACAGCAATGAGGATAGTTGCAGGCATGGAACTAGGTAGAAGAGTCTATGGAATATATGCCGAAGAAAGAACAACTATACAAAACTCCAAACAGGCGTATCAATTACTTAAAAAGATGACGAAGTTTAAACAAGAACATGTTGTAGCTTTGTATCTTAATTCTAGGTTTGAGCTTATCCAACAAAAAACTATTAGAATAGGGGGAGTAGATAATTCACAGATTCTTCCTAGAGACATTATTACATACGCTTTAGGAAATAATGCATCTTACGTTGTATTAGCGCACAATCATCCTTCTGGGGATTGTAGACCAAGCCCTGAGGATATGCTTCTTACCAGTAGGGTAAATGAAGCTATGAACATTATGGGTATAACTTTGTTAGAGCACATAGTTATTGCCAAAAACGGTTGGAAAAGTATTGATATATAGTGTATAATCCAATCGTTAAATTAATATATATCTCACATATCTTTCGTTTTTCCTTGTAGGATTAACTACTAGAAAGATAGGTGTTTAAAGGAAAAGGAGTAAAATATATGGCAGACAAAAAGTCTAAAGTCTCAAAAAATGCCAAGACTAAAAACAAAGGTGTTGAAATACCAGAATTAATAGAATTTCTTAAAGCAGGTGCACACTTCGGTCACAAAACTAGTGCGTGGCATCCTAAGATGGAGAAATACATCTATGATGAAAGAAATGGTGTTCATATTATAGATTTAGTTAAATCAAGAGCTCTTTTAGAAAGAGCGCTTAAAGCTATAGAGCAGGCCTCTAACAAAGGATATATCCTTTTAGCTGGTACGAAGGGACAAGCTGCTACTATTATTCAGAAAAAGGCAGAGGAGATAGGAGCATTCTATGTCAATCAAAGGTGGCCTGGTGGACTATTTACAAACTTTAATATTCTAAAAAAGAGTGTGAATAATTTAATAAAGATGGAAGAAAAAGCAGCTAAAGGAGATGAGAAACTTGTTAAAAAAGAGGTCCTTATGCTTGAGCGTGAAATTGATCGATTAAATAGAGTGTATGAAGGTATCAAATTTATGGACAAACTACCTGAATTAATAATTGTAATAGATAGTAAGGTAGAGGATATTGCTATCAAAGAAGCAAGGGCAGTTGGTATTCCAATAGTTGCACTAATAGATACCAATTGTGACCCAGAACTAGTTGATTACCCAATCCCTGCAAATGATGACTCCTTAAAGAGCATTTCTTTGTATGTAGATCTTTTTGGTAAGGCAATAGCAAAAGGAAGGAAATCAGAAGGGTTAATAGCCTTAAGAAAAAATCATAAAGCTAATTTAAAGAGACTGAGAGAAGAGTATGAAGCAGAGCAAGAGAGAAAAGCTAGAATGGAAGAGCAGGAGAGATTAAGAATGAAAGCTCTAAGAGAGGGTGAAGTTTCTAAAAAAAGTACGACAGGTGTAGTAAGGGTTGTTAAGAGAGAGAAGCATATAGAGGAGGATATTAAGGCAGCTGAGGAGGTTAAAGCTAAAAAAGATGCTACAAGCATAGAGGAATTACAATTGGGTACTCGGGCAGAAAATGCACTCAAAGACGCTGGTATTAAAAATGTTGAAGGATTAAGTAGAAAGAATAAAGAATACTTAATGGAAATTAAGGGAATAGGAGAAAAGACTGCAGAAGAAATATTAGGAGCTATTAAATAACTTCAATACAACATATATCAATGGGGAAAGTAAAAATAGAAGATATTAAGAAACTAAGAGCAAAAACATCTGCCGGCATGTCTCTTTGTAAGGAAGTTTTAGAAAAAGCGAAAGGGGATATGCAAAAGGCAGTAGAATATATCAACCAAAAAAGCGATATGATAGTTAGATTACATAATCTAACAGGAGCTAAGATAGGACTTTGTAAATTAGCATTAAGTGAAACTGATAAAGATTTTGAAAAGGCAGTAGATTTAATTAAAGAGAAGGGTTGGGATGAAGCAATAGAGCCAGAAGATAAGCCTCAAAATGGAATTATAGATGCATATTTACACGGTACAAATCAAAAGCTTGCATCTTTAGTTGAAGTTAAGTGTCAGACAGATTTTGTGGCTAAAAATGATGAGTTTAAGGAGTTTGTACATGAGCTTTCTTTACAAGTTGCTGCTATGAAGCCGGAGTATATATCTAGGGATGATATTTCTGAAAAGAAACAGAAAGAGATGGAGGATCTCTTTACAAAAGAGGCTAAGGCAGAAGGAAAACCAGAGGATATATTGCCTAAGATTGTAGAGGGCAAGCTAGACAAGTATTATGAAGAGAAATGTTTGTTAGAACAGAAATGGTTTAAGGATGAGAGTAAAACTATTAAGAATCTTCTCGATGAGGCAATAACTAAACTAGGGGAGCCTTTAGAGATAAGGAGAATTCTTTATTGGGAATTTGGTAGTTAATTAACTATTCAAGATTTTCCTTTTGTAAGAGGGTATAATTGGGAGTTTGTATCCTATCTTATGAAAAACACTTCAAAGAAAAAACGCACTTATGCTTTTATAGATTCTCAGAATCTCAATTAAGGGACTAGTAAAGATATAAAACGTAATGGGAGAGTTATTTATCGAGGATGGAAATTAGATTTCTCCAGATTTTTTATTTACCTAAAAAACAAATTTAGAATTGATAAAACATATTTATTTATAGGTTATATAAAGAGATATCAGAAGTTGTATGATTATCTAAAAGATTGTGGTTATGATATTATTTTTAAGCCTACAATAAAAGACAGTTATGGCAAAGCAAAGGGGAATGTAGATGCCGAGCTAGTTTTGTACTCTGCTAAGATTTTTTATGATAGATATGCTCAAGCAGTTTTTGTATCTGGAGATGGTGATTTTCATTGTCTATACAAATTTTTGGTAAGTCATAACAAATTAAAAGCTATATTAATACCCAACAAATACACAGAATCATCTTTACTCAAAGAATTCGGAGGGTATAAGTATTTTATTTATAGGGATAAGATAAAATTGCAAAAATAAATGGGAGGCGTCACACATTATCACGTAGATAATGGGTCGTATTCTCCCTTATGATTGTTCAATTATATTCGACTTTTTGTATATAGTCAATTATCCACCTTTCGTTTTTAATTACTTTTCTGTAAAATTTAATATAATTTTATTTTTTTAATAAATATATATGGAGACAGAAAATTTCAAAAAAGATTTAGATAAATGCATAGAAGCTCTCAAAGAGGATTTGTCACAAATTCGTACAGGTAGAGCAACTCCGGAGTTGGTAGAAGATATTATGGTTGAGGCATATGACAATCAGGCCCCTATGAAAAACTATGCAAGTATCAATGTGTCTGATGTCAAATCTTTAATTATATCTCCCTGGGATAAGTCCATTATCGACAACATTGCTAAAGCGATATCAGATGCTAACAAAGGGTTTTCTGCCGTAGCAGAAGGAGATCATGTCCGAATCATGCTTCCTGATTTAACAGCAGAAAGGAGAGAAGAGTATGTTAAGGTTATGAAAGACAGAGTGGAGGATGCAAGGGTAGCTGTCCGTAATGTAAGACAGAAATATATGCAGGATATTGATGATTTAGAGGAGGAGGGTTTGTCAGAAGATGAGGCTGATAGGATTAGAAAAATGTTAGAGGACTTAGTAAAGGAGTATAATGAAAAGATAGAGAAAATGAGAGAGGAAAAAAAGAAGCTTCTTATGACTATCTAGCAGTACCTAAACTTAATATTACAACCTAATTATGAATTTTCTAGTGACGATTCTTTTGTTGATAGTTGTTCTTGGTGTTTTAATCTTCATACATGAATTAGGTCATTTTTTGGCTGCCAAATCTATAGGTGCAGCTGTTTCTGAGTTTGCACTAGGTATGGGGCCTAAGATTCTTGCTAAGGAGCATAAAGGAACTTTGTATAGTATAAGAGTGTTGCCTTTGGGAGGTTTTGTAAAGATATTAGGTGAAAGTGATTTAGATGAAGAGGAAAGAAAGAGATTAGGGAATGTTGGGCCTGAGGCTAATTTAAAGAATAAGAGTAAAATAGTTCAGATTTTTGTAATGTTAGCAGGAATAGTTATGAATATATTTCTTGCAATACTTTGCTATTTTCTAGTTTTAGGTTTTAGTGATTGGAGGGTTGCACTATCACATGAATTTGAGGATTTTAGACCCGTAGGAGCTAAAATAGTAAGACAGAAGGATATAGATGTGCCGTATGAGGTGCTAAAAGGAGATTTTGCTGATCAATCTGATATGCCGGATGAGGGGTACATAAAGGAGATAAATGGACAGAGGGTTGAGTATGTAGATGATATTTCTGATTTAATAGAGGGGAATGCTTTTGTTAATGTTGTGGCTTGTGACAAGCAGGAGGTTTGTGATACCTATACTATTCAAGTAGGCGAAGATGGCAAAATTGGTATATCTGTGGGAGTAAACTATTTTGTTTATATTGATTACTCTAATACTAAAGTTTTTGCTGGTTTCTCTCATATTGTTAATAATGTTAGGTTAATTGGTAGGGTTTTTGGTCAATTGTTTAGAGAGGCAAAGGAGACAGGGGATTATAGTACTCTTTC
The DNA here is from genome assembly GCA_964485665.1 of uncultured Candidatus Saccharibacteria bacterium. GTDB lineage: Bacteria > Patescibacteriota > Dojkabacteria > SC72 > SC72 > WOZL01. The sequence continues at coordinate 4,908 of CAZAJR010000023.1, forward strand.
CCAGTCTGTTTCTGGACCAGTGGGTATATTTTTCTTAGTAGATTATTTTAAAACTTTGGGTTGGATACCTTTTCTTTCTCTTATTGCAGATCTTTCTTTGTCTTTAGCTATTATGAATATTTTACCCATACCTGCTTTAGATGGGGGTAGGGTATTTATCGTGGCAATTGAGGGTATATTGCGTAAGGATTTGGATCCTAAGGTTGAGGCTATTATCATCAATATTAGTTTTGCTGTGTTAATGGTTTTTGTGGTTGTTGTTATGATAAAGGATATTGTTAATATAGATGAGTTGAAAAGTTTATTTGAATAGTATAGATTAGTATAAGGAGAATTATTATTTTACTGCCCTTAGAAATGGCTTTAACTATTACAAGAAAAACAAGGACAATACTTCTTATCATTTTAGGTGTTTTAGTAATAGGTGGAGGAGGATTTTTAATATGGAGAGTTACAAGAGAAGAGACTGTAGCACCTGAGGATAGTGAGGCTAGTAATAAAGCTAATTGTGAAAGTAGGGATTGTACTTGGCATTCTGCCTTATCTTTTTGTATGGGCCCCTATGGATGTCTTGAGGATAAGGATTCCGATCATCCTATGGAGGTTCAAGGTTTTTGGTGTGATCCTTGTCCTTCTTCTGGGGCAGATTGCTCCGATAGAGTAGCAAGTGATGCTAGTAAACCAGTCGGTCAGAAATGTACTAGCAAAGGTAGATATGACTACGAATGTGGCCAATACTGTTATACCGCCGCCAACGGTCCTCAATGTTGTAAATCCCCTGTTACTAAATACACCCTTAAATACACTGCAGGTACAGGAGGTAAAATAAGTGGATCTACTACACAAACAGTTGAAAAAGGAAAATCAGGATCTAAAGTAACAGCAGTAGCAAATAGTGGATATACATTCTCTAAATGGAGTGATGGTAAAACAAGTGCTAGTAGAACAGATACAAATGTACAAGGAAATATTACTGTCACTGCACAATTTACTGCTAAAAAATATACTGTTACATACAATGGTAATGGAGGGACATGTACACCAACAAGTAGATCTATTAGTAATGGACAAACATCAGCTAAACCAACCTGTACTAGAACAGGACACACTCTAACAGGATTTACTAAAGCAAGTGGTAGTTGTGGTAGTTTAGATTTAACCACAGGTTCTGTAACAGACGTAACATGCAATCTCACTATTAAAGCTACATGGGAAAAAGAAACATACACAGTAAAATACGATGCTAACGAAGGAAGCTGTGATCCAAGTACTAGAAGTGTAGAATATGGAAATGATTCTGCAGCACCAACATGTACAAGGAGTGGTTATTATGTAGCTAGTTTTAGCAGAACAGAGGGATCGGGAGGAAATTTAAATACAGAGACTGGTGCAATATCAAGTGTTACAGGTGACCAAACTATACAGGTAAGTTGGTCTAAAAGCTGTGGTGATGGGACTTGTGCAGAAGATGAAAATGCTGACACATGTCCAGTAGATTGTGAAGCAGAGTGTGGTGATGGGTATTGTACACACGATGAGACAGCTTTAAGCTGTCCCGATGATTGTTCAGCAGAGTGTGGAGACGGATACTGTACTCATGATGAGAATGCGGAAACATGTCCAGAAGATTGTGATGAAAATTGTGGTGATGGTTTATGTACAGGCAATGAAAATGCACAAAATTGCCCGGCCGATTGCGATTCTGTATGCGGTGATGGATTTTGTACTGCTGGAGAGGATTCTGATAATTGTCCAGAAGATTGTGGTGAGCCTGTAGCTCAAGGAGATACAGTCCCAGAGACAGGTATATTTGATACAGTATTAGGTAGGGTTTCTGTAGGTATATCTTTCATCTTCCTTGGTGGTTTAGTTAGTCAGTATAGTCGTATTAACTATTTCTTTAATTCAATATCAGAAAAGAGAGAGTTTAGAAAAGAGATTAAAAGAAAACGTAAAGAAAGGATTAGAGCGAGTCAAAGGAGAGAAAAATTGGAGGATAGGTTTAAATGAAACTAAAACTTACTAAAAAAGGGAAGATTGTTTTGTTTGTAATACTTGGTATTGTTGTGTTAGGTTCAGGAGGATATTTACTTTGGAGAGTATTACAGGAAGATACAGTAGCACCAGAGGATAGTGAGGCTAGACCACCGGGGAATGTTGGTCCGAAAGCAGGACTTCCATGTGATGGTATTCTGGTTGATTTGGGTCATGCTACTCATCTTAGAAATCCAGAGTACAAGTTGGGGCAGTGGGTTTGTGGAAAAAATTGTATGAGTACAAAAAAAGAAGGGAAGTATAGCGACGCGGAGGTATGTCCACCTACGCGAAGTTTCTCAATTGATAATAACTTGCCAGAAGATTTTGTTGAAGGAATATATAGTATTGAAGGATTAGTAGGAAGAGGTCATTATCAGGCACAAGGGCAAACAAACGAAAAATTTAAACTATCAATTAATAAATTACCAAACGATGAACCATTAGTGGCTACATCTGGTGTTAATAAAATTCTGTATCCTAGCAGTACTGGGGACTATTGGGAGGGCAGTAATTCACTGGGGAAATTTCATCTTTTAGAGGATTCAAATAGTAATGTAGTTATGAGTCATACATATACTTGTTCAGGATCAAAGACAGCAGAGAGTGTTCATTTGTATAAACTTTGCTTAACAAAAGTGAATATTTGTGACGGTGGGAACTGGGTTAATAAACCTACAGGAACTTATGAGTATGGGACTAATTTAAACCCAGTCACAGTAAAGAATACGGATACTGACGGATTAGGTGAGGCAACAGTTACGTTAAATGGAGAGGATGTCGTGAAGTGTGGTAATATAATAGGTGCAACTTGTTATACAACAAAGGGTGATAATATTGAGCTACTTATTGGTCCTGGTCAACAGTATATCGGCTCTGGTGATTATGACCTAACTATAGCCTGGAAGGACGGAAAGGGTATTGGAGGAGATAACTGTACTCTTAGTACAAACTTCACAGTACTAGAAGAAGATGAGCCAGAGCCTACATGTGGGGATGGAACATTAGATGAAGGAGAAGAATGCGAACAAGGAGACCCAGAAGGATACTTCTGCACATGGTCTGAATGTAATCAGGACACATGTAGATGCCCTGATGAGCCAGAACCCTCTTGCGGAGACGGAATACTCGAAGAAACAGAAGAATGTGAATTAGGTAACCCAACAGGATATACATGTACATGGGAAGAATGTAACCAAGACACATGTTTATGTCCTGAAGTACAAGAAAACCCAGATTGGACAATCGTTAAAGAAGGCACAGCAGAATGTATAGTTGAAGACGAAACAACATACGCCAAAGGCACATACAGTATCACGGTAACAAACGTAGGAGGAGCCCAGGGAAGTATAGATAAGATTGTTGACCAAGTAGACCTAAAAGTTAGAGAAGAATATCTAAACGATATCTCAGCAACTGGAACATACGATTCAAGTTTAATAACATGGGATTTAGAAGGAGAAGAAGAAACATTTGATCCAGAAGCAAGTCAAACATTTACCTACTATCTCAAAATACCACAAGACTCATACGGAAGATATGAAAACACTGCTACCGCATACCCAACGCAAGGAGACAACTTCACAGCAGATAAATATCTGGATTTAGAATGTGATGTAACCGAAGAAGCGGAAGAAGAAACAACCACAGTACCAGAAACAGGCATATTTGATAATGTATTAGCAAAGGTAGTATCAGGGATACTGTTGATACTGTTAGGACTAAACTGGGGGAGTATAACTAACCTAATACTCAAACTTAACTACAGTAGAAAAGAATATCTTTCAGATAGAAGAATGAAAAAGTTTGAAGAGAAAATTAGAAAGGAATAATCCGAAAACAAATTTGTAAAACTACCAACTTCTTGGTAGCATATTAGTAGTATGAAAACTAAAGAATATACCACAACAGAATTCTATAACAATCCCTCTAAAGCAGTAAGCTTTGTAAGAGAAGGAGGAACGGTATACTTGGGGTATAAACGTCTCAAAGAACCAATAGCAGTACTAACATCTTACAAAGACTACAAAAAAAGAACAGCATTAACAGCCAAAACAAAGAAAAAAGGCTCTCTTTTAGATAGATGCAAAGAAAAGATCATAAGTGCACCAGAATATCCAGACAGTGTAAAGTATGTAAGGAAACAGAGAGAACAAAAATGAATCGATACGTTCTTGATACAAACTTCATAGTTTCTCTATTAAATGATAAGGATGTTAATCACCAAAAAGCAAAAGAGATTGCTGCAACAATTAAAGATAGCTATATCACAATACCCTTTGTAGTAATTGCAGAGATAATGAGCTACAGCAAAAATAAAAAATTAAGAGATGTTGTTTTAGAAAGCACGCTAGAGATAATGTCGGAAATTTTCTTTTTAAGTGACGAAAATATTGATGAATATATTCATTTTACATACAAATTAAACCGTTCTTTTACAGCTATAGATTCGATAGTATTGTATTGTGCTCTTAACACAGAATCTGAATTAATAACATTAGATAAAAAGTTAAAAAAACTATATAAAAATGCTAAATCAGATTCAAAGGTGGTCAAAGATAAATAGTATATGATATAATCCAACCGTTTAAAAACATCAAGGAGGTAAAAAATGGGTGTAATTGTACATTCTAACGAAAATATAGACAGTGCATTGAAAAGACTTCACAGAGAAGTTCTAAGAGAGAAGATACTGGAAACATACAGAAACAAAGTATACAGAACTAAAAAATCTGAAGAAGAAGCAGAAAAACGAAGAGAATGGGCTAAACGCAAGCGCAGAAGAAGAACCGCAGCAAGAAGAGCTAAGTAATTTCTTTTAACCATTCATATGTCTTTGTTTGAACAAATTCAAAAAGATATGATAAAAGCAGTTAAGTCAGACTATAAAGAAACAAGTCAGACTCTCAAGATGCTAATAGCATCAATAAAAAACGCTCAAATTAAATCAAAAGAAGAGTTAACAGATAAAGAAATAGAAAAAATTCTTCGAAAAGAAGCTAAGAAAGTAAAAGACTCTATAGAACAGTACAAAAAGATGGGAAGAGAAGACTTAGTCGAAAAAGAACAAAAGGACTTAAAGATCATCGAAGAATATCTACCAGAGATGATGAGTGAAGCAGAGATAAAGAAAGTTGTGAAAGAAAAGATCGAGGAACTAGAAGCTACTGACATGAATGATATGGGCAAAGTTATGGGATCAGTAATGAGTCAATTGGACGGCCAAGCAGATGGAAATACAGTAAAAAATATTGTCCAATCTATGCTTAAATAATGATAAAGGTTTTTAATAAGAAAAAACTGCTTAAGCTGATACCCGAGATTTCCCTTAATAAGATGACAGATCTTTTGTCTAACGAATTTTCTCTAAATCGAGATGTCAATGTAGTATTTGTAGACAAAGAGTACATACAAAAACTTAATACAGAGTACAGAAAGAAAAATCAAATTACGGATGTTTTGTCATTTAATATTGATTCTGAAAAGATACTGGGAGAAGTATATATATGTCCGGAGTATGTGGTTGATAGGATAGCTCAAGATCAAAGAGTAGAGGAGATAGTAAGGTTAATAATTCACGGGATTTTGCACTTACAGGGGTATAAACATAACGAGAAATTTCAAAAAGTTGATTACAGAAACGAACCAATGTATATTAAACAAGAAGATATACTTAATAAAATATTAAAGGAGGTTAAATAAAAATGATTCTAATCGCGGGTATAGGTAACAAAGATACGAAATATCACAACACTAGACATAATGCTGGATACTTTGGTATTAAGATAATGAGGCAGGCACTTAGATTCGAAGGCTTTATGGCAGATGATGCCTTTAAGCACAAAAGAGCCTTGCTCTCTGAAGTAACTACTGCTAAATGGGGGACAGAGGATGTCGTAGTCCTTCAAAAGACTCAAACAGCTATGAACAATGCAGGCGAGGCTGTAAAAAGAGTCTGGGATGAGTATGGAGCCGATGAATTAGTTCTTTTCCATGATGATTTAGATATCATATTAGGGGATTATAAAATCCAAAAAGGAAAATCTCCCAAAGGACATAATGGTGTAAAAAGTGTAGAAAAAGCATTGGGGACAACAGATTTCTGGAGAGTAAGATTAGGTATTGATAGTAGAGATGAAGATGAAAAGATTCCTGGAGAAGAGTACGTACTTCAGAGATTTGATAAAGAAGAAAGAGAAATGGTCAAAGCAACTGCTGTAGAGGCCTGTGAAGATCTCCTCTTTACTGAACTATTTGAAAAGTGGATATAGTACCACCGTAAAATTTCAAAATACCCTCTAAAGTATGATTTTGAATCTGTTTCTCTCCTGGTAAAACTATACCAACGTTGTTTTTCTCCAAAGTAATGCCCATATTTATAATTTCCTTATCTTCATTAATTAGAAAGAAGATCTTTCCAGGAGGAAGTAGAGGGTTGTTCTTAAAATTAAGATCAATTAACAGATCATGTGAATTAAGAAAATCTTTTAACACTTTCTCATGATCAAATTTAACTGTATATCTTTTTTGATCAAGCGAGCTAATATAGAAGTTTTTTAATACAGGTTCGATAGGAGAGTGATCCTCATAAAAAGCCTGAGATACCAACCTATACGAATTCAAAGCACCGAAATTTAAGAGTAATTTATCTTTAAAATTATCATTTTCTCCTACAGCTAATTTATGAGAATCTATTATATTTTTCGCATTTTTCACAACGCTCTCATAGTCAGCGTCCAATATATTATCAACCCCGTCATTATCCACATCCCAATCTTGAGTGTCTCTTACTGTGTCGTAATCTATATCATAATCCATATACGGTTTATTAGCGCTTTCTAAAAAGCTGTTGTTATAGGTCTGGCAATTCATAAAGATAGAGAAACCTAAATACAAAACAGATAGAGAGATTAAGATATAAGCGACAACATCATCCCACTTATGTTTCTTAAGAAATTTTTTACTAAAAACTAAGAAAAAGATTGCAATAATGGTTATCTCAATAGCAAAATATACACTAAGAAAATAACCGGTAAAATAATTGGGTTCAAAAACATATCGAAACAGAGTAAAAGGTTGTTTTGATAAAGGATAAAAAAGCATAATATTGCCAACCAGCCAGTCCGCTAAGAAATGTGATAATCCTGCTATTAGAAAAGTATTAAGAACTATCTGAAGCAAGTCTTTACTAAGAAATTGCTTCGTTTTCCTATTAAACAGAGGATATATGAGTTTTGATAGTAGTAACAGTAGTAACCAAATAGCAACCCAGTATATTGGTGTGTGAGTTAAAACATCATGATGAGTGTAAGAAGGTCTACTAAACATTGTTAAAATCAAAAAATCCAAATCTGGCAGTGTGCCAAATATTACAGATAGTACAGCTACAAATATCTGTTGAGAATTTTTCAAACCAGATATTGCCTTCTTTTGTATTGTCTCATTAGCTAAATAAGAAACAGGTCCATGTGCTAAAAACATATTTTGTGCTTACAAAGTTATCCTCTATCTATTATAATCTCTCGTATGCAAACTTCAAGCATTAATACAATAAATGAAAAATTTTTTGATAGATTGGCAAAAAGATTTAACATATCTAAAGATCAAAAATACTTTTCCGGCGTAGATACAGAATTTCAAGAACTTTTTGCAGAGATCCTAGGAACAATTTATCAGTCCTCTGTATATATTTCAAAAAGTATTGAGAAGCAGAAAGACAAAAGGCTTAAACTTACAAAAGGAAGAGTCTTTAAATCCAAAGAGCTCTTGGAATTAGGTTATAAAAAAGTTGAAAGAGTATGGGAAGAAGGAGAATTTTCTCTTTTAGGAGATGTGTTAATCATTTGGCCCTACAGCATGACAAATGTATTAAGAATTAGTCTTTGGGAAGATGAAATAGAGAGTATAGAGATAGTGAAGCCAGAAAATAGAAGAAAAATATCGGAAGTAAAGTCAAAAGAGGTTCTTGCAAAGGATTCTTCGGAGATAGTTGGGAGTGAAAGTTTTTCTGAAAGTAAGCTCGTGTATTTAATAGAGGATATTGAAAATAGATTTGAGACAGAAAATATTGGTTTAAAAAGAATTCCAGGCATATACAATTACACAGATATACATACCACAGAAAATATATTAAAAAACTATAAAAACTTAGGATATGAAATATGGTATTTAACAAGAAATTTTGAACGATTTGAGCAAAGTCAAAGTGACTTAGAAAAATATATTGATACATATTTTGAGGCAGGTAGTGTAATAGAAAAAGAGTTAAATAGAGGGTTTTTACATGAGGCTTCTAAATTGCTCCTTCTTACAGATTTAGAGGTTTTGGGAGAAATAGATCTTAGTGAGCATAAGAAGAGCAGTGATATAGATCAGAGTACTTTGGAGATACTCAAAAAGGTAATACCAGGTGATTATTTAGTACATGAAGATCACGGTATAGGTGTATTTGAAGGAGTAAAAGAGAGGGAGGGAGAAAGATATTTAGATATTCATTACGCTAAAAATGATAGATTACTCATACCTTTTAGTGCAGTAGGGAAGGTTACAAAATATATTAGTGCTGGACGCAAGAAGCCAAAACTTACAGGGCTCAATAGTGGGGTGTGGAATAGAATATCTAAGAAGGCTAAAAAAGAGGCTGAAAATATAGCTAAGGAGCTTTTGCAGCTATATGCGCTTCGATCAACAGCTCAGACAGAGAAGATAATTTCTTCAGATAGAGATTTAAGTAGATTCTGGGATTTTGTAAACAAATTTGAATTTAAAGATACAGAAGACCAAATGATAGCTACTAGACATATAGCAAATGATTTCCAAAACGAAACCCCTATGGATCGCTTACTGGTAGGAGATGTAGGTTTTGGGAAAACTGAGATAGCTATGAGAGCGATATTTGCTACGGTTAACGCAGGATTTCAAGTTGTTATACTTGCTCCAACAACTGTTTTGGTTGAACAGCATTTAAACGTCTTTCGAGAACGATTTAAAGAATATCCTTATACTATCGAGTCTTTGAGTAGGTTCAAAACAGAGAAAGAGAAAGAAAAAATACTTAAAGGTTTAAGGACAGGTGGAATAGATATTGTAGTAGGTACACACAGTCTACTTTCTAAAAATGTTGAATGTAAGAATTTAAATTTGGTAATTATAGATGAAGAGCAGAAATTTGGAGTTAAACAGAAAGAACATCTTAAGAAAATGAGATTAAATACTAACATTCTCTCTATGACAGCAACGCCAATACCAAGGACATTAAATTTATCTTTAATGGGTATCAGAGATATCTCTGTATTAGCAACACCACCAATGGGGAGGAAAGATATTAAAAATGAGTTTTGTAAATTCTCTTGGGAGGAGGTTGAAAGAATTGTAAACAGAGAAATTAGAAGGGATGGACAGGTGTTCTTTTTGCATAATAGAGTAGGGACAATTCAGTCTGTTAAAGCAAAGTTAGATAAAATCTTTCCTGAGAGTGTAGTAGAAATACTACACGGACAGATGACCAACAACAGGATTGAACAAACAATGAAATCTTTTATTGATGGCAAAATAGATATTTTACTTTGTACAACAATTATTCAAAACGGTATAGATATTTCTAATGTAAACACATTAATTATTGATGATGTGACAAGTTACGGCTTATCTCAGCTGTATCAAATCCGAGGACGAATAGGTAGGGGGAGTAGGCAAGCATACGCCTGTTTTATGTTTGATCGGCTTAAGGGTAACAGCGCTTTAAGACTTAACGCTTTAAAGGAGGCTCAAGCCTTAGGTTCTGGCTTTATCCTTTCAAACCGGGATTTAGAGATAAGAGGAGCGGGGGATATTTTAGGTAGAAATCAATCTGGAGTAATCAACTCTATTGGTTACGGATTGTATACATGTGTTTTGAAGGAAGCTGTAGAGAAAATGAAGAAGTAGGCAACCCTTTTGTAGTAGTCTTAAACCCGTTCACAAAATTTTCACTTTACATTTGCTCTTTTACTGGTCTAAGATATATCACTATGTCATCAGTACTATACAGAAAATATCGTTCACGTGATTTTGACGAACTTGTTGGTCAAGAGCATATTACTAAAATATTAAAAAATGCTGTTAAAAATGACCAACTTTCTCATGCATATCTATTCGTAGGCTCAAGGGGGACGGGCAAAACAAGTACTGCAAGGATTTTAGCTAAGGCCATTAATTGCCAAGATCCTTCTAAGGACGGAAATCCGTGTGGAGAGTGTGAAATATGCAAAAGTATTGATAACGGGAGTTTTCTTGATTTAATTGAGATAGATGCTGCGTCTAATAGGGGAATTGACCAGATAAGGGAATTGAAAGAGAAAATTGAGTTTTCTCCAACAGAAGGTAAGTACAAACTATACATTATCGACGAGGCCCATATGCTTACTACAGAGGCCTTTAATGCACTGCTTAAGACATTAGAAGAGCCTCCCGAGCATGTTATATTCATTCTTGCAACAACCGAAGTTCACAAGCTTCCACCCACAATTCTTTCAAGATGTCAAAGATATGATTTTAAATTGGGTACGGATAAGGATATAAGGAAAGTGATAGAACAGAGTGCTAAGGGAGAGAAGATGAAGATAGAGGAAGATGCCATGAAAATCTTAATTAACAATGCTCGAGGTAGCTACAGAGATGCTCTTTCATTGCTTGATGTAGTATTTAGTGGCCAAAGTGGTAAAGATAAGAAGATAACCGAACAGGAAGTGAGAATGATGCTAGGACTTCCCGATATAGAGATGGTTGATCTTTTGCTCAGTAGCCTTTGTGATAATGATGCTCAGAAAGCGCTAGAATTAGTGGAGGATATCGAAGAAAAGGGAGTTAATTACCAACAATTTGTTACATATACTTTGGAAGTCTTAAGGGAGGTGTTGGTAGCGAAAATCAAGGGAGAGAAACTCGAGTATAAGTTTTTTGATAAGGTATCCCAAAAAGATATTTTGCTTTTTGTGAAAGCTTTTTTAAATATTGAAAGAAGCTTAAAAGGAAGCAGTAATCAATCGTTAGTTATGGAAATGATAATACCCGAGTTTTGTAGTAACCAAGGAAACGAAGAAGAGGAGGAGGAAGAAGAGGAAGAGGACATGACAGATGGATATCCAGATGAGAAAATTAAAAAAGATAATGATATAGATATAAAAGAGATACAGAAAAATTGGAAAAAGATCTCCTCTAAACTTAAAAAAGTACACAAGCATTTAGGTACTTTTCTTGCAACATCAAAACCCAAAAAGATTGAAGACAATCGCATATATGTAGAAGTAGCTTTTCAGTTCTACAAAGATCAAATAGAGTGTGCTCAAAGTAGAGAGGTTATACGTGAGGTCTTAGAAGATGTTTTAGGAAATTCATATAATATTACATGTACTGTTAATGAAAAGGCTAAACCTCGAATGAAAACAAATGCGGGTGTAGTACTCAAGAATGTCCCTGCGAAAAAAGAGAAAGAGAGAGCTAAGAAAACTTCTTTTGATTCTAAAATTACCTCTGATATAGAGGCAATATTTGAAGGTATGTAATCCCCAATCTGTTTTGATGTATAATATCCTATATATTACTTAATCACTTTTTTACTATGCCAAACATTAGAGAAATGCTTAAAATGCAAAACGAAGCAAAGAAAATGCAAAAAAAGCTCAAAGAACAAAAAATAACCGGAGAATCCAAAGATGGTCTTCTAAAAATCTATATGAACGCTGCACAGGAGTTTGAGGATATAGAGATAGATCCTGAAACACTTCATCCTGATGAATTGGATCATATAAAGAAGAGAATGAAGCAGGCTTTTAAAGATTATCAGAAAAAACTTCAAAAGCAGATGGCACAGAGTATGGATATAGATTCACTTAAAAACATGTTTAACTAAGATATATGTCTGTACTACCTCAATCTGTAGAAAAAGTAATTAATGAATTTAGCAAACTCCCTGGAGTTGGTCCTAAAACTGCTGCTAGAATGGCATATCACTATCTTCGATCACCAAATCATGATGCCCAAAAACTTTCGGAATCTCTAAGCGATATGGATGAAAACGTTTCTTTTTGTAAAAAGTGTTTTAATATATCTGAAAAAGAAATTTGTGATATATGTTCTAGTCCAATAAGACAAAAGAATAAGCTCTGTGTAGTTGAAGAACCTTTGGATGTAATAGCTTTTGAAAACTCTGCGGTATATGAGGGTGTTTACTTTGTATTGGGTGGTGTAATTTCTCCAGCTGAGGGTATTGGGGCAGAGGATTTGAGATTTAAAGATCTTGAGAAGAGGGTAAAAGAGCTTTTAGATGGTGTTGAAAAGGAGAAATTAGAAATAATTGTTGCTACCAACCCAAGTTTAGAGGGCGAAGCTACTGCGAGCTACATTAATGATATGTTTAAAAAAGAAGTGAAAGAGGGTACAATAGAAATAACGAGATTAGCTATGGGCCTGCCCACAGGTGCAGATCTTGAGTATGCAGACAGATTAACATTAAAAAGGGCTTTAGAGGGGAGAAAGATTATTTAATTTTTACATACTGCCTATGTCTAGAAAGAGTAAAAGTAAGTTACAGAAATTTCTAGAGCAGAAGGGGTATCTTTTCGTATTCACTTTAGTTGCTGGTGTTTGTCTGTTTAGCTATTTTTTAGCTAATAGTAATTTTGTCAGTAAACAAGAAACGAATGTCTTAGGGACATCCAGTATTAGAGGTATTTGGGTGAAGGGTGTAAATAATGATTGTCCAGAGGCTGATTTGGTTGATGCAAAGGGTTGTATAGATAGTTCATATTTTGACGAGTATACCACTTTGTTGTCTAAGGATATTGCTTTGGATAGGGATGGGAGATTGGTGTTTTCTAACGATAGTATACTTATTAGTGGTATTTTTGATGTAAAAGAAGTTGTCGATGATGAGGTTTGGAATAATTTGTTTGTTGGAGATCTGAATTTAAAGATTAATGGTAGGCAGTGGGTTTTTGAAGGGGTTGTGTGGGATAGGCAAAATAGTTCTGCTGTAGTTAGTGTTGTAGATACAAACGATGGTTATTTAATTCTGTTGTATCCATCGGTTACGTTAACTGGTCGTACTAGGCAGTTTTGGATTTTTAAGTATTTGATGGAGGATGATAGGTTAGAGCGTGTCTATTTTGATAAGGATGGTAAGCGGGCTTTTGTGGAAGCAACGGATGGTGAGTTTTTATCAAAGGGTGATGAGTTGTTTTTAAGGCTTGATCGTGAGGATCCTGTTTTGTTGGAGGGTAGGGAGGTTATGTTGTTTGAGTATGGAGAGAGTTTGAGGTTTTTGAAGAATTTTGTGTTTAAGGAGAAGTAATTTTCTGATTTTCGATCGATAGGGCCAGACCTAGGGTCCGACCCCAGTATATTGAATTTCAATATATCCTATAGTATAATATTGGTCCTGTGTGGATGTTATATCTCACGGGGAATCTGCTCTTTAAAAAAAGGTTCTACTATATCCTTTAATGTCTGTCTTAGTAAGCCCAATCTGTTTTTTATTTGTATAAAAAACAAATGGAAGAGGGGTTGGGTTTTACTAAGAATTCAATTTTTTAGACTATTGGAGGTTATAATGTCAGTTTTTTATGTTGGTGGTATGCTTATACTGATCTTGGGCAATGCGGCTCAGGCTATGAAAAAAGTGGGTAATCAGTTCATGGAATGGTTACAAATGTTTGTGTACGCTGGAGTAATCGTTGTTTACATGATCCTTTTACGAGAAAGTTCAACAAGAATTTCGTTACAACTTTTTCAACTGATCACCTTCCTGGTTTTTCTGGGACTTTACACAGCAGAAATTGTCATGTTTACAAACAAGGTGATCAAAGATGAGCAAAGGACAATTTGGGATGTTGTCATGTTGCTTTTAAGTGCAACACCTGTGATTTTTCAATTTGCTTTCCTTATTTGATTTATTAGTAGAACCCCCCAGGAATATCTCATGTATTTAACGCTTTTAGCGTTCTTTATATATTTATTCCTGGGTTATCAAATTTTTCAAAATCATAGGGTCAGACCTAGGTCCGACCCCATATATCTGTGTGTTTTTATATCTCGGCATTCTCGTGTAGATAAGGTCCGACCTAGGACAGACCTTCAAATAGTTACAAATACCATGTAAAATAACCATATATGAAACTATACAACACCCTTGATAAAAAAATCGTTGAAATAAAACCTTTGGAAAAAGGAAAAATTAGTATATATAACTGTGGACCGACAGTATATTTTAGAATGCATATCGGAAATATCCGAGCATATGTAAACTGGGATATATTACACAGAGCTTTTACATACACAGGATATGAAGTAGAGAGAATTATGAACCTAACTGATGTAGGACACATGTCATCAGATGAGGATTTCGGTGAGGATAAGATAGAATTACAGGCCTTAAAAGAAGGAAAAGACCCATTAAATATTGCAAACTACTATATTAAAACTGTCCTAGAAGACTTCTCTAAACTAAACATCCTGTCACCCAAAGGGGACAAGATAGAGTCTAATATGAGCCTAGATAATCTGGAAGAGCAAGGATGGACAAGAGCAACCGAATACATAGATGAGATGATAGAAATGGTCAAAAAGATTGAGGAAAATGGATACACATACGAAACTACACAAGCTATATATTTTGATGTAAC
>CAZAJR010000024.1:0-2136 GCA_964485665.1 uncultured Candidatus Saccharibacteria bacterium
CTCTATTAATTCTGCGACTCTCTGGGATGATTTGTCATCGATGTGATTATACATTAAATCCCTTACAAACTTTCTCAGCTCAGCAAACCTGTCCCTGCCTTCAAGGATTTCACTCAACGCATCTTCAAGCTCTCTATATGTTCTAACCTGATAACCACAAAAAACAAACTCTGAGCGCATCGGGGCAGGAAGTTTCCCTAAATTATCGACTCCATTCATAATAAATATCATAGGTCTATCTAAAAAGAGATAATCACGACTGACAGAAGAGAAATCTGTAATTAAAACTTCAGCATTCAATAGTAAGTCTTGGGGATCCTGGACTATATCTGGGCTTTTGTCCCTAATTAGTTCCGAACTGTTCAAAATGTTCTCTATTTCAATTTTAGACTTCTTATAGTTATTGGGATGGAAACGAACATCTAGGGATAAACTCCGGTTTGTAAGAAATTTTATCAGTCGAAATAAATCGAAATCCCCAAAAGGGAAAAGCTCAGTAACTCCTCCTTCTCTATGGGTAGGAGCATATAAGATATTGTGTTCAGTTATCTTGCTCCCAAGATTCCTGTTTTTATATAGGACATCGGTCCTTGGATAACCAGTCACAATAACTTTCTTAGCTTTAATGTGATAGGTAGCACACAGCAAATACCTAGTAAAATCGGAGGTTGCTATATAAATACATGTTCTGGACAAAGCCGTCTGAATTTTCTCAGACAAACTCATACTCTCTCTTAAGAAAAGTCTCGCCTTCGTCCCTATCCCATGTCCCAAATAAATCCAATTTTGCCAAATAGAAGGGAAAAAGCCCAAGAAATCAGCTTGACCATGAGTTACACAAACAGTTCTAGCTCTAAGAAATAACCACAGACCTCTGAAAGAGTAATGATAGACGATATTGTCTTTTCTTTTTGATAACTTCTCATAACAAGCTTTCTCTCTTATAAAATAACACACCTCTAAACCATCTCTTGTTAGTAGATGCTCAAACAATGCCTTAGCATTCCCATTGTAATATTTCCCCTTGCTAGCTGTAATAACAACAAGATCTTTTCTCTTAGGGATAATCAAACCTAAAAGAAAAGTAATAAAATAAAAAAAGAGTATTTTAATAAAAAACCTTAACTTGTTTACTGTGGTTTTCATCCTTTACTAACTCCACTACAGATATAAAATACGCCTAGTTAGCTCCCTATTCCCCTATATACTATCCCCTTCCCTTCCAGTTCCCCCCTATCCAACCTGTTCATCCCATCTACTACTGTTTTAATGTTCTTTCTTTTAGTTATTTCCTTTGTTAAGTCCCCGAACTTGTCATGATATGTACCAAGTACTACAGCCTCACAATCCTCTAAACCTTCTTTAAGTGTTTTTACATTAGATATATCTAAGACAAAAGGATCATAAACTAAAACATCTGCTCCCTTCTCTTTAAGAATATCTAATATCTCTAAACAAGGACTCTCTCTTAAATCTGCAATATTAGATTTGTAACTTAGACCAAGTAATAAAACCTTAGTACCTTTAATGGGTCTCTCTACTTCATTTAATGCCTCTTGTAATCTCTCAACCGTATACTCCGGCATACTATTATTTACTTCTCTAGCCATTTTTAAAAGTTTATGATTAAAACCAGACTGAGCAGCTCTCTTAATTAGATAATATGGATCTACAGCTATACAGTGACCACCTACACCCCTACCAGGCCAGTGTGCCATGAAAGAGAATGGTTTGTTTGATGCTCCCTTAAGTGTTTCTATTAAATCTATCCCCATTGCATCAAAAGACTTAGCTAATTCATTTACATAAGCTATGTTAATATCTCTAAATGCATTCTCTACTATCTTAGTAGCTTCTGCTATTTTAAGACTAGAAACCTCATTTACTTCTGCATCTAAGAAGTCTCTATAAAAGTCTGCTACTTCTTTTGTTTTCTCTGGTATTAAACTACCTAGATTCCTAGGGATGTTGTATACATTCCATTTAGGATCTCCTGGGTTAATTCTTTCTGGACACATAGCAATATTAAAATCCTTACCTGCTTTCATACCACTACCCTCTTCTAAAACAGGAAGTAATATTTCTTCACATGTACCTGGATTTACTGTAGATTCTAGTATTACTGTTTCTCCCTTA
>CAZAJR010000025.1:0-4266 GCA_964485665.1 uncultured Candidatus Saccharibacteria bacterium
TCTTTTTGGATTAAATACAATAGGTTTAAGATTTTTTACAGTGTATGGTCCATGGGGAAGACCAGATATGGCAATATTTAAGTTTGTAAAGAATATAACTGAAGGAAAAGAAATAGATGTATATAATTATGGTAAGGATCTAAAGAGAGATTTTACATATGTTGATGATATTGTAGATGGAATTATTAGAGCTCTAGATTCAGATTACGAGAATGAGATTTTTAATTTGGGTAAGGGTAGTCCTGATGAGTTAGGGGAGATGATAGAAATAATAGAGGATGAATTAGGTATTAAGGCTAAGAAGAATTTATTGCCTATGCAAAAGGGGGATGTAATGATTACGTATAGTGATATTAGTAAGAGTAAGGAGATGTTAGGGTATGATCCTAAAACTACATTAAAGGAAGGGATAGGGGAGTTTGTGGAGTGGTATAGGGGGTATTATGGGTGAACTCTTATTGTTTGTTATTGGCGTTAAACTGTAAAAAATGCTTTTATGATGATATCATTATGTTTAATCTCTTAATTTTTGTTAAACACTAGTGGATAAATACAACTTTGGTAACTTAGAAGCCAATAAAAATTTTCTTCAAAGCTTAAATATAGATTGGAAGGACAAGAAGGTTCTAGAAATAGGTTGTGGCAAGGGTAGTATGACAAAGTATCTTTTTGACAAAGGTACTGACGTGGTCGGAATAGATACTGACAGAGAATACCTTTCTGTAGCCAAGAAGAGATTTGGGAAGGAAATGAATAATCGATTTCGCGAAACATCTGGAGCTATACTAGGCTTTCCAGGAGAAGAATTTGATATCGTTGTTAGCTTTGATGTACTAGAACATATTAAAGATGTAGAAAAACACGTAGAGGAAGTTTGGAGAATTCTTAAAGATGATGGTCTGTATCTTTTACAAACGCCCAACAAAGTCCCAAGTATCATTTTTGACGTTTTTAGATATAAAAGCTTTACAAAGAATAGGAAAGTACATGTCTCTCTTCAAAGTAGGAAGAGTCTTTTAGCTTTGTTTAGGAACGCGAATTTTCAGGTTGATTTTGTAGAAGTAGACTATTTTACAAGTTGGTATAGGCAGAAATTACCTAAGATTTTAAGAAGAATTAACCCTCGGAGATTGGGATTGGAAACCAACTTTTATGTAAAAGCAAAAAAATAGTATCCAATGTCTTTTTAACAAAAAGTTTTTATGAACAGAAAAACAAAAAGTAAGAAAATTTTAGTAATAACCACTACACCTTTCTTTGCTCCTAAAGGATCTGCTCTTAGAGTTAATTCCATATTAAAACATCTCTCTCTTGGGGGGAGGAATAGTATAGATCTAGTAGCTTACCCTCATGGAAAAGATATTAAGTACAAAGGGGTTAAATATCATAGAATCTGTAAATTCTTTAAATCTAATAATCTAGGAGTAGGGCAAGTTTCTTTTAAGAAAATCTTTTTAGATTTCTTCGTTTTTCTTAAAGCTTTCAAATTACTTCTACAGAGTCGTTATGATATTGTTCATTGCGAAGATTTTGAAGCTGCTTTTATAGGGTCTTTCTTCCATATCTTTTTTAGAAGACCAAGGTATGTTTATGATCTCCACAACAGGGTGTCAGACAACATGAAAACAGTAGGAAGTAAAAAAGTTGTATTGGGAATTGTTAGGTTTGTAGAAAAGCTTGTTGTAAAACCATTTGATCTAATTATTCTTAATTGGAAACAGTATGAAGATGATGAACTTTTTGTAAATAAAAAGAAATTTTTACTTTATGATAGAGCTGATTTGGGAGTGGAGAATATAAAGTTGCCAAGTAAAAAATATGTGGCATATAGTGGTAATTACAAAGTTTACCAGGGAGTCGAATATTTTCTAAGAATATATTCAAAAGCAAAAGTATTTTTTGATGTTGTTTTAGTAGGTAATGTTACTGAGGGAGTAGTAGATCTAATAAAGAAGCTTGGAATTGAGCAAAGGGTTTTTTGTATGGGCCAACTGGAGATAGGGAAATCTAATTATGTTCTTAAAAATTCGATCTGTTGTTTAATTCCAAAATTATCTGAAGAGCATAGAGGTCTTAAAATTGTTCACCATGTGATGTTAGGGAAATTATCTCTTGCTAGTGATATTAGTGCTAATAGAGAATTGTTGGTAGATAATAAAAATGCTCTTCTTTATAATTCTTCCAAGGAATTGATAAAGAAATTGGAAATGATAGAAAAAGATCCATTGATAGAGAATAAGTTTGAAGATGGAATTCTAGAGACACAAAAGTATATTAGTAGGATATGGAGTTATGAATATTTTAAAAAGAATTATTTCGACAGGCTATTTAAATGAGCAATAAATCTTTTTTTTCAATAATTACTGTTACATATAATAGGGAAGATGATTTAGAAGCGACTATTAAGTCTGTTAAAGATCAAAGTTGTAAGGATTATGAATATATTGTTGTAGATGGTCAGTCTACTGATGGTACAGTAGATGTTATTAGACAATATGAAAGTAGTATAAACCACTGGGTTAGTGAAAAAGACAAAGGAATATATAACGCTATGAATAAGGGGGCAAAGGCAGCTAAGGGTAAGTACTTGTATTTTTTAAATGCAGGAGATATTTTTGCTGACAATGAGGTTCTAACCAACTTAAAAGAGGAAATAGATAATGAAGATATGGTGTATGGTAAAATCAGGTTTGTTAATTGGGAGAAGAATAGTAGTTATATTAAAAATAAAAGGCTTACTTCTTTTAATGTAAAGTTAGGGAACAAGATAGGTCAACAGGGCTATTTTGTAAAAAGAGAAGTTTTTAATAGATTAGGAGGACTAAATGAAAGGTATGAAATAGCTAGTGATTTTGATTTAATATGTAAGTTATTTGATAATAACTGTAATGTTAAAAAAACAGACTTATTAATATGTGATTATGATAGTAGTGGTATTAGTTCTGATTTAAAGAAATCTTATGGAGATACGGCTAGGGTTATAAGAGATAGGTATGGGGTGGTGTATTATTACACATATAAAGTTGTTAGTTTTGGTAAATACTTGTCACTTTCCTTACTAAAGAGATTTGGATATTAGTGGTATACTTACCTGTTTTTAAATAAAAACTATGAAAATTGGAATTAAACAAAAATTAGGATTTCTTTTCAAACTTAATGACTTGTTGGAGAAGCGAGAAAGAGCCCAATTAATTAAAGTCCTAGCTGTAGATCTAGCTATGGGTCTCTTTCAAGCGGTAGGTATTCTGTCAATACTTCCATTTATGAACATGGTTATGGATCCTACTGTTGTAGAAAGTAATGAGTTTTTAGCATATGCTTATGAGCTATTTAATTTCGCTAGTTTGAACATATTTATGTTTATACTAGGGATATTAGTTTTACTCTTACTTTTAGTTGGGAATATAATATCAGTCCTCTCTGTAAGACTTAAGACTAAGTTTGTTTGGGATTTAAACCACAGGATGTCTACTTCCCTTTTAGGTAAGTATCTCTCTTTACCGTACTCCTACTTTTTAGATCATAACAGTGATGATTTAAGAAAAAACATCCTTTCTGAAATCAATCAGTTAACAGGAGATTTCCTCCTGTCTGTATTAAATATTGTAGAGGGTGGTGTAATAGCTTTTATACTTTTCCTAATGTTAATAATTGTTAACCCTGCAATGACGTTTATAACATTAATTATTTTAGGGTCTATATATGTTGTTATATACCTAATCTTCTCTAGAAAGCTCAAAACGGCAGGGAAAAGAAGAATCGAAAAGAATAGAGCAAGATTTAAAAGTGTAGGAGAAGCTCTAGGAGGTATTAAGTTTACTAAGGTATTAGGAAAAGAAGAGTACTTCTTAGAAAGCTATTCTACGCACTCGAGAGAATACTTTAACTTACAATCCTGGTATCAGGTGATTGGTAAAACTCCTAAATTCATAATGGAGATAGTAGCATTTGGTGGTGTTTTAGGATTGGTTCTGTACTTTATTTATACTGACCAAATGACCAATGAGTTGATTCCTTTAATAGGCTTGTTTGCATTCGCAGGATATAGATTAATGCCTGCTCTTCAAAGTATATATGATTCCTTCACAGTATTTAGATTCCATAGACCAGTATTAAACAAAATCCACTACGACATGAATGAGGGCGGGTTGGCTGATGTAGAGATAGATTTTAAGGAAGTCTTACCTGAACCAATAGAGTTTAAGAAAGAAATTAAGCTAGACAATATATCTTTCTCATATTTTGGAAATAGAAATAGGGTGTTAG
>CAZAJR010000026.1:0-3161 GCA_964485665.1 uncultured Candidatus Saccharibacteria bacterium
TCTGCATCGTAAGATATGTCTAGTTTATCTCTATCAATTATATCTGTATCACATTGATAGAATTCTCTAAATCTTCCTGCTTGTGGTTTCTCTCCTCTATATACCTTTCCTATATTCCCTACTTTAAATGGAAATACTAGATCGTTTTGGTACTGGGCTATATATCTAGCCAATGGTACTGTTAGATCAAATCTCATAGCTATATCTGTATCTCCTTTTTTAAATTCATAGATTTGTTTTTCTGTTTCCCCTCCTCCTTTAGCTAGTAGTACCTCTGCTCTTTCTAGTATTGGTGTTTCTATTGGTCTAAAGCCGTAGAGTTTGTATACCTCTTTTATCTTATCTAGCATTTTATTGAACGCTATTTGTTGGTTAGGCAGTAGTTCTAAAAGTCCTGGCATTGGTTGTGTGTTTATATCGTTTTTCATATCTTTTTAGTTATATTAATTTATATATATTAACATATTTAATTAAACAAAAAAGAACCTTAATTGGTTCTTTTATTACCTTCGATATGTATACAACAGAATATAGACACCGAAGGTCTATATATGATGGTTTCCGTTGTTTATATATGTTTTGTTTGTCATATGGTGAATTATAACATTAATCCTAGAATAGTAAAAAGAAGAATTAATCGTTTTTTAATAACTGTTAGCTAAAATATTGTGTATGATTTCCAAAAGTAATTTAAGTATATATCAATTACATCGAAAACACATTGCCAATACACCAAAAGATTTTGTAGTTGTAAATAAAGAAATAGCTATTTGTAATCTTACGCATGCTGTACAAAAAGGCATAAATGTAAATTTCAGAAGAGTTTGCTTAAAAAGTAGAGTATTAAAGCATATATATGACAAAAGAACGGCACAAGTTTATGATTTTATTAAAAACAACTTAGGTAAAATCATAAAGTTTCCAGATGTTATTTATAGAAATCATAGTTGTAAAAGAGGGAGTTATCTTTTTGAAAAATTAGTAAAGGGTTGTTTATATTGTGTTGTAATCGAAGAAGACATTAAAAATGAGAGGTTTCAAGTTGTAACGGTTTTCCCAACCACAAAAGTTTATTTAAAGAAGTTCAAAAAGTTGTGGAGTTGGAAGGGCGGCAATCCTCATCGTAATACTTTGGATGCTATCTAGAAAGATAGTCTACTCGTATCCCGCAGTAGAGCCTTTCTGCATTTCAACTCCATCTATATTAGATTATAATTACTTTCTATAGAAATTTCAACATATACATCTAATCCTTCATTATCTTTTAACCCATTTAAAGTTTGCATATACCTATGTAATATATTAGGATATAGGTAGTTAAAATATAAAAAAATATATATGAATAATAAAAACCAAGAAGCTATACAGGAAGAATCAAAGAAGAAAAAATTTCCATTGAAGAAGATTCTTCTGTTTGGTTTGTTACCCCTACTTCTCATATTGGTAGTTGTGTACGTAGTTTTAAGACCAGAGATTCTTAAGGGAAATTTTGATATGGATTATCTTCTTTTTAAAACGGATGAGAAACAGGAAGCTTTAGTAAAGGAAAATGATGAAGAAACAGATGAATTAGATGAATATGATGAAACAGAACCAATTTTAGTATGGAGTGAAGAGTTTGAGGACACATTAAACAGTTTAGCAGTATCTCCAGATGGCCAAATGGTTGCTGTTGGAGAGTATCTTACATCATATATTCATCATTTATCTGATGGATCTTTAGAACAAGTAGTAGTTTATGAGCACACTGTTGATGATTTAGAGTTCTCAACAGACAGTACAATTTTAGCAGGTGGTCAGGGTGTATATGGTTCAATATTACACAATGCTACAACGGCATCGGAAATTACAACACTACACGGTGGATACAACAGCTATGTTGCATTTTCTCCAGATGGAGAATATATTGCAACTGGTAATAGGGAGGGTATTGTATGGATATGGGATTTAGAGAATTATAATAAAGTAACAGAATTGGAGGAGGAAGAGCCTACATGGATAAAATCTATTGTATATCATCCAGATGGGAATCTTTTAGCTGTAACTCATTGGGGCAAGGTGGGTGGTGATGCATATATAAACATTTGGAATGTTGAGAGAGAAGAGATTATCGATAGAATTGATTTAAAACTAAATGCAGGTGCAGTCACAAATATTTTTAAATTTTCTCCTAATGGTGATGTAATGGCTATTGCAGATAGAGGTGATGATTTTAAATATTTTGTGAAGTTGTATGATGTAGATAGTAACGAAGAGGTCTTAAAGATTGATATAGAAAAAGATCCTCAGGATATAGATTTTTCACCTGATAATAGTTTATTAGCTGTTGGTGTTCAACATGCCCCAGTTAGCATTTATAATGTTGAGACAGGTAGCTTAGTATATACATTTGATCAAACAGGTTTTGACTTGACGACATCTAATTGGATAAATGCTCTTTCATTTACTCCAGATGGGAAACATGTTGCCGTTACAAGAGGGGATAATAGTTTGGAGTTGTGGAGATTGCCTGGAGGTGAACCAATAGAGCCTAGACCAAAAGAGATTAGTAAGCCTACTCCTTTACCTGGAGATATTTTGTTTGAACCTAGCAGTTCTGAACTAAAGGATAGTGCAGAGTCTGCGCTAAAGGAGCTAGCAGAGGAATTGAAGATAAATTTTCCTAATGCTACTTTAACTTTTGTTGGACATACTACTAGTTATTCTCCCGAGGATAGAAATATTGAACTTTCTACAGCTAGAGCAAAATCTGTTATGACATGGTTTGAGGAATGGGCTGAATTAAATGATATGGGTGGGTGGACATTAAAAGCAGAAGGAAGAGGATCTTCTGAACTAAAGGTTGCTGATAGAGATAGTGAAGGGAATTTTCTTGAATCTACATCAGCAGTAAATAGAAGGGTTGAAATAGAGATTGATGTAGAGTAATGAATATAGATCCTATAATTTTATAAATACCTGTTTATGCGTGTACCAGAAGATGCAGATGTTAGAAATGATTATTTCCAATGTAGAGGTATTATTATAAAGGGTGATAAAGTCTTAGTTATGTTTAGAAGAAAGAAAGGTAGAGAATACTATGTATTTCCTGGTGGTCATATGCGCAATTATGAAAAACCAATAGACACTGTTATTAGGGAAATAAGAGAGGAAACAACTAT
>CAZAJR010000027.1:0-19294 GCA_964485665.1 uncultured Candidatus Saccharibacteria bacterium
TTGTAATGCAGTTCTATCCTCTTTAAGGTCAATACCGTGTTCATCTTCAAATTCTTTTGCGATATGATCAATAATTGCTTGATCAAAATCATCACCACCTAAATGAGTGTCACCGTTAGTTGATAGTACCTCAAATACACCATCACCTATCTCTAGTATTGAAATATCAAATGTCCCACCACCTAAGTCAAAGATTGCTACCTTTTCATCTTTTTCACTTTCTAATCCGTATGCTAGCGCAGCTGCTGTTGGCTCATTAACAATTCTTTTAACTGTAAACCCTGCAATTTTCCCAGCATCTTTTGTAGCTTGCCTTTGTGAGTCATCAAAATAGGCTGGTACCGTAATTACAGCATCTTTTACTTCTTCTCCTAAGAAATCTTCTGCATCCTTTTTAAGTTTAGTAAGTATTTTGGCTGAGATCTCCTGTGGACTATACCATTTATCATCCATCTTCACTTCAACACCTCCTGTTTTTGACTTTCTCATTTCAAAAGGTAAAAGCTTTTTATCTCTTTGAACTTCTGGATCATCCCATGATCTACCAATCAGTCTCTTGGCTGAATAGATAGTGCCTTCGGGATTGGTTATAGCTTGGTTCTTAGCAGGTTGACCTACTATAATCTCGCCCTCGTCATTTTTAGCAACTACGGAAGGTGTTAATCTTCCCCCTTGAGCATTCGATATTACTTTAGGTTTACCACCTGACATATATGCCATAGCGGAGTTTGTTGTACCCAAGTCTATTCCTAATATTTTTCCCATTTTATATTTATTAAAAAATTAACTATTTAGAAACTACAACTCTGGCTGGACGGATAAGTACATTATCTAGTTTGTAACCAGGTTGTAAAACATCGACAACATTACCCTTTTTGCCTTCTTCAACCGTTGTAACAGCCTCATGAATATCTGGATCAAATTTTTCACCTTTTTTAGGTAGAAACTTGTTTAATCCCATATCTGCAAGAACATCTTCTAACTCCTCAATACTTGCACATATACCATCAACCCAAGCCTCTGTTTTATCTTCAAGATCTAATTCCTCACGACTTTTTAAAGCTATGTTTAACGCATCTATTACTGGAATAATGTCCTCTGCAAGACTCTTTTTCGTTTGCAGAAATCTTAATTTCGTTAGTTTCTCAGTGTTCTTTTCTAAATTCTGATAATCAGCTAAAGCTCGTTTTAACTGGTTAGTAATCTCTAACTTCTCATCCTCAAGAGTATCTATAGCCTCTGCAAGCTCTTGAATTTGTAATTTAAGATCCTCTTTTTGTGCGTTTTCCTTTTTATCAGCTTTTTTGCTGTTTTTCTTACCCATATAATTAGCAGAGTAAATTAGTAATTGCTAAAGTATATTAGCTGAAACAAATATTGTCAAGAATTTTTAACTCCATCCGTGCATAGAACTTTCTAAACCCCTCCTAACCTCTTGTAAGGCAGTAACAACTTTACTGTAATCCATCCTCTTAGATCCCAAAACTCCAACATAGGACTCTTTTGTGTCCCAAAAAGGAGTTTTAATAAATGCTAAGGAACACTCTTCCAAATTTTTAATACCTGACTCTTCCCCTATTAGTAACGAAACTTTAGATCCTCCATATTTCTGACACAATTTAACGATAAATAAAGGATCCTCTATTATATTTATCAAACTCGTTAAAGTCTTTTCGTTATCCAATTCTTCATATTTTAAGATATTTGATAATCCCCAGTATCTTAGAATACTATCCAAAACAACAAAGGCTACAGAATCCGTATGCTTAGAAAGCAATGTCAGTACTGAATTAGTAACAGAATCCCTACTAAATCTCTCTCTAAAAATTCCTTGTCTGATTTCTACACTCAATAGTGGATTCATACTTCCATCCTCTAATTGCTGTTTTACGTACATTCTAATAGCTTGATCGGTAGGAAACCTACCAGAGGAAACATGGCTTTTTTCAAGTAGTCCTTCCTCCATTAATCTAACCATCTCATTTCTGATAGTGGCAGAACTAACATCAAAATCATACTTTTCTAGTAACGTAACTGATCCAACCTCTTGAGCACTTTCCATAAATTCTTTGATGATTGCCATTAGAACTTCTCTTTGTCTTTCCGTTATGCTCATATTAGCAGGTTGTAATATTATCTGCTAAAGTATATGCGAGTATTTACAAAACGTCAAGAAAGTAACTACTGTTATTGCCAAATAGTCCTTTCTCTGCTATACTTCATCCGTTATGGAGAAGGTAAAACTTAACAAAAGAAAAGTCGTTGGTAAAAAAACAAAGAACCTAAGAGAGGAGAATTTAATCCCTGGGGTAATTTATAATTCGAGTGGTGAAAGCATCAATGTGTCAATAGATAGAGGTGTTGCAGTGCAGCTTTATAAAACAGCTACCCCTACAACTATTTTAGAGGTTGAGATTGGCAAAAAGAGTAAGAAAGCTATAGTAAAAGATATAGATATAGACCCAAGAACAGATAGAATACTTCATGTTTCCTTGTTTGAGGTTGATCCTAAAGAGAAGATTGATTTTACCATTCCTTTCATCTTAAAAGGTGTTGCTCCTGCTGTTAAAAATAGTATAGGTATTTTGGTACAAGTAAACGATGGTATAGATGTTAGATGTAAATTGAATGATTTAATTCCTGAAATAGAGGTTGACGTAACAAATCTAGAACATCCTGGCCAAACAATCACTATGGAAGATATTGAACTACCGGATGGTCTCGAGATAATTCATGAGGATGATAAGAATATCCCTATTGCAACTATTACACAACTACAGAAATTAGAGATACTTGAAGAAACCAAAGAAGAGGAAGATGAGGATGAAGAAGGAGAAGAGGGAGAGGAGGGCGAGAAAGTTGTAGAAGGAGAAGAAGGAGAAAAGTCCGCTGAGGGTCAAGAAGAAAAGAAAGAGGGAGAAAATCAACAGGAGACAACTCCCGAACAATCTAGGACTCAAGAAAACCCACAAAGTTAATCTTTACACCCCTATATTTTTAAGATATTCTTTATATAGATAATTTAAAGCTATCCGTATAATGAATACAACAACTATAGTGATTATTTTGGGGGTGTTAATTTTGATCGTAGTAATAGCAATTATTGTGGTTTTGATCAAAGGAAAATCCTCGGAAACAAATAATACTACGGAAGATAGTAATATATCTTTTAAAGAACAAAACAGTATGCCCACTAAAGACACCGAACCTGAACCTCAACTAAAGACCCCAAAATTACACAATAAGCCACAAGTTTCAGATAGTGCACAAGCTCCAGCAGCTCCGACACCAGCTATTAACAAGACAACACAACCCCCACAGAAACCTCCTAGACAACCTAAGAGTGATTCTACAGAAGATGTTAATCTTAATGATAGACCACAAGTGCCACAAACACCTAAACAACAGAAACCACAAAATCTTAATCAACCTACTAATCAAAGTCAGAATATGTATAAACCGAATCCTTTACCAAATCAATCACAGGTTAAAAGGGATATGGCTAATTTACAAACATCCCAACAACCTCCCAATCCTCAACCTACTAGCATAAACAATGAGACACAAACTAATCAACCCAATAAACCGGAATCTCACATACAAACAGTACAAGCACAACCAAAACAACCTAGTCAGACACCACCCGCTCAAAATATAAATAGTAGACCACTTAGAGAACAGAATACCCCTGATATTACCGAAAATCCACCTCAACAACAAAATCCTGTTACAAATCAACAGTAGTTAGCTAAATAAAAGGAATATAAAACTTTATAAACTTACCATCTAAAGTGTGCAAATGCCTTATTGGCTTCTGCCATTCTCTCAACTTCCTCTTTTCTCTTTACAGCACCACCTTCGTTGTTATAAGCACTTATGAGCTCTTCCAATAAAAGCTTTTCAAAAGTCTTACCTGTTTTACTTCTGGCTAAATCTACAATCCATCTAATAGCAAGAGTTTCTTGTCTAGCAGGGGTTACAGGTATAGGAACTTGATAATTTGCACCACCAACTCTTCTAGCCCTAAGCTCTAAAGCAGGTCTAACATTATCTATTATCTGGTTAATAAAGTTCTCAATATCCGTTTTAACTGTAGAAGACCCTTCTTCTAGAGCCGAATATACTATCTTTTCAGCTAAAACTTTTTTACCATCTTGCATAACCTTTTTTATCAGCTTCTCAATAAGTGGATTGTTATACTTTCTATCTACTTTCTGTTTTCTACTTTTTGCTTGTTTTCCTCTCATATACTTTTATAAAAATATTAATCTTCCTCTAGTTTAGCACCGTATTTAGATCTCCCTTGCTTTCTACCTTCAACAGGTGCGCAGTCATATACCCCTCTTACAATTATGTATTTAACTCCTGGTAGGTCTCTTTTTCTTCCAGCCTTAACTAATACAACAGAGTGCTCCTGCAGATTATGTCCCTCTCCTGGAATATATGCTGTTACCTCTTGACCATTAGAGAGCTTAACTCTTGCTACTTTACGTAGTGCAGAGTTAGGTTTTTTGGGTGTCATTGTTTTGACTTGTAAACAAACTCCTCTTTTAAAAGGGTTGTTCTCCAAATCGTATTTATTCTTAAGAGGATTATAATTTGTAGCTAGTGCTAAATGTTTCCTCTTTTTTTTCTTTGCTGTTCTAGGTTTTCTTACTAGTTGATTTATTGTTGGCATAGCTAAGTATTATACTATAAAGTCAATTAAATTCAAAAATCATACTCCTTTAAATTCTCCATCCTTGCCTCTTCTCCAGAAGGTATTCTCCTACCGATAATTACATTCTCTTTCATACCTCTTAGAGTATCTACTTTCCCAAGTATTGCACTTTGTGTAAGAACTCTTACCTGCTCTTGGAAAGACATTGCTGATAGAAAGCTTTCTGTATGTAAAGCAGATCCTTTAATACCCATAAGTTTAGGCATAACAAGAGCTTTATTCTTACCATTTTCAATCAATTTTTCATTCTTTGCTTCAGATATGTATCGGTTAATTAGTGATCCTACTAAATACTCTGAGTTGCCTGGTTCAATAACTCTTCCAAGTCTTGCCATCTGTCTTAGGATAATCTCTATATGAACATCCCCTATCGAAACTCCTTGTTCTGTAAACACCTTTTGGACCTCATCAAGAATATATTTCTGAGCCGTAAGCATTCCTGCTATTTCTGATAGCTTTCTAGGATCTACAGATCCTTCTGTAATCTGAGTTCCTGCTTGAACTTCTTGACCTTCCTTTACTAATATTGGTACATTAGGTAGTACGGTTATAACTTCTTCTGCTTTCACATCTCCTACCAATTTTAGTATTCCTCCACTAATACGAACAACACCACTAAATGGTGCTTGTTTCTCTGATTCTTCTTTATCAATGTACAAAGTTTGTCCTGATTTCACTTCATCTCCATCGGAGACTAAGATATCTCTCACATTAGAAACAATGTAGTGTCTTTTCATCTTTTTAATACCAGTAATAGTTACTGTTGCAGAATCATCCTCAGCGTACTCTATTTGAACTTTTCCAGATATGGAGGAAACTTCCGCTTCTGATTTAGGTCTTCGAGCTTCAAATAACTCCTCTATTCTTGGAACACCCTGAGTAATGTCAACTGAAGCAACACCACCTTTATGAAAAGTTCTCATCGTCATCTGTGTACCTGGCTCTCCTATAGATTGTGCTGCAATAACGCCAACAGCTCTACCAATATCAATTGGCTTACCATCTTCTAAGTTTAATCCATAACACTTTTCACAAATACCGTATGGAGATTTGCATAAGATTGGAGAGCGTACAAATACTTCTTCTATTCCAGCATCTTCTATCTTGTGAGCTATTTCTTTTGTAATTGCTTCATTCTTTTTAAGAATAACTTTCTTACCGTCTTTAACATCCTGGGCTAATACTCTGCCAAATATTCTATCAACAAAGCTCATTCTTCTATCATCATCTTTATGTATCAATAATCCTTCTCCTTCATAACCACAATCATCATCTCTTACAATTACTCCGTGAGCAACATCTACCAATTTCCTAGTTAAATAGCCTGTTGATGAAGTCCTAAGAGATCTATCAGCAATACCCTTTCTACCACCATTAGCAGCTACAAAGTACTCAAAAGCACTTAAACCATCCCTATAGTTTCCCTTGATAGGTAGTGGCACCCAGTTACCTCTAGAGTCTCTAACCATACCTTTAATTGTCAAAACCTGTCTTGCCTGTATCTTTCCACCGTTTGCTCCGGACTCTACCATTTCATATATTGGATTATTTTCATCTAATTTCTCCCAAGCCTCATCTGCTAATTCTGACGCAAAATCATTCCACATTGTAGTAGAAAGGCTTATTTTCTCTTTTTCAGTAATTAAACCTTGCAAGTAGTTATCCTGTAACTGTTCGTCCTTCTCTTCTATTTCTTTAATTCTACTCTCAAGGTCAAAATCTATATCACAATCCTCTGGTGCCATTGTAAATCCTATATCAGTAGCATATTTAAATCCTAAAGCCTTAAGATTATCCAAGGTTTCTACTAAAACTTCCCAAGGATAGTGATCTTTAATTTCGCTTGCTATCTCTCTAATAATTTTAATACCAACCCTCTCATTGATAAATGGATAATCGTCCGGAAGATTATCATTAAATATTACTCTTCCCGTACATGTACTCACTACTTCATCATCAATTTTTACCAAAATCTCTTCACCCACCTCAATTATATCTCTCTCATACGCTTTCACAGCTAAATCTTCAGATGCAAACATCCTTGGCTTCTCAACCTCTTTCATATCTGTCATTAAGAAAAATCCTAATAGCATATCTTTACTTGGTGTTGCTAACACCTGCCCATTTGAAATATTAACTATGTTTCCTGACGCCATCATATGCTTTTTAGCCTCTTCTAAAGCCTCTTGTGTAAGTAATACGTGTACAGCCATTTGATCCCCATCAAAGTCTGCATTAAATGCTTTACATACTAATGGATGAATTCTAATAGCGTCTCCCTCAACAAGTTTAGGGTAGAATGCCTGAATACTATATTTATGTAAAGTTGGAGCTCGGTTAAGAAGAACTGGTTTCCCATCAATGACTTTTTCTAAGAGATCCCAAACAATATCTTCTTCGTTATCTATCATTTCCTTTGCTATCCTTATATTTGGAGCCTCTTCAGACTCAAGAAGTTCGTGTATTACAAATGGTTTAAACATCTCCAAAGCAACAGCCTTAGGCAGACCACACTGATCAATTTTTAAGTTAGGATCTACATCAATAACTGCACGACCAGAATAATCGACTCGTTTACCAAGTAAATTCTTCCTAAAGATACCTTTCTTCCCTCTCAAATCATCTGTAAGTGATTGATAAGGTAATCTCTTGCTATTAAGCATAGGTTTAGATGGTCTATGAGAGTTGTCCATCAATGCATCTACAGACTCTTGAAGCATTCTTTTCTCATTTCTAAGAATTACTTCAGGTGCACCTATTTCTATTAATCTAGATAATCGATTGTTTCTATTAATTATTCTTCTATACAAATCATTTAAATCGGATGTAGCAAATTTTCCACCAGAAAGTGGAATAATTGGTCTAAGTTCAGGAGGTAGTACAGGTAAAACATCAATAATCATCCATGTAGGACTCATATCATTTTTAAGAAATCCTTCTAAATATTGCAATCTCTTAATTGTAGATGCCTTTTTATTTCCTTTTTGGTTTTTGCTTTCCTTACGAAGCTTGTTAACCTCTTTTTCTAAATCAAGATCAGCCAAAAGCTTTCTTACAGCTTCTGCACCCATCTTAGCTTCGAAAAAGAGTAGGTCTCTATCCTGAAGATCTATGTATTCATCCTCTGTAAGTATTGTACCAAGCTCTACACTTTCAAGAATCTTAATCAATTTGTCAAAGTAGGCTTCAAATTCCTCTTCTTTTTGAGCATATTCTCTCCTTATCTTTGCTAGTCCCTGTTTTTTCTTGTGTTCTAACTGATCAATCTTAAATTTATCAGCCCCCTGCTCTTTCGCCCCTTTGATTCCCTCATCATACTCCTTCTCTGCGTCTTTGATTTCTCCGTCCAGTTCCTCTTGTACTCTGTCCATCTCCTCTTCTTTAAGGCTTTCTGCTTTCTTAAGAACCTCTTTACGCTCATCTTCCTCTATCTCTACAACCATGTATCGAGTGTAGTAAATTACAGATAGGAGCTTTTTGTGTGGCATGTTTAGAACTATAGACATTTTGTTTGGAACACCGTAAGCAAACCATACATGAGCAACTGGTACAGCGAGTTTAATGTGTCCCATTCTCTCTCTTCTCACATCTTTAGTAGTAACCTCTACACCACACTTATCACACACAATACCTTTGTATCTAATTTTTTTATACTTACCACAGTAACACTCGAAGTTTTTTGTAGGACCAAATATCTTTTCACAGAAGAGTCCGTCCGGTTCAGCTTTAAATGTTCTGTAGTTTATTGTCTCAGCCTCTGTTACTTCTCCATATGACCAATCTAATATCTGCTCTGGGGAAGCTAATGTGAGTTTTAATGCATCAAAATCTGAGTATTTGTTTTGCCTTTTATTCATTATCTACTACCTCCTCCTCAGGGGTTTCAGTTGAAATTAAATCCATATTTAAACAGAGGGCATTTAACTCTCTGATTAATACCTTAAATGATTCTGGAACATTGGTTGTTTCAATCTTCTCTCCGTGTATGATCGCTTTATATGCAATTGATCTACCTTTAATATCATCAGATTTAATAGTTAGCATTTCCTGTAGAGCATATGGAGCACTGTGAGACTCTAATGCCCACACCTCCATCTCACCAAATCTTTGACCACCCATCTGTGCTTTGCCACCAAGGGGCTGTTGAGTTACAGCAGTGTACGGTCCAGTTGATCGGGCGTGTACTTTCTCGTCTGCTATGTGATGTAGTTTAAGAACGTATTTGTAACCAACCATAATTTTTTGTGGAAATTTCTTACCAGTTCGACCGTCGTACAGATCAACTTTTTGATCAATATCATAACCCTCCTTTTCCATCTGTTCCTGTATCCATTCCTCGTTCACATTTTCAAAGACAGGAAATGCAAATTTCTCACCCAAAAGATGAGCATATTTCCCATATGGGACCTCTTCTCCTTGCCCTAGATTCATTCTTTTTAGAAATGCTGGTGTTAGTATAATATCAATTGGCTCTCCATCTTCAGTAAAAGGCATGTCTTCTGTTGGTTTTATAGCTGCAACAGTATTTTTATCACCATGTCTTCCTGAAATTTTATCTCCATAATTGAGTTTCTTAGTATCTGCAACCCATATTGTTACTTTCTCCAAGACACCCGGTGCTAGTTTATCTCCCTGATCAGAAGAAAGTCTTTGCGTCTTAATTACAATTCCTTCTTCTCCATGAGGAACCCGTAAAGAGTTATCTCTTACGTCACTAGCTGACTCACCAAAGATTGCTCTTAAAAGTCTTTCCTCAGCTGTTAATTCTTTCTCTCCCCTTGGTGCAACAATACCTGTAAGGATATCTCCACCCTTGACTTTCAACCCTTCTCGTACAATTCCATCTATGTCTAGCTTTTGTAGTACACGATCACTAACATGAGGAATATCAGCTGTAATCATCTCAGGGCCTAGCTCTGTATCTCTTACCTCTGCTTCGTATTCTCTGATATGAACAGATGTTAAGATATCTTCTTTCACTATTCTTTCTGAAATTACAACTGAGTCTTCGTAATTATATCCTTCATATATCATTAAAGCTGCTCTAATGTTGGTACCTACTGCAAGCTCTCCCTTAACCATTGTAGGACCATCAACGAGCAGATCACCTTTTTTAAACTTGTCTCCAGGATCAACAACAGGTCTCTGGTTAAAGCAAGTATTATCATTAGTTCTGTGGAATGTAGTCAATAGGTAATCCTTTATTCCTTCCTTCTTGTATTTAACACTCAACCTGTTAGCATCTACATATATTACTTCACCGTCTTCTTTGGCAAATATACCCCAACCCGATTGTCTACCAACAACTTCTTCCATACCCGTACCAACTAATGGTGCCTGCTGTTTAAGTAAGGGGACTCCCTGCCTTTGCATGTTAGAACCCGTTAATGCACGCATGGATTCATCATGAGAAACAAACGGTATTAGGGACATCCCTAAACCTGCCTGTTGGCATGTGACAACATCAACGTGTGTAAGGAGATCAACGTTTTCTAAGAGAAAGTCTCCTTCATGCCTGATTGCGATGAGACTCTCGACAATATTACCATTATCATCGGTCTCTACAGATGCAGGCCCTATATATTTCTCTTCTTCAAGCTTGGCATCTAGGTATTGAACTTTCTCGGATAGAAATGGCTTCACTTTGACACTCTTTATACTTTTCTTCTTATATATCTTATCCAACACAGTCCCTTTAATTTCATCTCCTACCTCTCCTATACCTTTAATATCTTCATTTAATATTCTGCCCTCCATATCCTTTTTCGTAGCCTTAACCTCATTTTTAACTACTCTGTATGGAGCTTCTAAGAATCCGTATTCATTAATTCGGGCTAACATAGCAAGTTGTGTAACAACACCAATATTTGCACTCTCTGGGCTTGTTACGGGATCAAATTTTGCATACTGAGAGGTATGAACCTCACGAATAGAGAAGGTTGCCCTCTCTTTTGTAATTCCTCCAGGTCCTGACGCTGTTACTTTTCTTTTGTTCTCTAGCTCGGACAGTATATTTGTCTGATCCATAAATGTAGATAGCTGGTTAGATCCAAAAAATGAAAGTATTGATGCAGCTATTGGTTTTGTACCAACTAACATAGATGGCGTCACCTTTGCATCGTTACCGTACAAGCTCATTTTATCTTTAATATTTTTCTCTAATCGTCTAACAGTACCCACTAATTGCCTAGAAAGTACCTCTCCAACACTTCTAATTCTTCTGTTTGCTAGATGATCAACATCATCCGGCTCTATTTCTCCATTGTTGATCTTAATCAATCTCTTTATTATCAAAATAACATCCTCTGGATAGAGGACGCATTCATCTTCGTTGGTGACATCATAGTTAGTATCAAGCTTTCGGTTTAATTGGTATCTCCCAACCTTACCTAGATCAAATCTACGCTTACTAAAGAAATTACTCTTAATATATTTCTCTGCACTTTCTAAAGTTACTGATTCATCTGGTCTAAGTTTGTTGTATATACTAATTATTGCCTCTTCCTTACTCTTAGTAAAATCTCTAGCCAATGTGGATTCAATAAATTTGTACTCTTCATTAGTATCCACATCTTTAAATAATTCTTTGATCTCTTCATCTGTGTCATAACCTAAAACTCTAAGTAATTCTGTAATAAGAACTTTTGGTCTCTTGGGTAATATCCTCATTTGAATAATATTGTGCTTGTTAACATCCATAACATACCAAGGTCCTCGCTCTGGCATAATTCGTACCTTGTAAATAGTCCTTAACGGAGTCCTATCAGACTCTTCATACAAAACACCCTCAGCTCTTACAATCTGATGTGTTACAACCCTTCTTACACCGTTTACAATGAAAACACCATCCTTTGTCATCAAAGGTAAATCTGCTACAAATATCTCTTGCTCTTTAATTTCTCCCGTCTTTTCGTTTAACAATTGTATAGTTGAATACACGGGAACTTCATACGACAGACCTTTTGATAGAGCCTCTTGAATATCTCTATACGGTTCTCCATATCTAAAAGATTTAAAATCTAAAGTCCACATCTTCTCCATAGTATCTTTTACAGGAGATATTTCACTGAAAAGCTCTTGAAAACCATTTTCATAGAAATCTTGAAAAGATTTAACCTGAGCTTCAATCAGGTTAGGATATTCAAAACTTCCAGAAAAATGCTTACCTAGGTTAATTCTTGAAGCATTATTTCGTTTGGGATTTACCATACTTAGATGATTATAGGTTATAAATTACATTTCTACGCGGATATTCAACCAGGATATGGTATAGTAATAGATTGAAAACCGCTTTACGTAAAGCAAATTAAAAGTAACTCCGCGTAGTTTAACATAAATACTACTTTTAGTCAAAGGTTTTTTGACAAATTAGTAATAATATCTATATAGTAAATAATGATAATAAAAATCTAGGAGGAAATCAATTAATAAATTAGGTATAATAAAGCAACATGCCCCGAAAGAAGAAAAAAAGTAAAAGCATAAACATTAAAAGCACAGAAACAAAAATTGTTTCTGGTATGCTTCTTTTAGTTATTGGTCTTGTTTTAGTCATAACACCATTTGTACAAGAATCAACAATTATTTTTGATCAGGTTAGACATTTTTTTGGATTTTCTTCATTAGTCTTTGGTCTTCCCACTCTATACTTCGCATTAAATTTAATAACTAAAGGAAAAAAATTTACTTCCTGGCAACAAGGGGTAGGCTTAGTTATCTCCGCCTTCTCTATAGCTACTCTTTTAGCAATATGGATGGATCCAGATCGTATGAATGATGTTATGGAACTATCTAATTCAGGAGGTATATTGGGCAAAGAGCTTCATCTATTTTTAACTGGATTAGTTGGTCAATTTATAGAAATAATAATAATCTTATTTACTTTAATGATCTCATTTTCTTTAATCACTAATACTAAACTAGAACAGATTAGTGATTTAATAACAGAGCCTGTAGAAGAACCAAAGTTTTCCTTAAAGAAGCTATTTAGTAAAAAAGAAAAGGAAGATCAAACTAATGAAGAGAAAAGAAAAGAAGAGATATTTATTAAAACTAGTGAAGATGAAATACCAAGCGAAGAAGAAAGGAACAAAAGTATAGAAATGCAAAAATCTGAGCAAGCCCAAGAAGGTGAAACAGAGACATCTTCGCAAGAAGAAAATATGCCGAAGGATATGAAAGATAAAGAAGAAGATATAGATGATTTAAGACCTGACGCTCCTAAATACACAAGTTGGACATTTCCACCTTTAGATTTACTACAAGAGCCAGAAAGACAATCTCAGAATAAAGACAGATATATGAAAGATGCTTTGATAATAGAACAAACTCTAAAAAGCTTCGGCATACAAGGTAAAGTAGTTCAAGTTGCTGTTGGTCCTACCGTAGTAAGATACTCTTTGAGTATTTCTGTGGGAACTAAAGTTTCTAAAATTAAAAATCTAGGAAACGATTTAGCTCTAGCTTTAGCTTCACAAAACTCTTCTGTAAGAATAGAGGCGCCAATACCTGGAACTTCATATATTGGGGTGGAGATACCTAATCCTACACCTAACTATGTTTACGCTAGAGACATGGTTAAAAAATTAAAATCAGAAGAAGATTTGTATGAACTCCCTTTACTGCTAGGAAAAGATATAACTGGAAGGACAGTAATTAAAGATCTTGCAAAAATACCACATTTGTTAGTTGCTGGTGCTACTGGTACAGGAAAATCTGTAGGTGTTAATTCAATTGTTACCGGCCTTCTATATACCAAAACTCCCGATGATATTAAGCTTATCCTAGTTGACCCTAAGATGGTTGAACTTTCTTTATACAATGGTCTTCCTCACTTACTAAATCCTGTTATTACAGATATGGAGCTCGTCTCAAATGCTCTACAGTGGTGTATAGAGGAAATGAATAAAAGATACAGAATACTCAAACAAGCTCATGTTAAAAAAATTACTGAATACAATAAAAAAATGGGTTACAGCGCTATGCCCTACATCTTAGTAGTAGTTGATGAAATGGCTGATTTAATGCTAACTGTTGGAGCGGATGTTGAATCTAAAATTCAGAAGCTAGCACAGATGGGAAGAGCTGTTGGTATACATTTAATACTTGCAACACAAAGACCTAGTGTTGAAGTAATCACAGGATTGATTAAAGCAAATGTCCCTGGACGAATTGCTTTTGCAGTTGCCACAGCTATGGAGTCTCGAATTATCTTGGATCAAACAGGTGCAGAAACCTTACTAGGAAATGGGGACCTACTCTACAAAGATAACACCACTCCAAAATCCATACGTATACAAGGAACTCTGACAGATACGAAAGATACAGAGAGTATTCTTACATTTATAAAAGATCAAGTTTCAGAAGAAGAGATAGAGTATTCAGAGGAGCTCAAAACAGCTATGGAAGAAGGCCCAAGCTCAGGAGTTGATGGAGAAGAAATGGAAAGAGACGATGAGTTTGAAGAGGCCTTAAACCTTATTATTAACGCAAACAAAGCTTCAGCCTCCTATCTCCAAAGAAAATTAAGGATAGGGTATAACAAAGCAGCTAGAATAATGGATCAACTACACAAAGCTGGAGCTATTGGACCTCCGGAAGGTTCAAAAGCTAGAGAC
Source organism: uncultured Candidatus Saccharibacteria bacterium (assembly GCA_964485665.1). Taxonomy (GTDB): domain Bacteria; phylum Patescibacteriota; class Dojkabacteria; order SC72; family SC72; genus WOZL01. The sequence continues at coordinate 14,338 of CAZAJR010000027.1, forward strand.
GTACTAGTCAGTAATCCAGAGCAAATCCTTGGAGAAGAGTCCGACAGTTCCGAATCTTAAAGCTATCTGATATACTTACGCTATATGATCACAGTAGGCGAAGTTCTCAAAAAACAACGAAAAAATTTAGGGAAAACCTTGGAACAGGTTGCATTAGATACTAAAATACAGCCAAGATTTATTAAATATATTGAAGATGACGATTTTGATAAATTTGATTCTGCCGTATACACTCAAGGCTTTATTAAAATATACGCAAAGTATCTTGATTTGGATGAGGACAGAATCCTAGCAATCTATCGCAGAAGCGTACCCAACATGAAAAAGTCCAATCAAACCTACCGTGAAACAAAAAATGTTTCAGGCTTAAAGAAAATAACACCAAAATCCATAGCCATAGCGCTCTCTATTGTTTTCTTTTTGATCATAGGTTCTTACATTACTTATCAAATTTATCAATTTCAAAGTCCTCCACAAATCAATATAGAAAATCCAGAAAACAACCTAACAACTCAACAAGACAGTATAGAAGTAAAAGGAATAGCAGACAGCAACAGTTCCCTGTTTATAAACGATACTCCTGTAGAATTAAACGACAACGGTGAGTTCTCAAAGATTGTAGAATTAAATCCAGGAGTTAATTTAATAACTATCCTTGCCAAAAAAGATAATAGCACCCAAGAAACTGTAGAGACTCTTAAGATTAATTACACATTACTAGAGAATCAAAATACGGAAGACGACAGTGACCAAAAAGAGGAACAAACTATCAATACTGTTAAATTGGACATTATTAACTCATCTGTATGGGTTCAGTTTAATGTAGATAAAGAAAATAAACTATCACAGATAGTGCAAGCAGGCGAACAGTATCAGTATGAAGTAGAGGACCAATTTTCTTTGACTACAGGAATTATAACTAGTACAAAGCTGTTTTTTAATGATACCGAGGTTGATATATCAACCAATAGCAATAACGTTGGATCAATTACTTGTAAAATTGTAAACCACGACCAAATTAACTGCCAGTAACTGATATAATACGATATGAATGATAATCGTGTACAAATAGAAGAGATTAAAAATCGTTTAGATATTGTTGAGCAAATCAGTAAATATCTAGAGATAAAGCCTGCCGGCAAAAATTATGTAGGACTTTGTCCCTTCCATAGTGAGAAAACCCCCTCCTTTATAGTTAGCCCCGAATTACAAAGATATAAGTGTTTTGGGTGTGGAGAATCAGGGGACATCTTTAACTTCATACAAAAAATTGAGAATATAGATTTCCCCGAAGCCTTAGAAAAATTAGCTAAAGAAGCTGGAGTTGAACTAAAAAGGCCTCAAATTAATTCCCATATTGCAAAACTATATGAAATAAATAAACTTGCAGCTAGATACTACTATAAACAATTAAAAGAAAATAAAGAAGCCTACAAATACCTCAAATCTCGGGATTTTACAAAAGATAGTATATATAAATTCGGCATAGGTTATGCCCCAGGTGGATTTCAATTATTAGACTACATTCAGAACCAAGAAAAGAATAAAAAATTTAACAAAAAAGAATTACTAGATTCTGGTTTGTTTACACTTAAAAACAACAAATTAAGAGAGAAATTCTTTAAAAGAATAATGTTCCCTATCAGATCGACCTCAGGTAAAGTGTTGGCTTTTTCAGGAAGAATCCTCCCCAACAATGATAGAGGACCTAAATACATGAATACTCCTGAAACTCCTATATATCATAAAAAAGAAAACGTCTTTGGACAGTATGAATCAAGAAAAGCAATACGAAAAGAAGATTTAGCAATATTTTGCGAAGGGCAAACAGATGTAATCTCTGCACACCAACACGGGTTTGAAAACATAGTCGCACCTCTTGGTACCAGTCTAACCATAGAGCAGCTTAAAAGACTCTCTAAGCTAACCAAGAATTTCTTTTTTATCTTTGATAGTGACCAGGCTGGACAAGATGCTATGCAAAGAGCTCTAATATTAATTTCAAAATTAGAATTAAGAGCATATGCAGGATCACCTGATCCGTACAAAGATGTCGATGAATTACTGAGAAAAGATCAAAAATTGCTTAAAACATTAATAAATAAGAAAACCGATCTTTTTACTTTCTTACTAAACAGTAAAATAGAAAATCTTAATCCATCTGACTATACAGATGTGACAAATACTCTAAATTGGAGTAAGAAAATTCTTTCACAAATCCCCAGTCAATCTTTAAGAGCTATATACATAAATTCTTTACTTAACTGTCATTTCTTCGATCCTGCTATAATCGGTGACCTGAAAAGAGAATTTCTTGGCTCAAGAGGAAAATATTCAAAAAAAGAAGATAGTGAAGAACAAGAAAATCGTTCTCACATTACAAGACAGCAAGAGTTTCTTGCTCTACTACTAATTCATGATGATATCTCTATACCAGACAATTTTGATCCTAAATACTTTACAAATGAGAATATACGAGAAATATTAGAATTTATAAAAAAGAATGATGATGTAACCAAGGAAATGCTATTAAAAGAGGAATTTAAAGAATATATTGAGGATGCAATATTCCATTTCTCTGAAATTGATGAAAGAGATGATATAGATAAACTTTATGATCTCATTCGTCAAGATTACTTTAATGATAAAGAAAAAGAGCTTAAAAAACAGATAGCTATGGCAGAGAATAGTAAAAACTTTAAAAAAAGTGAAAAGTTGCTTGAAAAATTTCATAAGTTAACGGAGGAGAGAAAAAATGAAAAAAAAGATAGTTAACTATGATGGTTATGACTACGACTACTCCACTTACTGGAAAGATCGAGAGTATGAGAATAACGCTGAACATATAGTGTTAAACAACCTTCTTGCAAACAGATCTGGTAATTGGTTTATAGACATTGGAGGCTCATATGGCAGATTGACTGATACGTACTATAAGAAATATAAAAATTGCATTATCTTGGACTACTCCCTTAAAACATTGCAGAGAAATTATCAAAATATTACAAAAAATTTTCCAAATGTTACTCTAATCGCAGCAAATGCTTACAAAACACCCTTCAAAGACAATGTTTTTGATGGGGGTATAATGGTAAGGGTTTTACATCACATTAAGAAACAGCAGGAATGTTTTAAAGAAATAAGCCGAATATTTAGAAAAGATGGCACATATATTCAAGAATTTGCAAATAAGATACATATTAAAGCACGCATTAAAGCGTTTTTCACTGGAGATAAAGAGATTAAAACCCATAAGCCGTATCAACAACCTGCAATATCTTTAGAAGGAGCTAAAGGAGAGGGGGTGTATTTCCTTAATTATCATCCTAAATATATCAAAAATCTTTTGGAAAAAGCGGGTTTTAATATAGAAGAAAAACAAGGGTGCTCCTATTTAAGAATACCTTTACTTAAAAAGGTCTTGGGTACCAAGATACTAACTTTTTTTGAGAAATTTCTACAAAAAATTCTCGGAAGAACAAACGTTTCTCCCAGTATTTTCTTTAGTACTAAATTAAATATTGGCAAAAAGAGTAATTCTTACAAAAAAATTACAGATATCTTGGTTTGTCCCGCTTGTAAAAGCAAATTAAATTTCGAAAATAATAATGCTGTTTGCACCACATGTAACAAGAAATATTTCAAAAGAAATAACATATGGGACTTCAGAATAGAGTAAAACCTAAGCGTTCTCTAGGCCAAAATTTTTTTGTCAATCAAGACCTAGTTAAAAAGATTATAATGACAGTGCTAGAGAGTAACCCAAAACATATCACAGAGATAGGAGCGGGTAAAGGTGCCTTTACTAGAGTGTTTTATGAAACTACACTCCCACTCACGTTAGTAGAAAAAGATAAATTTCTTGCTCAATTCTTGCAAAATAGGTTCTCTAACGTAAAGGTATATAATTTAGATATTTTAGAGCTCAAATTAGATAATCCAGATACAACCTACTTTGGTTCACTACCTTTTAATATTTCAAAAGACATCATAGAGAAAATTATAAAATCGTATACTTTTACTAATCCTGCGTTTTTTATAATCCAAAAAGAGGTTGCTCAAAAATATAGAAACGTTACTACAAATTCTTTAGGTTTAATAAGGGAAATTTATGCTGATTGTGAAAAATTTTTTGATATTAAGTCAGGAAACTTTAAACCTAAACCTAATGTAACAAGCACTTTTATTAAATTTGTTCCACATAACAAATATAAAGTGATTGATAAAGCAAAATTAGAACTTTTAATCAAACACTCATTTAACAAACCCCGGAAAACAATAAATAATAATTTGAAGAGATACGATTACAATCTATCAGAAACTTTAGCTTCTAAACGGGCTGCAGAGCTTACACTAGAAGATTATATATCAATCTTAAAAGCCTCTTGATATAATTGGGCATGTCCTCAAAAAAGACAGAAGAGAAAAATAAGCAACTGAATCTTAAATTAAAGCATTCTTTATTTAACGGTCTTGCTAAGTACAAAGAACGCTTCGAGCTTTCTAGAGCACAGTGGGATATTAAAAGATACACCAAAAGCTCTTGGGTATGGTTCACAATTATACTTTCATTGTCCCTTTTGATAACACAGTTATATACCATCCAAGAGAGCATCTCTTTACTGCCAAAACAGATACCTATATTCCAAATATATGTTGACAGCAATCAAACCCTGGCCCCAACAAAATACATATATTTTATTCCTACTCTTTCAGCCATAATTATAATTGTTGGGATAATATTTTCCAATAAGTACTATAATCAAGAAAAAGATTTATCTAATACTTTGCTCTGGGTTATGTTTTTGGCTAATTTGGTTATCACAGTTTCTTTGATAAGATTAATTAACCTTTATTAAATATGGATTACGCAATACCTACACAATTTTTTACAAGTTTAACTGAATTAATTACAAATTGGATCAACAATCCAACTTTATCAAAATATTTAGCCTTT
>CAZAJR010000028.1:0-5665 GCA_964485665.1 uncultured Candidatus Saccharibacteria bacterium
ACAAACAAATGCAGTATATGGATTTACCACTATGCTACTTAGTGCATTAGAAAGCTTCCATCCAGAATATGTAATGTGTGCAATGGATACCTCCGAACCAACATTTAGACACGAGATATTTCCTGATTACAAAGGAACAAGACCTCCAACAGACCAATCACTCATAGATCAAATACCTATGGTAGAAGAAGTACTGAACTCATTCAATATCCCCATCATCAAAAAAGAAGGATATGAAGCCGACGATATTCTTGGAACCTTGTCAAAATATACATCCACAGGTAAATGGCAAGATGAAAATATGGACATGTATATATTAAGTGGAGATAAAGATCTCTTACAATTAGTTAGAGAGGATGTATATGTAGCTCTACCTAATGGAAGCTTTAAGAATCTAGAGGTATATGATAGTCAAAAAGTAAAAGAAAAATACGGATATACCCCTCAACAGGTAGTAGATTACAAAGCAATGGTAGGAGACAGCTCAGACAATATACCTGGGATTAAAGGAGTGGGAGATAAAACAGCTACAAGCCTCTTAGAAAAACATGGAAGCTTAGATGCAATATATCATCACGTAGATGATCTTACTACTAGACAGAAAAACCTTTTTACAGAAAGCATAGAACAAGCAGAATTTAGTAGAAAATTAGCCAGAATAGAGACCGATATGAGCTTAGATATACATCTAACAAATTGTATGTTAGAGGACTTTGATAGGAACAAACTAATATATACTTTTAAAAGATATAATTTTAAATCACTTCTATCTAAGCTAGATGAGCTATTTGGAAAAGCTCAGTATGAAGTAAACAACGGTTCTCAATTAGATATGTTTAATTCTGATGAGAAAGAAAAATACAGTTGGAGTAAGTATAAAGATGTAGAGAAGGAAATTAAACAATCGGACAAATTATATGTAGCATACATATCTAAAGAAGAATCTTTTGACTCAAAACCTTTTATAGTAGTATCAACTAAAGAAAACACGTACCTTTTAAGAGAAATAGATTGGGTTAAAGATATCCATTCGGACATTATATTCTACAATTGGGAGGAGTATGTTTCGGACATGAGTTTATACAATTTTGATACCTCTAAGCTATTTGATATATTACTATTTGAGCATTTAATAAAATCAGAAAGAAAAGGATTTGCATTAAAAGATCTATCATTTGACTATACCAACTACGTATTAAGCGAGAAAATAACGCCATCTGACTATCTTAAAATTAAGGAGGTGATGGAACTAACTTATAAAAAACAGATAGAAATAGCAAATAACTTAGAGCTATACGATTATACAAAGGAAAATATAAAACAGTATTTGGCTGTAGATGAGAACTATTTAATAAGCAGTCTTAAGCAAATAGAGGAGCCAATATCTTGCATATTAGCAAGGATGGAAGATAGAGGTATAAAGCTAGATAAAAAAGAATTGGAAAAATTGGAAGAAGAAGTCGATGCTAAAATACATAAATTAGAGGAAGACATCTATGACAGTGTGGGGCATGAATTTAATATTAATTCTCCTAAACAACTAGCAGATGTTCTGTTTAATGAATTAAACCTGCCTAAAAGTAGGAAACTTTCAACGAAAGAATCCGTACTAAGAGGCATGATCGGTATGCATCCAATAATAGAGTCGTTACTAGAGTATAGAGAAGTGTCTAAAATATCTTCTACCTATGTACAGCCTCTGTTAGACATTGCAAATACATCCGGTGACAGTAGTGTACATACAGACTTTAAACAAACAGGCACAAGTTCAGGAAGGTTTTCTTCTGTTAATCCCAATATGCAAAATATTCCAGTAACTGGAGATTTTGCGAAGAAAGTCAGAAAGTGTTTTGTAGCCAGAGAGGACTTTAAATTAATGGCTATCGATTACTCTCAAATGGAATTAAGAATAATGGCTGATATATCAGAGGATAAAACACTGTCTCAAGACTTTCTTGATAACAAAGACATACACTCTGCTACAGCGGCCAGAATACTTGGTAAAAAGTTGGATGAAGTAACCAAAAAGGATAGAAATTTAGGAAAAACTATTAATTTTGGAATGATATTTGGACAGACAGGATACGGACTATCTAGACTTTTAGATATAGAGGTTGAGCAGAGTAGTAGATATATTAATGAATACTTTGAAATATATTCCGGAGTAGAGGAGTACATGAAGAAAACTGAGCAAGAAGCCAGAGAACGAGGGTATGTACAAACTATGTTTGGTACAACACGTAATATGTTGGGACTTAGATCTAAGAATAGGAGGATATCATCTTCTGCAGCTAGAGAGGCTATAAATATGCCAATACAGGGAACAGAGGCAGATATTATGAAATACACTATGATAAAACTGCAAGAGTTAATAGATAAAAAGTATAAAGAAAAAGCGTATATGATACTACAAATACATGATGAAATTGTTTTTGAAGTTCACAAATCTATTATTGATGATTTCCAAAAAGAGTCAAAGGATATTATGTTAAACAGTGTCAAACTTAACGTTCCACTCAAAACACACATAAGTGTCGGAAATTCTTGGGAAAAACTTAAATAGTGTCCGAATTTCATATATAATGAAATAGTGCTAATCTACTTAGTACTGTATGTGGATAAATTTTAATACTAATGTTATGAAAAACGGCAATCGTAACAACAAAAGCCCTTTGGGGACAATATTTACTCTCTTAGCTTTTTTCTTAGGTCTTGTTTTGTATATAATCATTAAACAAGATAAAGAAGAAAACGATCAGAATGCTAAAAGAGAGAAGGATATACTTCCAAAGAGAAAAAGCCTACCTAAAAAAGTGAACAAAACAGAAGAAATAGAGGAGGTGATAGAGACAATCGAGCTTTCAGAAAGGCAGCAGAAGATCGTAAAGAAGCTAATAGATCAAGACAAAGTATATCCATCTGAGTTACAGGAGTTACTTCCTGAAGTGTCTTCTCGAACAATTCGAAGAGATATGAACGGTTTGGAAAAAAAGGGTTTGGTAGAACAGAAAGGTACTACTAAATCAACTTACTATAGATATATTGGTAGTTAAACATATGACAAAAAGCTTTAAGCAACTTTGTAAAACCTTTGAGAAGCTTGAGAATACAACAAGTCGGCTCGATATGACATCTATAATGGGGGATTTTTTAAAACAGTGTGATATTGATGAAATACAAATGATTTCATATCTTGTGCAAGGTAGAGTTGCACCCAAATTTGTAGACAGTGAGTTTAACTATTCAGGTAAGAGTTTAATAAATCTTCTAGAAGGATATTTAGAGAATAAAAAAGCAGATATAGATATATCTAGAATAAGACAAGACACGGGTGATATAGGTGATACTGTGTCTGAGGTTTCTAACGATCTATTAGACAAACGAAAACAAAGAAGTATCAAAGAGGTTTATAAAATTCTTTGGGATATTGTAAACACAACAGGTACAGGTTCTGTTGATAGGAAAGGGAAATTAATCATGAAGTTTTTAAAAACAGCTGCAGCCGTAGAGGCTAAATATTTTACAAGGATAGTGTGTGGACAGCTTCGTTTAGGGTTGCATTCTAAAACAATGATGGATGTTTTTTCATATTGTGTCACAGGAGATAAAGATCTAAGTGAAGAGTTTAGTAGGGTATACGGTGTCTCTTCTGATATAGGGTATGTGGCAAGTAAATTGGATGATTTTGAGAAAAGCACAGTAAGCAAGAATCTTGAAAATATAGGTATTACTCCTGGATTTCCTGTACTTGCAAGATTGGTTGAGAGAGTAGGGACCTTTGAGGAGGCCGTAGAGCGATTAGGAGATAAATTCTTGGTACAAGGGAAATTTGATGGTTTAAGACTGCAGATACATAAGTACAGGAAGGAAGATGTTAATAAGAGGAAAGTATTATGGAAAGAGTATTTGGTTGATAAGAGTCAGGGGTTAGATCTATTTGCAGGAGCAAGTAATGGTAATACGGTGGTTAAACTTTTTACCAGAAACTTAGAGGATGTAACAGATATGTTCCCAGAAGTGGTTGATGATGTTAGGGGTATTGACATAGAAAGTTTTATATTGGACTCAGAGGTTCTGGGTTGGAACTATTCTGAGGATACGTTCTTAAGTTATCAGACTACTATGCAAAGAAAAAGGAAGTATGAGATAGGTAATATACAAAAAGAAATACCTGTTAAAGCGATGCTTTTTGATATTTTGTATTTGGAAGGTAGAGATTTAACAGAAAAGGATACAAAGGAACGAGTGAATATATTAGAGAAAAACTTCCGGGATATTGATAACAGCTTAAGGGTTGCAGAGACTTTGGAGCTTACATCTGTAGAGGAGCTTAAAAAGATATTTAATAAATATGTTGATCAGGGATTAGAGGGTTTGATAGTTAAACAGTTGGAGGGGGGATATAATGCAGGTAAAAGGAATTTTGAGTGGATTAAATTAAAAAAGAGTATGCAAAGAGGTCTTATAGACACCATCGATATGGTAGTAGTAGGTTACTATTATGGTTCTGGTCGTAGGGCGGAGTTGGGTATCGGAGCACTTTTGGGTGCGATATATAACGAAGAGGAGAATAGGTATGATGCAATTTGTAAGATTGGTACTGGTATTTCTGATGATCTATTTAAGCAGATCTTGGAGGATCTTAAAGAGTTTGAGACTTTAAAGAAAACGAAAGATGTTGTTGTAAACGATGTTTTAAAGCCAGACGTATGGGTTAGACCCCATTTTGTTATTACAGTTGACGCAGATGAGGTTACTAAGGATATCAGTAAGGGAGAGGATATAGGGAATGGCCTTTCTTTAAGGTTTCCTAGGTTGATAGAGTGGGATAGGGAGAAGAGTCTGGAGGAGATCACTACGGTAAGGGAATTAATTAGAATTTATAAGGCCGAGAAATAATCATAAAAATAAGGTAGAAATCCCTTGCATATAGGTATTGATTATGCTACAATCACGCACGAGTTTGGGAGAACGGTAGTCAGGTAATATACAAAAAGATTTTCATAAGAATTACTTGAATATACGATAGAGAATAAAGTATCGTTCTGTTATTTCCCGCTCTAATGCTCCTTAAAAGTTGAAGAGTGGTAGGAAATCAAAACATTTTTGATTTTCGTATAGTGCTTTTTAAGTCCTATACAATTCATTTGCAATTAAAAATCCAATTATAACGTTGATTGGTCAGACTTCGGTCTGTAAGTTTGGATACTCCGGTATCCTTTGTATACAAGTGTATTACAAAAAACGTTTTTCAATGAGAGTTTGATCATAGCTCAGGATGAACGTTGGCTGTGTGCCTTAGGTATGCAAGTCGAACGGTACGCTATTCTTATAGTCGCTTGCGACTATAAGTTGGCTTACAGTGGCAAACGGGTGAGTAACGCGTGGGTAACCTACCTTAAAGTCGGGAATAGCTCATCGAAAGATGGGGTAATATTCGATGGTCTCCAATCACTTCGGTGTTTTGGAGTAAAGTTTCGGCGCTTTAAGAGGGGCCTGCGTCCTATCAGCTAGTTGGTGAGGTAAAAGCTCACCAAGGCTAAGACGGGTAGCTGGTGTGAGAGCACGGTCAGCCACCATGGAACTGAGACACGGTCCATACTCCTACGGGAGGCAGCAATTAGGAATCTTGCGCAATGGGGGCAACCCTGACGCAGCGACACAG
>CAZAJR010000029.1:0-3141 GCA_964485665.1 uncultured Candidatus Saccharibacteria bacterium
ATAAGTTTAAAAATAGCAAAAGTTTTTCTTTAATGAAGCTAAAGAAAGAACATAAACGAGATAGTATACGAAGCATTATATTCCTAACAATTGCAATACTCTCTGTCTCTATATTTCTTAGAGAAGCGTTGCTAGCCATATTTATAATTGCATATATCTCTTCTAGCACTTCAATATATATCAGCAGTATATTAATAGAGAAATTCATCCATGATTAATTACCAAAAACCTGTCGTTGTAATTGCAGGACCTACCGCAAGTGGGAAATCTGCTCTAGCTTTAAAATTGGCTAAAGATATTAATGGATATATTATCAACGGTGATTCTAGACAGATATATAAAGAACTTAAAATAGGGACTGCACAACCTAAACCAGACAAAATTAAAAATGATGTTTGGTATATAGGTGATATAAAGCACCATCTTTATGGACATGTCAGTGCCAAGAAAAAGTACAATCTTTTTCAATATCAAAAGGATGTACAAGATATTTTAGATGGTGAAAAAGAAATTCCAATTTTAGTAGGAGGTACCGGATTATATATCGACAGTATTGTTCATAATTATAAATTAGAAAGACAAAATGAAGAAACAGAATATAGTCGTAAAGAATTGGAAAAGATGAGTGTTAAAAAGTTACAATCTTTGTTAAATAAAGATACCTTAAAAAAATTAAACAGAAGTGATATTAATAATCCAATAAGATTGATTAGAGCAATTGAGAGAGGTGGGGTCAACAAAGAGACGGGAGAAGACCTTAACTACATATACTACCTCTTAGATCCTAAATCACAGGTTTTAAAGGATAAAATTATACAAAGGGTTGATCAAATGCTTAAGAATGGTTTGAAGGAAGAAAATGAAAAATTATTAGAAAATGGATTTAATTACGATATATATGCTCTACAGAGCATAGGGTATCAAGAGTTCAAAGGTTATTTTGAAAAAGAAAAGAGTTTAGATCAAGTTAAAAAAGATATCACCTTACATACAATACAATATGCCAAACGACAAAAAACATGGTTTAGAAGAAATAAAGATGCGATTAGGGTAAAAAATTATAAAGAAGTTTACAAGATGACCTTAAACTTTTTAAGCACTTCATAATTACCTTTTTCTACTCTGACTAAGTCTATTTCATCTATACTAAATTCTCTACTTCCTTCATTAGTTTCTTTAGATATATTCTCAATATCTCTCAATATATTAGAGGTTTCCTGCTGACTTAGATCCTTATTAATTCTTCCTACAGCAATATGTGGAATAAATTGTGTACTGTCTTTTATTCGTAAAGTGTTTAACATTTCATATCTTAATTCTCTAAGCTCCTCACCACCTTTTTTGATCTCAAAGTATAATAAGTCCTTCAGATGCCTATTTGTTCCTAATCTTATACCTCCTACTTTCGCTGATATCGCAGAGTTAAATACTTTTTTGACTTTTCGCACGATATATATCTGTCTAATTATTCCTACAGTTTCTTGGAGGTTTTGTAATTTTATATTGTAATGAGATGGTTTTATCCACCTTACATTTATACCCATATCAGAAAATATTGGGGAGATTCTTTCTACTCTTTCAACAACATATTTTCTTGTAATATCATCTATAAAGAAACCTAAGAAATGATTCATAATTATTTCTCTATTTTCTTAAATCCTGTGTATTTCCGTAGAGCTTCCGGAACTGTTATGCTCCCATCTGGTTGTTGGTATGTTTCTAAAAGTGCAACCATTAATCGACTTGTTGCAAGCCCAGAGGCATTTAATGTGTGCAAATATCTAATATCTCCATCTTTGGTTCTGTATCTCATCATTCCTCTTCTTGCTTGATATTCTCGGGTATTAGATATCGAACTGACTTCATAATATTTTTCTAATGCTGGCAACCAGACCTCTATATCTATCGTCCTTGCAGCAGGTGCTGAACAATCTCCTGCAGCTAGTTGAACAGTATTGTAGTGTAAGCCTAGACCTTCTACTAATTTCTGCGCTTTATGAACTAATTCATTAAAAAGATCGTCTGACTGCTCCTGTGTTGCAAATACATACATCTCTACTTTATTAAATTGGTGCATTCTGATAAGACCCCTCTCATTTGCTCTGTAACTTCCTGCTTCTTTTCTATAGCATGGAGTGTATGCAAAAAATTTCTGGGGTAGTTGATCTTCTTCTAAAATTTCATCTCTGAATATATTGGTTAGTGCTGTTTCCGCTGTTGGTATAAGAAATTGAGATTTCTCCTCATCCACAAAATATACATCCTCTTCAAATTTAGGAAATTGACCTGCGCTGTATCCAGATTTGTAATTAACAATATGAGGAGGAAGTATCATTTCATAATCGCCTTGGAGATGCTCGTTAATAAAGTAGTTAATTAATGCCCATTCTAACTGAGCGCCTTTATTCCTATACATACTAAAATTGGCCCCTGATATTTTTGAGGCTGTTTCTAAATCAAGAATTTCCAAATCTTTTCCAACTTCTACATGATCTTTTGATTTAAAATCTAGTTTAGGTTTCTCTCCCCACGTATCAATAATTTTGTTGTTCTCTTTTCCTCCTGCTGGAACATCATCATCTGGGATGTTGGGAAGAACACTTAAGATTTCCCCAAGTTTATACCCTTTCTCTCTTAATTTTTCTTCTAACTCTTTAATTTCATTTGATTTGTCCTTTAATTGCTTCACTAAGGATTTAAATTCCTTACTCGTTTTTTCTAATTGAGCCATTTCCTGGTTATATTCGTTTTGCTCTGCCTTCTTTTGATCGTACTGTTGTTGCAATTGATTTCTCTGTTCATATAGTTGGACTATTTTATCTAGGTCTAATTCTTTCTCAGGCACTCTTTTTAACAAGGCTTCTCGTACTTCACTAGTCTCTTCCACAATTTTTTTAATATCTATCATTGGAATTTTTATATATTTTATCTCTATTGTTTGTATTATATTCTGTAAAGTTAGTATAATCAAGGGATGGATAAAGAGCACAAAGCTTTAAAAAGATATATAGAACAAGCAAAACGGATATTAATTGTATCCCACAGAGGTCCTGATATGGATGCTTTCTGTAGTATGTTGTTGGTTAAAGAGTTTTTAAATATTTATTTCCCCAACAAGAATGTTATTGCAAAGGCCAAACA
>CAZAJR010000030.1:0-6769 GCA_964485665.1 uncultured Candidatus Saccharibacteria bacterium
AGGACAACTATCATTAACCATAAATACATAGTTACCATTCCAAGTTAGTTCATTTGAAGTAGCAGAGGAATTCGCATAGTACATATATATCGTCTTCCCACCAGATGGTAGGCTTGGTATTTGTACCCATATTTCTGTTGTAGATGTGTTACACCCACCCTCTATCCAGTAATCTAAGGCTGTAGAGTCATCACTGTCTACAAACCGTAAATCATCACAATCTGTTTGTAGTTTTCCTTCTGATATTAAAGTTGCGGTATCTATAGTGACTAATACATCCTCACTGCTAAGAGTTGATCCTGTATCATTACTCACTGTTATTGGTTTTCTATGTTCCCAGCTGGTGTTATACCAAGCAGCTGCTGTAATAGTTTTATTAATCATTAAAAGGACTACTACCGGTAGTCCTATTAAAATAATGAGAATACTAACTAAAAGAATTAATAATCTGTTTTCAGTATATATTTTGGACAGTTTCATATATATATGTTTATTATATACCAGTTTTTTTAATAAGGAAAATGTCGTATAGAATATATTATAAAGGCAACTTTTAAGAAAGCTTTTTTGCTATTACAAATGTTGGTCCAAGCTCTACATATTCTTTTATCTCCCAGTTCTCTCTATCATAATAATTTTTTAGTTCGTTATGCTTAAATATGTGTGGAAGATCTCCTCTCCTATTTTGACTCCTTTTTGCACCTATTACATTTATCCCTCCTTCTTTAGTCCATTTTTGGATGTTTTCAATTAGGTCCTCTCCATCTTCTTTAGGTAAGAAGTGTAGTAATCCAATAGCTACAACAATGTCATATTTCTTATCTGTCTCAAATTCTCTTACATCACTTAATACTGTTTGTAGTTTTGATTTGTCTTCTACCTTCTCCTCTAAAATTTTTAATCCCTCCTTAGATGTATCTACACTAGTAACATTAAAAGATTCAGATATGAGAAATAATGTGTTTCTACCATTACCTGCACCTAAATCTAATGCATTACCAGATGATATATATTTCATAGCTTCTTTAACTACAGGAGGAACAGTACTACCAAAAGTATTACGATTAACTTGGTATTTTTGGTCAAATCTGTTACTAAAGTCTTTGTTTATTTGCATCTCTACTCTTTTTCTATCGTAAACTTAACCTTTACTTTATCTCCTATTTCAGGGACGAATTCTGATAGGATGTCTCCACAATCCTTTTTTATACCTTCACAACCTATATGGTTGTATTTTTTGTTTCCTATCTTTTCTATCCTGTTGTATAAATATGCTTGAAATGTTTTTTTCACAAGAACTTTCATATTAAATTAATTAAAATAGTATATTTCTTTTTATGTTTTTATCTACCTAAAGTATCTTCTTTATCTTCCCTGTCCTCTATCTACTTCTGGCCAGGAGTTTCTACAGGAGCAGAAACATAGGTGGATACATCGCTTGATTTGTTTGGTCATTTCCTACATCCTCCTCTATATCTCTTTCTCTATTTACTACATTATCAAAAGCTTCCTTTATTTTCTCTCCAAAACCCTGTTTCTCTATTTCCTCTTCTACTTCTTCTAGTTGATCTCCTTGATTAACCTCTCCAGGAACTACTTGGTTCTCTACCCTTTCTCTTGCTCTTTGAACAACCTGTTCCATTGTTTGTTGAGCTTCTTCAGGAGCATTTTCTCTTACTCTCTCTAACACCTGTATATGTTCCTGTCTAGCCTCTCTAACTCTTTCTTTTACTTCATCAGGTACTCCTGTCGATTGCTCTATTTCATCCAAATCCTTTTGGTATTGTTCTCCTAATACTTCTAGTTCATCTGGGGTAGCTGTATCTGCAACTTCTTCCATCTCTGCTAGTCTCTCTTCTGTAAATTGTAGTCGTTTTTCTGATTTCTTTTCTTGAGGTGTAAAGAATAGTTCAATGGATTCCAACCATCTATCTAAAAAGTAAAATGGACTTTCTGTTGTTAGTCCTGCTTCTACTGTCGTTGTCGTTTCTTCTTGTGCTAGTGCTTTGGTAGGGAGTATTAATATAGCAAAGGACAGTATTAGTAAAATACTTACTAATTTTTTCATATTACTTATATATTTAATTTATATCTTAGTATATTTAACAACTATATTGGTTGTGAGTCAAATGGGAGAAGATAAAGAATTCATTAACAAGACTCCCTGCAAGGGTTATTTTAAGCATTGACTGTGATATATTTTTATATGTATAACGAATATTTAGAACTTTTTATAGATGAAATGGGAGTACCTACTTTGGACCCCCTTTATATCGCTACAGGAGCATCTATAAAAGAGTCTAGCAAAAATGCGATTAAAGTTTTTGCTGATCATATAAAGTTTAAATATTGGGGAAAGACTGATATAGTATTTCATTCTCGTGAAATTGGCTTAAATCTTAACAACTTTAGTGTTTTTAAATCAAATCCTATACTTAGAAAAGAGTTTATTGAAGATCTTAAAACCTTATTAAAGAAAGCTCCTATTATGATTTTATGTTGTGTTATCGAAAACTCCGTTGCCCATAATAAGGGCTGGATATATTGTAACCGAAACCGCAAAAGTGATTTTCAATAATTTTGCAATAATTACCTACTGTAAGTCTAATACAAGAGGAAAGATCTCAATTGAATTAGATGAAGATAAAGAAGAATCATACTTTAAAAGTTTTAAAACTTTACTAGGTTCTGGTGTTTCTTCTACATCAATAGAAAGTTCTGATATAAGAGACATTATAACCTCTATTTCTTTTGTTACAAAGAAGAACTATGACATAGAAACACAGTTAATTGATCTGTTTACCTACGCAGTTAAATGTAAATACCTAAAAGAACTAAAAAAGAAGGAATATCCAAAAGATTCTTATGAGAGTAATATTATTAACATTCTAAATGGCAAACTATATAAGGTCCCACACAACGCTTCTTTATGGAAAAAACGAATGCTTAGGAAAATTAATCCCTTTGTTATATTACCAAAATAAAAAAACGAGATTGAGCCATACGGTCTCTCACTCGTTTTTCGTAAGTAATTATATCCCCGTATCTTTAAAATATCAAGATTTATTTTTTAGTTAACTTTAAAAAGACTTACAAACCAACATTTTGGCACTTTAACAGTTAATGACCCGTTTTTTTCTGTAAAAATGATACTCTCTTAATTATAGTAACAATTTTAATATTCTCGATTATTTTAAGTTGTAGTAATAGTGTAAAATATTAAATATGTTAAAATCCAAATTACAGAATTACATTATTAAGATTTACCAAAACTTTGATGATATTCTTTCGGCAAAGAATGTTACAGAAGGATATCTTAGTCAAAACTATATTCTGGAATCTACTAAAGGGAAATTCTTTCTTAAGCAGTACAGAAACGCATATACAGTAGATAATATCAAAAATACACATAAAGTAGCTTACTTCTTTTCCCAAAATGATATACCTATTGTTCTTCCTGTTAAAAATAATCAAGATAAAACATACTTTATGTTTAACAAAAGAATATTCGCTCTCTTTCCATTTGTTAAAGGTATAAAAGTAGATAGAAAGGATATAGATAATGAATCTATAACATCTCTAGCTGAAACATTGGCTAAGATACATCTCTTAAGTCTTAATGGACCACCTATTCAAATCAGTGCTCGTCAGGGCGCTATAGATAGTACTAGTTTTTTAAAAGATTCACCAAAAATCTTAAAAGTTTTAGATTCTATTAAAAAGAAAAACTCTTTTGATGAGTTGGCATTAGAGGGGTTGTCTCTTAAACGGTCTATTGTTGAAGGAAACATTGAAAAAATCAAAAGATTAAAAGTCAAAGCTGATCATTTATTACATGGTGATTATCATGAGAAGAATGTTTTTCTGGATACAAAAGGAAATGTAAAACATATATTTGATCTAGAGAAAACAGAAATAGGAGATAGATTGCATGAGGTTATACGTTCTATGGATTTTGTATGTTTAAACGAAGGATATGATAAAAAGGGTATAGAGAAGGCTGGTATTTATATAAAGGCTTACAACGAGCTGTATCCTATTAAAGAAAAAGATTTCTTGGATGCTTTAGAGGATTATTATTTTAAAAAGGCTAATTCTTTATGGATAGAGAGGACTCATTATTTAGAGGATAGTGATAGAGTAGATTGTTTTTTAGAGAATCAATTAAATTCACTTAAATTTTTTCCTGAGAATTTTGATAGGTTAGTAGAACTTTTGAAGGTTTGAATGGGGGAATGTGTTGGATAGCTTGGAACTTAAAAATAAAGGTATACTCTGGTACAATCTTTAAAAGATGAAACAAATTGTCCAGCTACATAAAAAATTTGATGAACTTCAAAAAAGATATGGTGAACCCTCGCTATCCTCTATCTACGGTGCAGGCTGTATAGAGAACCCAAAAGTAATGTTTGTATTTATGAATCCTACAGGAAGAAATGTTGCAAGCGAACCTTCATGGGAAGGTTTAAAAGCACCCTGGATTGGAACAAAACAGGTATGGGATGTTTTCTATAATCTTGGTTTCCTAAATGAAGATACGTATAAAAGTATAAAAGAATATAAATCAGAAAATTGGAGTGTAGAGTTCTGTAATAAAGTATATTCAGAAGTAGAAGAAAATTCCTTATATATAACAAACTTAGCGAAATGTACTCAATTAGATGCTAGACCTCTTAGGAATTCTGTTTTCAGGGATTACCTTGATTTAATGTTAAAAGAG
Source organism: uncultured Candidatus Saccharibacteria bacterium (assembly GCA_964485665.1). GTDB lineage: Bacteria > Patescibacteriota > Dojkabacteria > SC72 > SC72 > WOZL01. Next base: position 4,721 of record CAZAJR010000030.1, read on the forward strand.
ATAGAGATTGTGAACCCTAAGATAGTAATTAGTTTTGGTAATCAAGTATCTAGTATTTTATTAGGTAAAAACATTAGTGTAAGTAACTATACTCAGGATGAAAAAGAGATTGTAAATGGTTACTCTATATATCCTACATACTATCCCGTAGGTCAAGGTAGAAGAAATATGCCTCTAGCATTAGAGAGGATCAAAACGGTTTTGAATATTTAATGGTGGGATATGTTGGACAGCTTGGAACTTGAGAATAATACAGTCCTATTCTTATTTATCTAACTTCAATTTAACTGCCTCTAAAATATCTGGTCTCCACCTTTGAATTGCTTTTAACATCTTCTCTTCGCCATATTTTTCAATCATTTTCATTGCATCTTTTATAGCATCTTCATCTATATTAGGGAAATACTTTTTTCTATCTTCATAAGGAATAAATTTAAAACTCCCTTTCTTCTCTAAGCCTAAAAGATATTCTTTTACATCTTCTACTTTTATCTCCTCCAGTACCTCCTCCCTTTTCTCAGAGACATATTCCTCCTTCCACATATTTTCTTTTTGAAAAAAGTTCTTACTATCTAAAACATATATTGAAGATTTTTTACCCTTGTAAAAGAGATCAAAAGCTCCTGGTTTTTTCTCACAAAAGTATGGAGTATTATCTTTTAGTCTTCCCCAACTTGCGATGAATGTATTTCTCCCTTGACCTGCAAATATCAATGCAAATGGTAAAGTTGATATTGCATATACATATGATTGACCATGCCCAGATTCTTTTGGTGTTATCTCTTTAAGACCTTGAATATGGGAGCCATGGTAAAGTTTTTTCATAAAAATATTCTATCACAAAAAGAAAATGTGGGATATGTTGGACAGCTTGGAACTCCAATCTGTAAATACTCTCATACTTATTCTATACTTATACAATGAAAAAGTTAAAAGATGATTATGTATATAAAACACCAGATTTAAAAATACGATTTTACAATATAGATGATTTTATCGGATGGCAGAAGCTATTTAGTGATATGAACCCAAAACAAAATCAATGGGATTGGGAGATGGAAGATATAAGTTCTCTAACGAAAGAAAGATTTTATAAAAAACTTAAAAGACATAAAGAAGAAAGAAACGAAGAAACTATATACTATTTTTGTGTGGAAGATAATAATACAGAGTTAATTGGAATAGGTTTAATAAAAATCTCACAAGATTCTGATGAGAAATACGCGGAGATAGGATTTCAACTAAATAATAAATATTGGGGTAAAGGATTAGGTAAACAACTTGCTAAGGGTATGATAGAAATATGTAAAAAGGATATAGGGAGACAAAGAATAAGAGGTTTAGTGAACAAGAAGAATTTAATATCTATTCATATTCTTGAATCTATTGGTATGAAAAAGATTCATGAGAATGAGAAACAATGGATTTTTGAATTATAATGGTGGGCGATGTAGGACTTGAACCTACGACCTATTCGGTGTAAACGAATTGCTCTAGCCAGCTGAGCTAATCGCCCTAAAAGTGCCGAAGACAGGACTTGAACCTGCATGGGATTTAACTCCCACTACCACCTCAAGGTAGCGTGTCTGCCAATTCCACCACTTCGGCATATATATGAAAGAACAAGGTATTTTATCATAACTAACACTAAAGACTCAATCTAGCCTTTCTATCTAATTTTTCCAAATCCTTACCGTGTATTGTATCATCTAAGTGCAAAAAACCAACTAACGCAATCATAGCCCCATTATCTCCTCTATACTCCTTCTCCGGGTAAAGGTACTCTAAAGAATACTCTCTAACCAAGGACCCTACTCTTCTAAGTATCTCCTCACTATTAAACACACCCCCACCTACTAATACATGCTTAACTTTAGGATACTGCTCTATAGCCTTCTCTAATTTGACTGCTACAGACTCACACACTGCATCTACAAACCCCCTACAAAAATCATACACCCATTCCTTCTCTGGTATATTATCCTCTCTTAACTCCTTTGATTTATAAAGAGCAGCTGTCTTAATACCTGAAAAACTAAAATTTAAGTC
>CAZAJR010000031.1:0-38309 GCA_964485665.1 uncultured Candidatus Saccharibacteria bacterium
CCCTGTATTTGACCTCTTTTACTACTTAATGATGCTGTAACATCACCCATGTATTCATCTGGCATTTCTACTGCTACTTTCATAAGAGGTTCGAGAAGAATAGGGTTGGCTCTTTTAAGACCTTCTTTAAATGCCATAGATCCAGCAACTTTAAAAGCAGCTTCAGAGGAATCTACTTCATGATAGGAGCCATCGATTACAGCAACCTTAATATCTACAACTGGGTATCCAGCAACAACACCGGTTTTCATAGTCTCTTCTACACCCTTTTGTATAGATGGAATAAATTCTCTAGGAATTGCACCACCTTTGATCTCGTTAATAAATTCAAAACCTGCACCTGATTCGTTAGGCTCAAGTCTAAGCAAACAGTGTCCATACTGCCCTTTACCACCAGATTGTTTAATATATTTACCTTCGACTTCTTCACAAACATCTTTAATGGTTTCTCTATATGCAACTTGGGGTTTGCCGACATTTGCAACTACTCCAAATTCTCGTTTCATTCTATCTACCATAATTTCGAGATGTAGCTCTCCCATACCTGAAATAATTGTTTGACCTGTTTCTATATTTCCTTCTACATGGAAGGTCGGATCTTCTCGAGCTAATTTCTGTAGACCTTCTCCCATTTTCTCTTCATCTGACTTAGTTGCTGGTTCAATGGCTTGTGATACAACTGGTTCTGCAAAATCAATTTGCTCCAAAATTATTGGGTCCCCATCATCACAAAGTGTATCTCCGGTTGTCGAGTTCTTTAATCCCACAATCGCTCCGATATTACCAGCTCTTAGTTTCTCAACCTCTTCTCGAGCATCTGCATGCATAAAAACTAATCTGCTGACTCTCTCTTTAACCTCTTTTGTAGAATTGTAAACATAAGTTCCTGCTTTCAATTCTCCAGAATATACTCGACAGTATGAAAGAGTCCCTATATGGGGATCACTCACTATCTTAAATACAAGTGCAGAAAGTGGTTCTTCTTCATCGGAGTGTCTCTCTATCTCTTCTTTGGTCTCGGGATCAACACCTTTAATAGCTCTGACCTCTAATGGGGATGGTAAGCATATGGAAATATAGTTAAGCAATGTCTTTGCCATAGCGGTTCTACTATCTCCTCCTAATACAGGAAAAATATCCAAATTAATTGTTGCTTTTCTCAAAGCCCCATGTAATTCCTCTACGGTTATTTCCTCACCTACAAAGTATTTTTCCATTAACTTATCATCTTGTCCTACAAGCTCTTCTACTAAAATTCCCCTATATTTCTTAGCCATCTCTTTCATGTCATCAGGAATTTCTTCCTCGTATAGGTCTGGAGAGTTAATCCCTTTGTATGTGTATGCCTTCATCTCTATTAGATCAACATATCCGTGTAGATCTGTCTCTCTCCCTATTGGTAAAGTAATAGCTATAGCTTTAGGACTTAATCTATCTTTAATTGTTTGGAAACTCTTTTCAAAGTCTCCACCGATTAAGTTTATTTTGTTCATAAAGCAGATCCTAGGAACATGGTATTTGTTTGCCTGTCTCCAAACAGTCTCTGATTGTGGTTCTACACCCTTTCTTCCATCAAATATTACAACCGCTCCATCAAGAACTCGTAGAGATCTTTCTACCTCTGCAGTAAAATCTACATGTCCAGGAGTGTCAATGATGTTTATCCTATATCTCTTTTCATTGTAATCCCAAAAACATGTCACGGCTGCTGACATAATTGTAATACCTCTCTCTTTTTCCTGCTCCATAAAGTCTGTCGTAGCCTCACCTTCGTGAACCTCACCTACTTTATGTACCTGACCCGTGAAATATAGAAGTCTTTCTGTGGTAGTAGTTTTACCAGCATCAATGTGTGCTATGATTCCAATATTTCTGACTAAATCTAAAGGTATTTTAACATTGTAAGTTTCCATACAAAATATCTATAAAATTAATAGTACAAGCGCCATAACTTCTAGGAAATAGTACGCGACATGCATTATATCAAACTATTCAAACTGTGCCAACAACTTTTCAACCTCTTGAGTTACAAACCCTTCTAAATCATATTCTAAGGCTAGTTCAAAATTGTTTTTAGCTGATTGAGTATCCGACTGTGATAGGTCGTATGATCCCTTTAACCAATAGTATTTAGGATTGAATCTATCAAGTGATAATAGTTCTTCACAATCAGCTTCTATGTTTTCGGTGGCTGATTCATCCAAAGCCGATCTAATCTTCCAAAATAGATACTCTTTTTTTTCATCATCGCTCATACTCATCTCGGATAGTTTGTTTAAATAGTAATCAAATTTGGCATCTCCCGAGGATTGATAGTAAAGGTCTAATCCCATTAGATACAACCATTCATTGTCTACACTCTTAACAATATCTGTGTATACAGCTTCCGCTTTACTAATCTGATTTGAGTTTAATAGGATATTAAGATACTCTTCTACCAATTCTTGGCTGATGTCATCACCTGCATACTCTACTGCCATGTCATAGTAGGTTGCTACATTAACTAAATCATCTTTTTTGAAGTAGGCTCTACCTAACATCCAGTATTTATCTGCCTCATATCCCAAAAGGCTAGCTGATTGTGCAAGCACTTCTAATGCCTTGTCATACTGCTTATTATCCAAATATGCTTTACCTAAGTAGTATAGGGCGTCCACGTACTGAGTAATATCGCCACTTTTAGGCCCCAATATTCTGATTGCCAAAGTTGGATAACCACTATTAATATATATCCTACTTAACTTCGTAATATTAAACAGTTCATCTTCCGTTAATGAATCAAGGATAGAGGAGTATGTTTGGAAATAACTACTCTTCTCTTCCTCTATTACTGTATAGTTATCAACAAACTCTTTAGCTTGCTTGGTATCCTCTGTACCAAGGATATATGCATAGAGCAAACTGGCTTCATCTACTGTTTCTGTTTCATACTCTTTGTTGAGAAGTTTTTTAGCCAAATCAAATTCATTGTTGTGAATATATGTTTTAGCAAGACCCAAATTAGTTGTTGGGTTACTGTTTAAAGAGTTTGCTATTTCATAGTTTACTTTAGCTTCATAGTAGTTTCCATTTTCAAAATATTTCTCTGCTATATCCGCATATATTAGACTGATCCCTGCAGTTGAAGTTCTGTTTTGTGCTTTTTGAGCAATCTCTAAAGCTTTAGCAAAATCATTCTTAGATAAATATATATTTACTATCTTAGAATATGCCCGAGCGTCAGTAGGTATCACTTTAACTGCACTGTTGTATTTAATAACGGCTTCTGAATATTCATGAGCATCGATCAACAAATCTCCCTCTGTAAGTATCTCTTCATATTGATTAATTTCTTCTTGAGTCGGTGGTTTGAAATATAGATAGGCGAGAATACCTCCGGCAATAAGGAGTATTCCTAATACTACTGATGATATGATTAAAATTTTCTTCTTCATGGTATTTCTAGAATAGTTTAGTGCTATGAAATTGTCAAATACAATTCAATTTTAAATCATGTTATACTAACAAACAACTTATGAAACACCTTAAGTTAGGCTTACTAACTTTGACAATCTGTTTTCTCATTTCTTTTCCAATTATTGCATTTGGTTTTAATATTCCATACACAAATGCATCTGAGAATCTTGGTATCGAAAATGTGGGAGAAATTGTTTTTAAGTTTGATAGTCAGGAAGTTAAAAACACTTTTGATTTGAGTCTTGTCACTGTTATCATTAATGGTACTCCTCAAAAAGTTTTGACTAATCGTGTTGATATTAATAGGCTTCTCAAGGATATGGGAATTGTAAATGATAATAGCAAGAAAATTTTAAGTACAACTCAAAATGTGCAAGATGGTTCTGTAGTAAGAGTTATTACCGTTGGCACAGTAGTAGAGGAAAACAGTATTGAGATTCCATACAGGACTGAGAAAATAAATACGAAAGAAATACCATATGGTGATACTAAAGTCGTCCAAGAGGGTGTTTTGGGTATAAGAACACAACAGATTAAAAGAATTTACGAAGATGGTAAATTGGTTAAAGAGAATATTCTTTCTGAGGAGATTGCACAAGAACCTGTTAAAGAGGTTATTAAGGTCGGAGTTTTAAAGTATTCTCCTGATGATTTAGACAAACGATACGGGTATAACTGTTCTCATTGGTATAGCGTTGTAGATCAGGGCGATTATTCTGATCAAGAGAAACAGTGGTTAAAATATGTAATGGAGTGTGAATCTGGATGTAACGCGGAGAGTGATAAAAATTCTACCTACAAAGGGCTTTTTCAATGGAACCCTAAGTACTGGGATATCTTTTTTTCTGATGATAATATCTATGACGGTTATGCACAGATAAAAAATACTGTATGGAAGATCCGAAAAGGTGTTAATTTATATGCTTACTGGCCACACTGTCATAGAGACTATGTTAAAAAGTTTGGAGAATTTGTAAGATAGTTAAGCTTGCCAACTATAATATTCGCAGATATCCTGAGGTATTTCTCCCAAGAATCTAGATGGTATTTGATTACTATATCCTTCTCTTGTTTGTCTCCTTTCGGCGAATGTAAGATAGAGTTTTTCTTTAGCTCTTGTAATTCCTACATAACATAATCTTCTTTCTTCTTCTAGCTCATCTTCATCTGTAAACGAACGAGAGTGTGGTAACAAACCTTCTTCCATACCAATTATAAATACATACGGAAACTCTAAACCCTTTGAAGAATGTAGTGTCATCAAATGAAGATTTTGACCACTTCCATCTTGATTTTTATCTTGCTCTTGTTCAATTAAAGCTATTTCTTGTAAAAAGATCTCCAAAGATTCTTTGCCGTATTTTTTTACATAGCTGTCGGCTACATTCTTTAACTCTTCTATATTCTCTATCTTATACTGAGCTTGCTCTGAACCATCATCTATATCTTCTATATACTTGGTTTTAGAAAGTACTATATCTATAGCTTCCAAAGCATTACTGTTTTTTGCTCTGACATAAATATCCCCAAATGTAAGATATGCTTTCTTATATTTACTCAGTTCTTCCATATAGTCTCTTACCTTTCTAAGAAGATTCTTATTGACCTCTACACGATCTTGATCTTCGGGATTAACTATTAAATAGGCTGATAATAGTAATTCTCCGAGAGTACACTTTGCTTTTTTAGCTATTTTATATAAGTGCACAGTACTTTTAGGACCTATTTTCCTACTGGGAACGTTGAGTACCCTATTTAAACTAAGTTCATCCTTAAGATTTACAACATATCTTAGATAACTAAGGATATCTTTAATCTCTTGTCTGTCGTAGAATCTAAAACCTCCCACTAATTTATATGGCAAACCGTTTCTAAGTAGTTCTTCTTCTACAACTCTCGATTGGTAATTAGTTCTGTATAAAACGGCGATCTGGGATAAAGAAATATCTCTTCTTTGCAGATGAAGTATTTCATCTACAACGTACATTGCTTCTTCCTGCTGATCTTTAGCTTGATACATTGTGATATCCTCTCCTCTACCTTTAGCAGTCCACAGTTCTTTGTTTACTCTTGCAATGTTTTGTTGTATTACAGATACTGCAGCTTCTATGACATTTTTTGTAGAACGATAGTTACGTTCTAGTTTAATAACTTGTACATCATCAAAATCGTTTTCAAAGGATTGGATATTTTTGATGTCAGCTCCTCTCCAAGCATATATTCCTTGGTCATCGTCTCCTACAACACAGATGTTTTTATATTTCTCAGATAGCAACTTTGCAAATTTATACTGTACCGTATTTGTGTCTTGATATTCATCAATCATTATATATTTATATCTTTCTTGATATTTTTCTAAAATATCTTTATGATCTTTGAGCATTTCGACGGTTAGATATAAGAGGTCTCCAAAATCTACACTGTTTTGTGCTCTTAGTTGTTTTTGGTATTCTGGATATATCTCTGCTGTAATATCTTCTAAAAATCCTCCATAGTGAAAAGAGAAATTTTCTGGAGATATTAATTCATTTTTGGCAGTTGATATGTAGTTGGCTATAGATCTTGGTTTAATTTGTTTTGTGTCTATATCTTTTTGTTTAAGAAGATCTTTTATTAAATTTTCTGTATCTTTGCTATCGTATATAGAAAAGTTGTGAGATAGATTTATCTTTTTAGCATTTTGTCTTAACATCATTGCTCCTATTGAATGAAACGTGCCTATTGTACATTTAGATTCATTGCTTACATGTAATTCAGTTAGGAGTTCATTTACCCTTTCTTGCATTTCACCTGCTGCTTTTTTCGTAAATGTTACTGCTAATATATTGCTGGGATTTATAGATTTCTCTGATATGAGATATGCTATACGGTTTGTTATAACTCTGGTTTTTCCAGAGCCTGCACCAGCAAATACTAAAAGTGGACCTTTGATATGCTCTACTGCTTTTTTCTGTTGTGGGTTTAGTCTTGATAATATAGGACTTGTGTCCGCCATTGGGTCAATAATAAAAACAATTTACTCTAATTCTTCAGCAAAGGGACAATAAAACCAGCCCTCTTTGTCGTCTCCGTACTTAATTTTATACCAACATGATTCGTGGTACTCAACAACAGGATATACCTCTCCATCGTTAACTACATCTATCTTCTCACAACTAAATCTTCTACAGTTTCTAATGTTAACAAAACCGTATTCAGGCGAATCTATTTTTACAATCGTTTGATCACCTTTTTTCACTTCAAATGCAATTGTAAATTCTGAGTTCTCAAATGGTTCATCTGCAAATTTCAATATGTTAAATTCTTCCGAGTACTCTCCTGGCTCTACTTTAGGATACAAAGAGAATGTAAACTCTGCTGTTTGACCTGGTAGTATATATTCTTCTGAGTCTAAATGGGTCGCTTTACTAAAACTATCCCATACTTCATTTACTGCAAACGGGCTTTCTTCTGAATCTTTTACAGATATATATATTGGGTTTTTATCAGATGTCCAAACAAAGTCATTATTGTTTTGGGCAGTAACTTTTACTTCTAGTTGCTCTCCTAATTCTACACTCTCGTTGTATTCAACACTTTCTATATTTGTTTTGTATTCTAAATGCTCCCTATCATATCCCTGCCAATCTTGAAGTGTTGAGTTAATAGATTCTTTAAACAAAGAATTTGGTTCCTGGAGTTCTAATTGAGAGAAAGTTTCTTCCGTCTCTTTTATACTATATGCAGATATATCGTACTCTGTAAGACCAAATGTCTGTGAAAGATCGTTTGTTAAATTTAATATCTCTGTACTTGCTTTATTGCTTAGTTGTCCATTGTTGGATAAGTATCCTACAACTATATAGGAGTGGTCTAGGAGTTTAATGGCGTCATATGTTTGTGTTTTATAGATATTCCCACTTTCATCTACAATGTAATGATAGGGTATATTTCCTAGTTTTAGCTTAGTAATGCAGTAGTAGTAAATTGTGTTTAGGTAGTCTTCAGGGTTTAGTGGGAGTTTATCATAGTTCCCTTTTATTTGTGTGAACAAAATTTGCTTAGGTTCTTGATAGGAGTATTCAATTCCTTGTACTAAGGACGTATCAAATTTTTCAAAGGAGTTGCTGTATGCAAGTAGTGGTGTTACAAGAGAGAACAATATTATGGTTGTAAAGAGAATTTTATTTAACTTCATGTTACATTGTATCAACTAATCGGGAGTTTTTACATATTAACATCTAGCAGTCTTAATGAAAATTTCTATTATTGCCCAACTACAATATACTCTGGATCAACTGCGTTGGTATATCCCACAGCGGGCACTGAGTATATTTCATCTTCATATTCAACAGAACATTCTAAATCTAAACGAAGTACAGGAGTAAGAAATTCTTGCTCAAAGGATTGATAAAGATAGACTAGTTTGTTTGATACGGCATTACAATTTGTAATTTCTTGCTGTAATTGTAGTATTTCATCATTTAAATATTCGTTTTCTATAGATAGTGCTGAAGCTATTTTCCCTGGATTAAAATATATTGATTTAGGATATTGTGGAGAATTTATATATTCACTGAGATCTTCTAATTCAATTACAGGCAAATACTGCTGAGTATCAAGAAATCCTGTAAGAAGTATTCTACCAGACATGATCTTCCCATTTTTTATGGATAAATAATCTGTTTCGCTGTAAAGCTCAGTGGTTTCCAGGATAACGTCGTTTGTCAGTACTCTATTGGCGTAGTACAGTGTTAAACCATCAGGATAATTCTGTTTACTGTTAAAAGTATATTCCCAATCTCTATCAAAGTATCTTTTTACAAAAATGGTAAACGAGTTTGATGAAAGTTCTACCTCTTCCCAATCAATACCTTCATTCAAACTAAATGTTAAGATGTTTTTTAACAAAGAGTACTGAAAATAATTTCCTTGGTCATCGGACCAATAGTAGTACTCTCCTTCCACCTGATCTGTGAGATCAATTTTAGAAGCAATTTTATCTATCATATTTTCTATTTCCTCCTTACTTGTCTCTTGTGAGATTTCCCAGAATTTGTAATCTTTCATTTCATAGTTTTTTATACCTTGGATATTTATACTAACCTCACTCTCCGTCCCCAATGCTGATTGTGTTATAGGTTCTTTTGGATAGTTGTTATCTTTAGATGAAAAAACAAAATAGAAAAGTACGCCTAAAGCTGTCAAAAGGCTTGTTACCAAAATCAGTATTATTATTTTTCTGTTTTCTTTTTTCATATATTTTTTATATTACTCAGTGATATAGCAAACGTCATGAACTGGACACGTACCTATAGAGCAACCGAAATCTTCATTTAAAACATCTCTTGGATTATATGTTCGACCATCAACCTTAACAACAACGTGAGCATGAAGTCCTGTAGAACACATTCTCCATGATTCATCATGAACTATTGTCGCAACAGCTTGTCCGGGTCCAAGTTTTTGACCAGATGAGACTCCTATAGCGACATGAAGGATGTAGAATTGATATGTTCTTCCTTGATATGTAGCAGAAAATTGTACAAATCCTCCTGCTGGGTATTGACCTCCACCACAAGTAGCTTGCCCTACCGCATCTACTACACAATTACCTTCTGCTACGTTACAAAATTGAGGTGCAGCAAAGTTTCCTCCTATAGCAACATCTATAGCGGGAGAGTTTTTATGACTTGGTTGTTTGTACCCAGGTTTAGTACAGTAAGAGAATGGTCCTTGTGTACATCTTAAATTAGATCCTGCAACAAACAGACATGTTTCTCCTGCTGGTAGATTACCAGATACAAATTCGGGTAATTGACCATCTCCTTCATAGTAGTTTCCTTCATCATCTATTGGGTTTAAACCCATCTCTTGACCATAGCTAGTAAAATTAGGATTCTTATACACCTCTCCAGGTATTTCATAGGTATATTCGCTCATTTTCGCCATTTTAGAATCAGCGTAACCTACTGATAGTATTAAGAATCCAAATACAGCAATTGTAATACCTAAAAACACATACGCCGTTACTTTTAATGTAACCTTTAATAATTTATCAAGTGCTGCAGAAACAATTAGTGTAACTGCAGCACCAACAGGTCCAGCAAAAGCAGTCCCTGCTAATCCTAAAGCACTAACAACAGCCTTTGACAAGGCTCCTGTTAATGCTTTACCACCTGCTTTTTTCCAAGCCTCTAACAGGGCCATGGCTGCCTTATCTTTAGCAAACCATTTCGCATTAGCAAGAAGCTTATAAATACCCTTTCTAAACCCTTCTTTCACCTTATCAACAGTATTTTTAACAACCCAAGCTTTAATTCTTTGGGGAGTATTAAAGGCCCATGCTAACCCCGACCACCCTTCTATCTTTTTTAAAAGCTTTTCAGCTTTTTTAAATTTTTTAGCAAAATCACTATCACCTTTTTCTAAAGCCCATAAAATTTTATTCATAAGAATCCGATATCCCTCATTTTCTTTTAATAAATTCTCTCTTGCTTCGTCCGAAGTAGCCCCTTTAAACTTCCTATAAAATTGCCAGAACCCTCTGGTCCTTAATTTCCCCAATTCGCCCTCCCCAGCTTTTATTCCCCAGAACTGGGCACTTGTTAATTTGTCAAAATTCTTATCTGCCACCCACGCAAAAGCTTCCCCTGTAGCTAATGATCTTATCCAAGTAGTCGGCATCATATAATACATATTAACCATCATCTGATTATAGTGATCACGAAGACGTCTTTCTTTCATACCTTTTTCTTTTTCATCAAATCGATCAAGCTTTACTAACCTAACTGCTTTATAAAAATCAATCTCTATATTTTTAGGATTACCATCATCGTCTCTATCAAGTTGATTTTTTCTAAATGTTATGAACTTTGCATTGCTAGAAGGACAAGCCCAAGTACTTTTCCTCGGATCCAAAAAATCTCCTATTAAAAAGGACCCCAATCCGCCTGGCCCTAAGGCATTTTGAATTCCATAATAAGCACCTTCCCATTTTCCTAAATTACTCCAAAATTTCATCTGCGAAAGAGCACTTGAACTACTATTAATTGCCTTAATATTTTCCCTAATACTACTTAATGTTCTATTTCTCTCTGCACTAGAAGAAAATGTTATTTGTCCTGATCTAATTTTTTTTAATTGATCGACAAGAGTTTCTTTTCTTTTTGACAATTCCTTGCGTGCTTTCTTAAATTCATTTTGGTTTTGGGGTAAATTGTCATATCGACCCCATAACCCTATCAAACTTCTCGCTTGTTCCATTTTGTCATATTTATTCTTTTCATTTTCACTAAGAGAATCCCTACTTCGTCCATTTAAAACCTCTTCCTGCTTTGCTCTAAACTCTTCTCTAAGAAGCGATCTAAAACCAAACAATGGATCAAAGTTGACCTCATCGGTTCCATCTGTTGCAATGTTATAAGCAGACTCTATTGCCCTCTTCTGACTCTCTAAACGAGCTTTAACATCAGGGGAACTGGCTCTATTTATCATGGCCTCCAGTCGATCTAATCGATTTTTTACACTACCACTATTATAAAGTTTCTCAGCTGCATCAATCATCCAAGCTTGATCTGTTTCCCTTCCCTGCATTGCAACTTGTCCCACCCCCCTTTCCAAAACAGCTTTCATTTCAGGATCATATCCTTCAAAAAGACCTGCATGTTTAGCATATGTACTTCCCGCCAACATTCTCATCTGTTCACCTGCCCACTGAAGCCTTTGCATTTTAGAAAGTTTCCTGTTTTTTTCAAACAAAGCATCAACAAACTTTCCAGGATCACTTACTATATCAGGAATATCACTTAGTTTTATCTTTACAACACCAATACGATCTTTTTGAGTATTTATCTTGGTCTCCAAATCAACCAAATTTTGTAAAGTACCTAAGGTTTGTTCTCCTACAAACACACCCGGAGCAGCTAAAGCATCAACTACTGCTGAAACATATTCCGAATCCGCTTGTGAATCACTTTTGTCTTGTTTAATAGGCCTTCTTTTATCGGGTGGTTTTTCAGACTGTTCTAGGATAAAACCTAAAATATCTGAAACCGAAGATATTGTTTTACTATCATTTTTATTGGCCATACTATTGCTTTACCAAAAGCTTACCAACTAAAGGTATTTTACTTATTGCAACTTGAGATTGTTGGGCAGCCTGTAATGCTTCTTTACTAGATGTTGGAGGAATAATAACTTCGGCGTATTTATCTGCCTTAGAAGCTAAAAAGAGGACTAGAATTTGTAATAAGAAAATGGTGATTGAATTAATTAAAGTTCCATCAAGAAGACTCTCAACAAACTTCTGCTGACCAAGAGTTAATTGGTCTGGGCCTGGAAGATTAAGCTCCCCCCCGCTCAAGGAATATAGAAGGCTTGGCAAATTTAAAAACGCAAAAGTTATTGGGTATACAAGGACATTTCTAAATATATTCTTGATCCAATTTATAAATGCCACATTTTTCCCAGGTATCGCAGACATAACTATTTGAAATGGGCCTGTTATAACATGGAGAAGTATACCTAGATACGCTTTAAGTAAAGTCATAAAAACCATAAAGACCCCAATGGTACCTATGATTACAATTATCAGCAACATTACTAAAGTTGCAAAACTTGCCCCACCAATACCAGGAAGAAAAGAGAACCAAAAAGATAGTCCTAACGCTGGTTTAAATATCTCAAAAAAACTGCCCCCCGCCTCAATTTCTATACCTAAAAGATTTTCTATTGTTTCAATAAGAGCCTGAGGCGCTAAAACATCAAAGATACTAGTAAAAGATTCTAATGTAATGATATGATCAAATTCTCCGACTTCTCGAACTATATCTGCTAACAAACCCATAATTAATCCTCCTATATCTATAAGAATTCCAGCTATAGCAAAACTAAAAGTAACGCCTATTAGTGCCAAGATTATATTAGGCAATGTGTTACCCAAAGTAACTAGAGTCTGTCCACCTAATTTGCTTCTAAACATAATCATAAACCCAACAACAATCATTATTATAATAAAAAGTACATAGGTAATATTTCTTGATACTGACCAAATTTTATCAATGCCTGTATCCCTAAGAACCTCATAACCAGAATCTGCTGCATATACCGAAGTGTTCTCGTATCCAGGCACCCATTCTTCTGCCAAATGTGCATATACATTAACTAATGGCTGAGATTGATACATAGAATTTAAAGAGTCTTCTGTCATTCCATATATCCCTCTTTTTGCACTGATAGGTAAATTTTCTGACTCTTGTATAAGAGCATTGCCTGAAGTAGCTTCTGGATAAAATCTTACAACCCATGTTGCTACTTTAGCATCTCCACTAACAGTTGTTGCATAAGCTGCATTATAATCATCAACCTCAAGCTCATGCGCTTTGTTAACAGTTTCTACACTATTCTTATAGACTTCCTGCAAATCTATTTTCCCTTCCTCCACAGCATAAGCGTTCATGGACATAAAAAACATAAATATCATAACTATGATAACTAGAAGGTCTGTATAAAGTTTCTTCATTTTTAGAACTAAATATATTTTAAATAAATTTACATCTTTTTAGGCTCATCTGTTCTATTCTCTGCTTCGTCAATATGAAAATTCAGATACTCCATTGTATCAGGATACTCCTCTCCAGGTAAATTGTCATACGATTGAAACTCTACTTCCTTAGAAATGTAGTCTATATCCCATGCACATTTTAATGTCTGTTCATCTATACCATCTATTCTAGCAACACAATCTGTTAAAAGATATACGTTACCACCAGTATCTCCTCCAGGTATTTTAACATTTCCAGCTCTTAACTCATTAAACTCATTAACACATTGGCCATTTTCTGCGCAATCCTGTTTAGTCCCAAAAGGGGATTCCATAATAATTATAATATTGGCAGTACTAACACAATCCCCACCCTCTTCACTTCCCTCTGTACAAGAATTAGCATCAAATATATTATTAATTCTCTTAACAAATGATACTATCACTTCCTTTAAGGATGGTGTACAACCTATTGGAGCTGTTCCTTCAACATCCATATTCAAGAAAGTTGAATCATCCGAGCAACTCTCTATATTTTCAGAAACTTCCTGCTCATCTACTTCATCATAGTAACCTGGTATTTGACTCAATCCTGCCAATATAGAACTTGTATCTAAGTATTTTTGTAGAGTTCCACTGGATGGGTTGTTACATTTTTCTCCACAATCATTTGTATAGTACTGATCTACTGTAAATTGGTTTTCTCCACCACCACTAGCATCTCCACCGACATTAACATTATATTCAACCCCAAAAGGCACGTTTCTACTATTGTCTGCAGCGTCTAAAATAGCTTTTGTATTCTCATCTCCAGGATATGTATTGCTTTCAATAACTCTCCTACTAATCATCTCCCCTGCAGGTTTCAATGTCTCATGATAATTTCCCTTAGTGTCCCTATATATCTGTCTTACCTCACTATCCATAGTTGGAGATCCACTTAACAAGGGTGGTACAACAACACTAACCAAACTTATGGACGCATCTCTGCTAATCACTGATCCAACCTCTACCTCACCACCTCCTTTTAAATCTGCCTGAAAACCTCCTTGAGAATCTGTCGTAGAGCAAATTTTCTCTGATGAATACACCAAATCTGTAGTCCGACATGTTGTTGTATCATTTTCACTTAATACCAGATCTGGATACACTCTTTTTACTGGGTTTAATTCATCATCTACTTCCAAAAAGATATCTTGGACTAAATGATTTTGTTCTAATTGGTTCTGAACATTCTCTGTTAAAGTATATTCTTCTGTTTCCAAACTCCTTGTACTAGCATTTACATTATCAAACTTTTTAACAGCAAAATATGCGAACAGTGCAATGGCTAAAAAAAGTAATAATGTTTTTCTTCTACGTGCTTTCTCGGACATAATATAATATACATTGATTGATATTACTAATCAACGTTTTATTCCGTTAAAATACCGTAATCTGTAAGGGGAGATATTTTCACAAAGGTTTTAGAAGTTTGATCAATAGTTATTTCAACCTCATCAGACATCGCTTCTCCTACAGTCATCTCTACATCCTCTACATTAGAAAGAGTCATAGGATTAAGAGTTACAATATCATTACTGCTTTCATTAAAATATTCCCCATCTTCATCTCTTGCACTACCAATGGTGAGTATCCAAGAACCCTCACTGTCAACTAAGGTTGATAATGGATTACTTGAACCAGATGATCCTGTTCCATCGTTATCTCTGAAGGTAACAACTATTGCAATATTATCATAATTATTAACATTTACTACTCCAGCTATAGTTTCAAATTCTGGTGGAGTAGATTGTGTGGCATACGTTGTAAGTTCATAGATTTCGTCGTATGCTTCATCTTCGGAATAGACTTGGAAATAATATTTCGTTTCAGGTCCTAGTTGCGTTAGCTCTATACTATGCAAATAATACTGCCCTTGAGAAGATATTCCATCTCTTTCATCTCTTCCTTTCTCGGACAAATCCTCTGCATCTGTTCCATACATCACATACCCGGTTTGCTCTGTTTGGGAAAACCAAAGGATAGTAACACCTGTATCTGTTAAGTTAGCTGTTAATACAGTATCAGGACCGTATTCTGTAGGACTTGTAGAAGTTAATTGGTCTGTAGAGACCAAATTAATCCACTCTAAATCTGATTTTAGTTCATACTCTCTTTCAAAAGAATCTTCTGTTTGCTCCGTATCATCCTCATCCGTATCAAAATCTGTTTCGTCGTTGTTGTTTGTATCATCAGAAATATCACTCTCAGTTTCCTCTTCCTCGTAGTCCTCGTTATCTTCAGCTTGAGCTATCAATTTAGCTTTTTCATTTATATATCCATAATACTCTTGACCACTTGATATTAGGTTTTCTGTTAGTTCTCCACTTGAATTGAATATATCTGTGTATACTCCTTGTACTACTCCTCCATCGTCTACTCCTGATACTGCAATGATGGTTAAATTTGTTGAATCTGAAACCTGGTACAAACTCTTATCAGATATCCTCCGAAGCGATGATAGATCGATCAACCAATTTCCATTACTTGAGGGTGTACTTACAACCGGATACGTACTTTTATCAGATGGAAAAACGTATACAAGTGTATCTTCATTTCCACCCTGTATTTGTCCATGTATAGGTTTAGGTACGGGGGTATCTGTAGATATATTGGCTGTACTAAAAAGAAATTCGTTTCCTTCACTACTCGTATATATATCACTTCCTGATACTATCCTAAAACTGTACTTAGTTCCAGGTTCCAAATTTGTTAACTCAACATAGTGGGTATACTTTTTAGATGAGCCTCTTTTGTCAGTTACTGTGCCTTGTTCTTTGCCATTTAGTACTGGTACTACAGCACCGGTTTGTTTGTCTTCTGTAGTCCATGTTATCGTTGCAGAACTAGTTGTAAGATTTGCTATAGCAATATTATTAGGCTGAGTATTAGTGCCTGCACTTGTGAACCACTGTACTGCTTTGTATATTCCAAATATTGTTAATGGTATACCTATTACTAGAATCAAAACCGTCGTTAATTGTTTTTTTTGGTAGGGAGTTAAATACATTAGTCTATATTACCTTTTCTTTAAGGTTTAGACAAATAATTTTTGTAATCTTGATTAGATAATGCTATCGATTTTCTACTCCTTAGAAAGTAGCACGTAACTATTTTTTAAGTCCTTGTAGAAAAGAGAATATGTTAGCTAATACTCCCCCTATAGCTCTTACTGGTGTTACTATAGATTGGTTTACTTCTTCTACTGTAGCTCTAGCAGTATTAACTATTTCTTGTGCATCTTCCAATATCTTATTAGTTTTCTTTAATGTCTCTTTTGTTTCTGTAACTACTCCTCTTGAGTCTTTAATTAGCATACCTAATTCAAAGAGTATAAAGGTAAAGAATGCTACAGGTACTCCTATTATTATCATCCAATATATTGATGGTATTGTTTCGAACATAGTTTTTAATGTCTTAAGTTATATGTTTAAGGATAACAAATATTCTTAGTTATTACCACCTAGCTCCGGTTGCCAGTTTCCTTTGCCTTCAGTTATTCTTACAAAGTATGATTCTAGTATATTGAGTGGGTAATCAAATCCGTATTCTTCTCCATCGCTTAGTTGATATCCTTCATACATCTGTTTATCACCAGCCCATTTGGTTACGTTGTCTGCAGTAAAGTTATCCTGATTTATATCCTCTATCAGTGTTTTAGCAGTATATGATTTAATACCTGAACCGTATAGTCCTATTAGGTTCCATCCTTGAGTCATGTGTATTGGTGATTTATCTTCGTCTGTTTCTAGTTGTACTGGTTGTCCCACAATACTTATATTTATATCTTCCTTAGCTTTAATCATATATCCTTCCCCTGGTAGTAGTTGGAAGTCGTTGTTGTCATATATATCTACATTTTGTCCTACTATTTTCCATCTTCCATCAAATTTAGAGATTGAATAGAATGCGTCATCATATACTTCGTTTAGTTTGGTAAGTAGTCCAGCGGCTGTTCTGTAGTCTTCATAAGAAATTAAAAACGGCAATGATATAAAGTTCAAACCAGCTTTAAGATTGTATCTATAAGTCTTTTCTACAGTACTAATGTTGATAGTTGAAGCTATTTCGCTAACATTTATGTCAATTCCCTCATCATATTTACCGTTGTCATTATCGTCTATATATACTAGAACCCCATCAGTATCTACAACTCCAACATCAAAAGCATAGCTTTCTCCTTGATATTCAAATATGTAAGTCCCCTGATCAATTTGAGTAAACATTCCCGTTGATTTATCAATAAGAAACTGGTTCTCTATCTCTCGTCCTAGTACCTGCGAAGTAAGATCTTTAAAAGATATTAAATTATCATCATTTTGATTTGTTGAACTAGACTCAGGCTTTTCCCCACTACAGTAAAATTGTTCACCTCGTGCTTTCGGACGATTATCCCAAGTACAAGTTATACCACTTCTACTACATACAGCTCCTTCCTTCTTGTCTGCACAAATCCTGTTGTACGAATCGCCCACATTATTCAGTGTTAATCTAGATTCTCTACACCATTCATTTACACTTATTGTTCTACCTTTGTCAACACCGTCGACACATTTACATCTCTTTTCTTTACATTCCTCGCCCGCACCTATTTGATCAACTTCAATCGCGATACTTTCTTCACTCCCCTCATATTCCTTCCAAATTAATTTGTCACCTCCCCATGATTCTACTTTGCATATATAGTAATCACCTGAACTAGCTAAACACAACTCTTGAACTCGGTTACACGTGTCCCCTAAACTACACCAATTTTCTGAACCATTCTCCACTGGATCAGAGATCCAACGGCCATCAGAACATCTCATTCTATTTTCTCCCGAGCCCTTATAAAGAGTGTGTCTAGATCTCTTAGTCCAACAGAGCTCATCAGGTGTGTAAGGAATACATTCTCCTTCTTGATTCCACTTACCTAAACCCCCATCAGAGCATTCGGAACCTGGTATTACACATTTGTTAGTAGTTGAGCATACGCCATTTCCAAGAGTCCTTTCACAAGATCTCCCCACATTATTAGGTCCACACCACTGAACAGGATCTTCTACAGTAACATCTTCCGACCCTGTAGATTCATCATCAGTTATCTCTTCCTCCTTGGCTATCTGGATATTACATAGTCCCCCAGAATTTTCATAGTAAAAATAATTATCATCTTCACGACAAGGCTCCCCATACGGAGAGGTATTCGTAGAAGTTGAGGGCGAGGGGTCGCTTTTAGGCGTATGAACATGTCCATCTGAAACACCTTCGCACTTTTTAGAATCTACCCCCTTTGTACTCCAAAGATAAAAAGAACCTGTAGAATTGCGTTGACATTTTTTACAATCATTACCAAATTGGAGATAGTCCCCAGGATTACCACCCCCAGCACATTTCTTACTACTATCTGTATTTGATCGCTTATTTTCCTGCTTTCTTCTATTAGCAGCCTCTCTAACATCCTCTAGAGTACTATCCGATTCACCATTACATCCCCTAGCTTCCAATGTAGCTTGCGGACAAGAACAACTATTCGTGAGAACATCCTTATAACAAGGCCCACAAAATTCCATAAACTTACAACTTCCAGCCTTTACCCCTTTAATCAATTCACTATTTAGTTTAGAACTCAATTTCTCTACCCCAAACTCTGCATCATTTATCATCAAAGGATCATTAATAACAATCCAATCGGTGGGAGATACATTGTCAAAAATTACTCTCTTTAAAAACCTCCCTCGCGGTCCTGCATCTATTAGCAATTCAACAAAGATATTAGTTGTTGTCTCCTCAAATCTACTAATAAAATGCTCTCCATCCTCCCCAACAGCATTAGAAACATCAATATACCAATTACCACTATCATTAAAACTACTAGAATATACAGAACTCCTTTCACCTGTAAACTCATCTAAATAGTTAAAATACATAACCCCATCCGTAACAGGAACAAGTTCGTCTATTAGTATATCCTCCTGATTATTAGCATCCTTAACAGTACCATAGGCAGGAACAGGACTCTTAATTTGCTCAGGTGTTTGTAATGTAGAAACAACTGTATTACCATCAACATCCTCTACCTCTCTAAAAAGATATTTATCTCCTACCATAAAAGAATACTCAGTCTCAGGATCTAAACCTGTAACAGTAACATGATGAGTATAGTACTCACCCATATCAGTAACAACTACATCAGTTTGAAAATCATCTATTGATACAGTTAAATCATCATCCTCTACAATATTATCAGATGTCTGCTGTACAGCTAACAGCTCCGCCTCTTTAACATCTCTAGTATCAAAGAATCTATCACCATTATGATATATAGAGAAAGGAATAAACCTATCACCCTCAAAAATCCTTACAGAGGCAGGTATAGCTTTCCTCGTATTCCAACTAACCGTAACAGAACTAGAAGTTACATTAGTAAAATGTACATCATTAGGCCTTATCCTAACATACTCATATACAAACAAACCCACAACCCCTAGAATTAAAAAAAGAGCTGAGAAGAAAATGGTTAGAAACCTCTTTTTAGATAATTTCATTGTAAAAGATATATATATTAATTACTATAAATTACCCTTTAATGAAGATCATGTCAATCAAAGATGATATAATCAACATATGCAAAAATACTTTATCCCACACAAACTAAAAGTAGGAGACATAACTCACCTATCAGACCCTGACAGTGAAATGATCATAGCTCAAGACAAATTACACATAGAAGACTTAGTAGAAATAGAAACGTACGAAAAGATATTCCTAGCCCAGATAACCGATATATCTAAAAAAAGTGTTGAGGCAGAAATATTAGAGTACAAAGGAGAAAGAATAAATAAGAAACAACCAAGTATAACTATCATACAATCAATATCACATGACTCTAAATTTAACTACTTCCTAGAAAAAAGTGTAGAGATCGGAGTAGAGAAAATAATTCCAATAGAAAGTAAATACTCCCTAAAAAAGAAAAACAAAGCTATTAAATCCTTTGGTCTTTGGAAGAAAATAATTAAAGATGCTACAGAACAATCTAGATCACCGTATCCACCTGTACTAGAAAAACCTAAAAGAATTAAAAATTTAACCAAAGAAGATTTAGGAGGCAGTATAAAAATCTGTCTAGCCACAGAAAATGTAGAAAGCAAATATCTTAATAGATACCTGGAAGATAAGGATATGAGTAAAAACTTTACAGTAGCAATAGGTCCGGAGAAAGGATGGTCATCTTCTGATATAGAAGTTTTAAAAAATTTAGGGTTTGACTTTATTAAACTAAGAGGAAATATATTAAGAACAGAAACAGCTGGATTAGTGATTGTAAGTATAATTAAATATTTAAAGAAAGAAATATAATGGGAAAAAGAAAATTAAGAAAAAATTATAAAACACCAAGAAATAAATCACAACAAAGAAAATACTACACTAAAGAGGACATATTTCTTTCTCGAATGGCTAGTATATTACAAATGCCAAAGGGTAAAGTAAAGCACCTGTTTTTTCAAAGATCCAGAACCACTATTAGATTAAATAATCTTAAAAACAATCCAGAACATACATACAAAGTACTTACTAAAACCAAGAGTTGGAAATTACAAGAGGTAAAAAACTTAGAACACACCTATTTTGTTAATAATAAAGATAAGGATGAAGTTGCAAATACACAAGAATACAAAGCTGGTCACTTCTATATCCAAGATCTTTCTAGTATTCTTTCGGTATACATATTAGATCCTAAAAAGGGAGAAGATATTCTGGATTTAGCTGCTGCTCCAGGTAGTAAAACTACTTTAATTTCTTCTCTAATTGATAATCAAGGGAAAATAGTAGCCAACGATCTTGATGAAAAAAGAATAGGAAGACTTAATAATGTATTGCATCAGTTTGGTAGTAAGAATGTAGAAGTTACAAATAAAGATGGAAAGATTCTAGGAAAGATATATCCTAATCATTTTGATAGAATCATATTAGATGCTCTTTGTAGTGGAGAGGGGAGAATATATTTGGCAGGTAGGAATCCTCTTAGATTTTGGAGTATAAAGATGAGTAATGCTATGGTTAAAACACAAAAGGAGTTGATAGAATCGGCTTTTAAGTCTTTAAGTGTTGGAGGAACTCTCGTTTATTCTACCTGTACATTAGAACCAGATGAAAATGAGGGTGTAGTTACTCATCTGCTTAATAAATACGAAAACGCTAGAATGAAAGACATAGAGTTTGTAAAGGATTTAGACCCTCTGTTGACTGATAAAATCACTAATGGAATTACAAAATGGAGTGGTAATACATATCATCAAGAAGTTGCTAAGAGTATAAGAATAAACCCATCACCAGAGATGATGGGATTTTATATAGCTAAGATTACTAAAACTTAGGCCTGTTTCATACTAAGCTTTAATTTCCCTTCATTATCTATTCCAATAAGTTTGACTTTAACCTTATTACCCTCACTTACTACTTCATTAACATCCTTTACATATTCATCAGACATCTCTGATACGTGTACTAATCCAGAAACTCCAGGTCTAATATCTACAAAAGCTCCATACGGCATAACAGAAGCTACTACACCTTCATATACCTCTCCCTCTTTTGGAGCAAAAGTAAATCTTTCAAGGTATTTCATAGCTTTATCTAGCTTCTCCTTATCATCAGCATAAATATTTACAGTACCATCATCTTCTATATTTATTTCTGCTCCACTCTCCTCTGTTATTTCCTTAATATTTTTACCACCTGGACCAATTAATTCTCCAATCTTGTCTTCAGGAATCTTTGTACTTGTTACCTGTGGAGCATTGGCTGATAGCTTAGGTCTGGGTTTAGCTATTGTCTTTTCCATTATATCTATAATCTTAAGTCTTGCATCTCTAGCTCTTTTGAATGTTTCCTCAACTATATCCATATTGAGCCCACCCATTTTATTATCCATCTGTACAGCAGTTACTCCATCCTTGGTACCAATAACCTTAAAATCCATATCCCCATAGAAATCTTCTACACCCTGCATATCTGTAAGGATATTAAATGCTCCATCTTCCTCTGTAACAAGACCACAAGCAATACCAGCAACTGTCTTCTTAATTGGTACACCTGCAGCCATTAATGCCATACTCGATCCACATGCTGAAGCCATAGAGCTTGAACCATTCTCCCCCTGTATCTCAGATGCTACTATCATCGTATATGGAAACTCTTCTTGTGTAGGTAGCACTGGGACTATAGATCTCTCTGCAAGCATACCGTGCCCAACTGCTCTTCTACTTGGATGATATCTAACTCTTCCTGCGTCGCCGTATGCATATGGTAAATCATTGTAGAAATGCATATATCTCTTAGACTTCTCACCTAACATATCATCTATCATCTTTGCATCATCTAGAGTACCTAGAGTTGCTACTGATAGTACCTGAGTTACGCCTCTAGTAAATAGAGCCGAACCATGAACATTAGGAAGCAGATCTATCTCCGTAGCCACTTCTCTAATTTCATCAAGCTTTCGACCATCAACTCTAATCTGATCTTCTTTAACTAATCTTCTTAATGCCTTTTTTAGTAATTTATCATATCCATCAGATAGCTCTTTTTTAGAATATTTGCCCTCAAACTCCGTAAACATCTCCTCTTTACTCTCTTCGTGCTGAGCACTTTCACCAGCTTTAAGATTCTCTTCAATTCTCTCTCCTAAGAATTTCTTAATGTCTTCTAAGATACCTTCCGGTAACTTACGTGGTTCATATTCTGCTTTTGGGGTTCCACCTGCCATCTCAATAAATTTGTTCTGTGCTTCCAACCATGGGTTCATTAATTCTAAACCTTTCTTCATAGATTCAACCACTTTATCATCCTCAATATCATTGCAACCACCATCGATCATTGTAAAGACCTCCCCATCTCCCGTGATCATATAGTTCATTGGGTGTTCATCTGACACATGATCTAAGTTTTTATAAAGAGGTTTTTCTAATCCCATGTTTATACCAGCAATTGGTCCATCAAAAGGAATATTAGACATCTGTAAAGCCGCTGATACTGCGTTGATTGCAAGTATTACCGGATCGTTTTCTTCGTCATATGACATCACTGTGACAATTACGCTTACAGGATCCATATAGTCTGAAGGAAATCTTGAACGTATAGCTCTGTCTATCATTCGAGATCTTAAAACAGCATCATCAGATGGAAACCTTTCTCTTTTTACAAATCGTGATCCACTGATCTTACCAGCAGCGTAGAATCTTTCTATGTATTCAACAGAAAGTGGGAAATAGTCCATATCTCCAGTTGCTGTGCTACTGTTAACATTTACAGTTATTACTGTATCACCCATTTGGGCTAGAATTGAGGCTTGAGATTTTAAGGCTAATTTACCTGTAGAAAATTTACATTTTCTTCCATCTATCTCAAACTCGTGTATTTTTTCATCAAAAAGCATATTAAATATTAAAAAATTTATATACAAAATAAATAACCTAATTTAAGGTTGTATTCTGTGAAAGTTATATCAAGAAAGAGGCAAAAAAGAAAGTTAAATATCCAACTTTTTCTTCAAAGCCTTGAATCTTTCCTCTTCATTAGCTTCAAGATATTGAAGAAGTCTTCTTCTTTTACCCACTTTTTGTATTAGTCCTCTTCTAGAATGATTGTCTTTTTTATGTTCTTTAAGATGCTCAGAGAGTTTCTTAATCTCTTCTGATAAAATAGCAATCTGAACTTCTGGAGAACCAGTATCACCTTCGTGGAGTCCATACTCTTCTATTAAATTTTGCTTTTCTGACGTTGTTAATGCCATTGTTATAATAGGGTAACATGATATTAAACAATTTACAATGGGCCAAGATTGGGCATTGTGAATAACCTAAGCATTTTACTTTATTATAGGGTATCTGTCAACGTTTATACTGTTATTTAACAACTTTATAGCAGTAAATTTCATCCCCTACCTGAGCGTCTACTTGGGTATCTAAAATTATTCCACAATCCATACCTTTGGTCGCTTCTGTTACATCATCCTTATTAATTCTAAGTGATTTTATCTTAGCTTCTTTTAGGATTTCATCATCTCTTACGATATATACTTTACAATCCCTTTTCATTTTTCCTTCCTGTATTCTATTACCTAGTACAGCCTGACCATCTGATAGTGTAAATATAGCTTTTATTACTGCTTGACCTATCTCTTCTTCAGTCTCTTCTGGTATGGTGAGCATATTAAGAGCATCAGACATCTCTTCTACCAATTTATAGATGACATTGTACGTTCTGATCAAAACTCTCTCTTTTTTAGCTAAATCTTCAACACCCTTCTGTTTATCCACCTCAAAGCCTAAAATTATTGCACTAGCTATTTGGGCTCGTTCAACATCTTTTATTGATATGTCTCCTACACCAGCGTCTATAATGGTTAATTGAGCACCTTCGATATCTAATTTATTAAGAGCACCCTTTAATGCCTCCAAGGAGCCCTCTGAGGAACTTTTAAGAATTATCCTAAACTCTTTAATGTCCTCATCTTCTTCGTCCTCATCAGTTTCAAAAAAGTCTGCTAATTCAGAATCTGTATTCGTATCTGTATCTGTTTCTTCTTTCTCTTCTATAACTTCTTCTTTAGTTTCTTCTGTCTTATCTTCCTGTTCGTCCTTTTCTGGTTTGGGAAGTAGTTTCTTATCATTTTCTTGTAGTACATATATATATGATCCCAAATCTAAAAGATTGGACAGACCGATTATCTTTCCTCCACTACCAGCATCAAGGTTTTCTATATTTTCTCCTTCTTCAGAGACCAAAGCCTTTACTTTTTCAATATGAGGTTCATTATCTATTAGATAGCCTATAAATTCTCCCTTAGAGAAAGTACCCTGTGTTACAACTACAGTTGAGACGTTTCCTCTTGATTTCTCTTTAACAGACTCTAGAACTATAGCCCTAGCCAATATCTTCTCATCCAGTTTCTCTCTTTCCTGTAATCCTTCTACATCAATTATTAAATTGATCATCTCTAAAAGTTCAGGTATTCCTTTTCCTGTTTTCCCTGAAACTTCTACACATGGAATATCTCCTCCCATATCTTCTACTTGTATATCTTCATTAGCCAATTCTCTTTTTACTTTTTCTATATCTGTATCTGGCAAATCTATTTTGTTGATAACTACTAATGGTTTGGTTGTTGAATTTTTGATAATCTGTATTGATTCTCTAGTTTGAGGTTGAACACCATCGTTGGCTGCAACAACTAAAAGGGTAAAATCTGCGATATTTCCTCCTCTCAATCTCATTAGATCAAAAGCTTCATGACCTGGAGTGTCTATAAAGGTGATTCTATCTTCGCTATCACAATTAGGGGTCACAGTAAAAACAGATATCTTTTGAGTAATACCACCTGCTTCGCATTCCTGTACATTTGCTTCTCTGATTCGATCAAGTATCGTTGTTTTACCATGATCAACATGACCTAGAATAGTGACTATCGGTACTCTTTTATTTTTCTTTTCTTTGTTTTTTGCCATTTTAATTATTTATATATTACTCTTCCTTCTTCTCTTTTTCCTCTGCTTCTTCAGTCTCAACCTCTTCACTGTCATTTTCTTTCGTTTCTTCCTTATCATCAACCTCTCCTGTATCAACCTCTGTATCATCCAAAACTGGTTCTTGTGTCTCCTCTGCATATTCCTCAACTCCATCTCCCATTTCTGCTGCTGTTTCTCCTTCAGGACCTTCTATATCAATTTTCATACCAGTAAGTTTCCATGCTAATCTAACATTTTGTCCCTCTTTTCCTATCGCAAGTGATAACTGATCAGCATCTACCTCAACAGTTGCAACATCATCTTCAATTGTTACTTCATTAACCTTCGCAGGACTTAGTGCGTTTGCAACAAACTCTTCTGGTTCTTCGTCCCATTCTATAATGTCTATTTTCTCCTCTCCTAATTCATTCATTATATTTGCAATTCTAATACCTTTTTGACCTACACAAGATCCTATTGGATCTACACCATCCTGATTAGATACTACTGCTATTTTACTTCTCATACCTGCTTCTCTAGCAACAGCTTTAATCTCTACAACTCCCGATTCTATCTCTGGTACTTCCAACTTAAAAAGTTCTACAAGAAATTCTGGGTCTGCTCTAGAAACAATAATTTGACCATCATCAATATCTTTAAGCAAAACTTTATATCTCTGACCTACTTTATAGAATTCATTACCTATTTGCTCCTCTTGAGGCATAATTGCAGTAGCTTTACCTATCTCAAATACTACTTCTCCTCTCTTCATTCTTTGCATTAAAGCAGTAAAGACCTCTCCAATCTGATCACTGTATTCCTCCAATATTGCATCTTTCTCAAATTCACTCATTTTCTGTAAAACTACCTGTTTTGCAGCCTGTGCAGCAATTCTTCCTAATTCCTCCGAGGGTATCTCTATTTGGACAGTATCTCCTATTTCAACGTTAGGAGAAATCAACTCTGCTTCTGATAAAGCAATTTGATTCTCTTCATCTTCTACCTCTTCTACAACTTCCTTATTTGCAAAAAGCTTAAATTCTCCTGTATCTCTATCAACCTCTGCTGACAAATTCTCACCCATTTTGTTTCCTTCTTCATCTCTTGTAGTTCCAAATTTTTCTTTTCTGTAAGCAGTAAGAATAGCTTCTTCTAAAGCCTCAAAAACTTTCTCTTTGTCAAAACCTCTTTCAGCTGCAATTTGTGTAACTGCAGATAGAAAATCTGATGTCATTGCCATGTTTTTGTGTTGTTAAAGTAAAATAGTTTTAAATATCGAAAAAAAAGGTGGGATATTTAATCCTCACCTCTTTCCATATAACTTTCGCTATTAGTATATCAGATAGATACTGTCAAGGCAAATATTCAAGACATATTTTCAAGCTCTTCCCAAAGCTTTTTTTCTCTTCTAGATAACCTCTTAGGAACATCTAAATTAACCTTAACGTATAGATCACCCTTTTCATCCTCCTCTCCTAATACTGGCATACCCTTATCACGTATCCTAAAGATAGATCCCCCCTCTGTTGACTTAGGTATTTTCAGTGTTACTTCTCCATATGGAGTCTTAACCTCTGTCTCTCCACCAAGTACTGCCATATGTATAGGGATATCCTCTTCTGAGTATATATCGTTTCCTCTTCTCTCAAATTCTTCTGAAGGCTCTACCTCAACTTCAATATATAGATCACCAGGAGGAGTCCCCTTAGGACCTACATTACCACCACCCTTAAATCTAAGAATCATACCATCATATGCCCCTGCAGGTACTTTAATTTTTTCTTCTCTTCTTTCTGTTTGGGTACCCAAACCTCCACACTCAGAACATTTCTCCTCTGGTACTTCACCAGTCCCCTCACACTCTTCACACACAGAATTTACTGCTATAGAACCCAATATTGTACGCTGAGTCTTTTGTATTCTTCCCGAACCCCCACAACTAGGACAAACTTTCATTTTGCCAGTTTCACTACCCGTTCCATCACAATTAGGACACGGAACATCCCTTTCAATATTTAATTCAAACTCTCCACCTTCTACAGCCTCTTGAAACCCCAACTTTATCTTATACCTTACATCGGACCCTTTTACAGCACCCCGTCTACCCGTATTATCCCTAAAACCAAATCCAAAATCAGATGCATTTCCTCCAAAAAAAGTATTAAATATATCACCCATATCAAACGGAGATCCTTGATTAAAACCAGAAAAATCGTAACCGCTCTGTCCACCAAATCCGGCAGTTCCCGCATGGCCGTATTGATCGTAAGCCTTTCTTTTTGATTCATCGGAAAGAATCTCGTACGCTTCCTGAATTTCCTTGAATTTCTGCTCAGCATCCTCTGCATCATTTACATCCGGATGATATTTTTTTACAAGTTTTCTATATGCTTTTTTAATTTCCTCTTGGCTAGCTCCCTTATCTACACCAAGAATTTCATAGTAATCTCTTTTTTCATTCATACGACTCATATTTTAGCAGAAGGTTATATATATTGCCAAACTTTAAGTTGTGGTCAACAAACTTTTATTCATGTTATCATACTTATCATGCCTAACAAATGGAATATTTCTCAAGAAGAAACAAAAAAAGTAAAGAGAACTAAGATTATTATCTCTATTACACTATCGGTAGTGGGAGTACTGATAATCCTATCTCAAGCTATACCTCTTACTAATTCTTACATAGATGGTTTAATTGAACAAGCTAAAGTAAGACTTATGAAAAATCCCGTACCCAATTCTTACAGAACATATATTGAAGAAGAGTTTGCCTATTATGACCCCAGCAAAAGCTATTTTGAGAATCTTGAGAAGAGTATTAAAGGTTTAAGTGTTAAAGGCAGTTTTACATATGACCCAACCACTAACTCTAGTAAAGAAATTGTAATCGATACGGAGTATGAAAAGGATATGTATGTAAAGATAGGAAGTGTAGGAATAGAAGATATTGTAGTAATACCAAATGTAGAAAGCAGCCAAGAAGAGGTCTACGATCAATACCTAAAAAGAGGAGTTGCCCACTTCAAAGGAACTCCGCTACCCGGAGATGGAGGCAACTCCTTTATATACGGTCATAGCTCAGTAGAGAGCTTCTTTTCTAGACACCAGAATTTACCAGAAACAATATTTACAAAATTAGAAAATATCGATATTGGAGATGATGTGTATATAACTAAGGACAATCAAGAGTTACACTATGTGGTAAGAAAGAAAAAGATAGTTGAGTCAACCGATTTTTCTATACTTGATACCCAAGGAAACAAAGAAACCCTGACCCTTATGACCTGTTGGCCATTGGGGATTGGTACAAAAAGATTAGTAGTAGTGGCAGAAAGATATTAGTTTATGTACAATGTAATATGAACTCTAAACAGAAGAAATTGGTAATGATTCTGGGCTCCATACTTGTGGTGTTGATAATTACATTGGTTGTAATTGTTTTAGTTAATAGAAATTCGCAAGATAACAAACAGAACAGTAATGAAAACACCGGAGAAGCCGCAGAACAAATAGAACTGTCTTACTGGGGATTATGGGAACCTGCAAGTGTAATGGATCCCATCATTGCTCAATACGAAGATCAGCACCCTAACGTAAACATCCTCTATACTCAGTACGCATTTACAAACTATGAAAACATTTCCTACACAAGACTAAAACAAGCAGCAACCTCTACAGAACCTGTTGCAGATATTTTGAGGATTAATAACACATGGACACCTAAATACTACAACTATCTATCTCCACTACCTGACTCTGTTATGACAGCAGATACTTACTCAGAAACTTTCTACCCTACTGCACTACAAGATTTCACTGCTAAAGATGGAAATATATATGCAATGCCTTGGGAAATAGATGGGTTAGCAGTATTTTATAACAAACAACTGTTAAGCTCTGCAGGTTACGACTCCCCTCCGCTAGATTGGGACTCCTTTATAGAACTTGCTGAGCAATTAACAACTAAAAATAGCTCTGGACAAATTGTTACGTCGGGTCTCGCAATTGGAACTGCTAAAAATATTAACCATTCCGCAGATATCCTTTCATACTTAATGTTACTCAACGGAGCAGAATTAATGGACTCAACCTATACAACAACAAATTTAACTAGTAGTGAGGTCCTCTCTGCCGTAAATACATATACTCAATTCTCTCAAGGCGAAAACACATTGTGGACAACAGATTTAAGAAACGATTTAGAAATGTTCTATGCTGGCAAACTAGCTATGATGTTTGCTCCGAGCTGGAGAGCTTTCGATATTATTGAAGCAGCCCCAAGTATTGAATTTGGTATAGCATCTACCCCACAACTTACAAACAATGAACCAGTATACTACTCTATGTACTGGGGAGATGCTGTCAGTGCCACATGCGAACATCCTGAGGTTGCTTGGGACTTTATTAAATATCTAGTAGATCACCAAGAGGAAATATTTTCAGCATCATCACAGATAAGAGCTTTTGGAGAACCATATTCCTTAGTCTCTCTTAACAACAAACTAGAGAATTCATCATATCTAAGTGCATATGCAACCATGGCTCCTAATATGAAATCTTGGGGTATGGGAGATCAATCTTTTGTAGAACAAACTTTAAATACTGCAATTATGGAAATAGTGCAAGATAGCAGGAATACAAATAGCGCTATGGAAAATGCTCAGCAAGATATTAATGACCAGCTTGCACAAACTAATAAGTAACATTAATATATAGTAATGAAAACTAAAAAATCACCACAATCTGCCAAAAAGAATTTTCTAATTCTTTCTCTCTTCTTAGTACTCTGCCTACCCCTGATGATATGGCAAATTGTCTCTGATGAAAGTTTCGATTTAAGAAATTTAGCCTTTGAAGAAGTCGAGGTTAGTAAAGAAAATCCCTGCGTCATATCATTTCCAAATGTCAATCCATATACTTTAGAGGTTGGCAAAACTGTAAGAATGCAGGTAGAAGGTATAGCTCAAGGATCTGGTATAACTTCTGTGTTAATAACTGATTCAACTGGAGAAGAGCTTTTTACAAGAGATTATAATACCCCCGAGGATGAAATAGCAGAGACTTTTGAATTTACTCCTAATCAATCAAAGGAATATGACCTAATTGGAACTCTTTCGGAAGGAACGTATGAAAGTGCTTGTGTAATTAGCAGTCCATATGATGTTAAAGGTATTAAAGCTATAGAAAACAACAACGCACCAGAGTTTACATCGCTGCCCACAGATTCTGATCCTTCACAAGATATAGACACAGGAGTAAATTATCAATATACATTAACCGCTTCTGATCCCGAGGGTGATTTTATAAACTACATTTTCTCATTTACTCCTAACAATCAGTGGTTAAAATACACTGTAATAAATGATGGTAGTAATGGAGATCTAAAAATTCAATTCAAGGGAAGTACCTCAGAGCCCGCCAGTTATCTTGCCAACGTATTTATACACGATGGTTACAGCAAACATCTAAGATCTCAATCATGGATCATAAGTGTCAATCCTGCTGAAAATGATATCCCTCGTGTCACTATACTCTCCCCGTGGGAGGCTCTAACATTAACTCAAGGAGAACCTTTAACAATTAAATGGGGCGCCTCTGATAGAAATGCAATTACTCATTACGAACTTTACTTAGCACAAAGCTTACAAAACGAAGAAGGATGGCATCCTGTTGATAAAGAAATTGCTTACAATGTTGAAGAATACACTGTTGATACAAAGGATATTTCTGCAGGAACCTATAAAGCCGTAATTAAAGCCCCAGATAATCAAGACCCTCCATTAGTAGGAAAAGGTGTTTCTGCACTCATAGAAATATTAGGAGAAGAGTTTGATATGCCCGATGATAGCGTACAACTTCCTGACCCACAGATAATTAATGTGTCTCCAACAAGTAAAGATGAGATAACTAATCAATTGGTTACAATTAGAGCATCTCTTTTAGCGAGTACTAATGCCCAAATAGACGAAGATAGTATTAAGATAAAGGTTGATAGTAAAGATGTAACATCTTTGGTCAAATTTAATAAAATATCTGAATCAGAATATACACTAATATACCAAAGTGAGAAGGAATATGAATCAGGTTTACATAAAGTGGAGATATCTTTCTCTGACAGCAACAATCTAGAAGCCCAAAAGAGTTGGACTTTTAATATTTTTACTGACGAAAAAGATCCCAATAAATTCTACATATTTGGCTACGGAATAAGTAAGACCATAGTTTACGTAGTAGCTGGAGGATTGCTTTTAATTCTCCTTGCATTAATTGTTCCACTAATTCTCGTACGAATATGGAAGGAAGATAAAGAAACTGTTGAGGAAGATGATACTCTATCTCCCCCTACACCAACAGATACAGTTTCAAAAATGGTAAACGAGCCTCCTCCAACCGATCAAGTTTCAGATGTTGT
Organism: uncultured Candidatus Saccharibacteria bacterium; assembly: GCA_964485665.1. Taxonomy (GTDB): domain Bacteria; phylum Patescibacteriota; class Dojkabacteria; order SC72; family SC72; genus WOZL01. The sequence goes on from CAZAJR010000031.1 coordinate 31,928, forward strand.
AGAGTCTACTGATACTACATTTTCTAAATTAGAAAATCCTCCTACAACAACTGAGCCAACAGCACCTGAAATCCCCGACTCTGTACCTAAAGAAAAGGCAGGAGGAGAAATCAAGAAGAAGATAATAGAAGCTAAACAGAAAAAAGAACAACAAACAGTGCACAATCAAAACGAAACCAGTAGTGATGATACTTTCCCCACCACTACGGTTGAGAAGAACGAGATTCCAGAACCAGCAGATATTCCTGACCCGGATGAGGATTTGAAGTTACTCTATGAGAAAATAAATAACCAAAAAGAAGATGATATAGAGAATGAGGAGAAAGAGAAAGATAAAAATAGTGATACAAAGTCAACGGAATAGTTTTTTGATATAATCAGTAGATATGACCAATCTTACTTACAAGGATATTAGAGATAAGTATATCCAATTTTTTAAAGATAAAGACCACGAAGAGATACCTAGTGCCCCACTAGTACCAGAAGACGATCCCTCGGTACTTTTTGTAAACGCAGGTATGTTCCCCCTAGTTCCATATCTCATGGGTGCCAAACATCCTCAGGGACAAAGATTAGTAAACTCACAACGATGTTTAAGAACAGGAGATATAGATTTAGTAGGTGATCCATATCACTGCACAACTTTTGAGATGTTGGGAAACTGGTCGTTAAATGACTATTTTAAAAAAGAAGCTATTAATCTTACAGTCAAATTTTTTGTGGAGGTATTAAATCTGGACATTAACAACATATATGCAACAGTATATGAAGGCGATAAGAATTTTCCCAAAGATGAAGAGACAATAGAAGTTTGGAAAAAGATCTTTAAATCATATGGAGTTGATGTCAAAGTCGGTAAAGGAGAAAGAATAGAGCCTAAAGGAAAGAATGAAAACTGGTGGGGTCTAAAATCAGGTGGACCGTGTGGACCAGACAGTGAAATTTTCTACAAAACAGATAACGGGTTAGTAGAAATAAGTAACAACGTCTTTATGCAATATCTACTAGACAATGGAGAATACAAACCACTAGGAAAACACAATGTTGATTTTGGAGGAGGTCTGGATAGACTCACTGCCATGATACAACAAGTCAACAGCGTATTTGAAACAGACATATACAAACCAATACTACTAAAAGTACAAGATATTAGTAATGAAAATATCATAGAATCACAAAGAATAATTGTAGACCATCTAAAAGCTGCTACATGGATTGTAATGGATGGTATAGTTCCAGGGAAATCTAAACAGGGCTATGTACTCAGAAGATTAATTAGAAGAGCTGTAAGACATGGGAAAAAGCTAAACATTGATCATATGTTTACCAGGGAAGTCTCAGAAATAGCCATTGAACAATTTAAAGTAATATACCCACAACTCCAACGACAGAAAGAAAATATACTTAAAACAATAGAAGATGAGGAGAAGAAATTTAACCAAACTATTAAAAATGGTTTAACAATCCTGGATGAGATGCTGGAAGAGAAAAACAGCATTACTGGAGAAGATGCCTTTACACTCTACGAGACATACGGGTTTCCAATAGAAATAACCAAAGAAATACTTAAGGAGAAAAATTTAGAACTACAAAACCCCGAAGGATTTGAAGATGCTAAACAAAAACATAAAGAACAATCACGATCAGCATCCAAAGGAATGTTTCAAGGAGGATTGGCAGATATCTCTGAAATGTCAACCAAATATCACACCGCAACTCATCTACTTCTAGCTGCGTTACAAAAAGTATTGGGAGATGAAATATATCAAAAAGGGAGTAACATTACACCTGAGAGATTAAGATTAGATTTCCCTGCAGATGAGAAATTAACTAAAGAGCAACTGCAAGAGGTAGAAAATATCGTAAATGAAGCTATAGAAGCTAAATACAACGTATACTTTAAAGAGATGAAAAAGGAAAATGCACTTAAATTAGTACCATTTGCAAAGTTTACTCAAAAATATGGAGATGTTGTCAAAGTATACTACATAGGACCAGAAGAAGATCCTTTTTCAGTAGAAATATGCAGAGGTCCTCATGTAGAAAACACATCCGAATTGGGAGAATTTAAAATTATCAAACAAGAAAACATGGGTGCAGATACCAAAAGACTCAAAGCTGTACTAAAATAGTAATATGATTCAATATCCAATCCTAGCAATAGACTATGGAACAAAGAATATCGGTTTAGCAATATCAGATTTCAAAGGTGTTGTAGCCACTCCTTTAAAGGTCTTGCGCGTTAGACCTAAGCATGGATACGATAAAATTATAGAAAAAATTGTAGAAATTTGTGAAAATAACAAAGTACAAATTATCCTACTTGGGAAACCACAAGTGTTTGAAATTTCATATAAAAAAACTTTAAAAAAGATAGAAAAATTTGAAAAACTACTAAAAGATAGTATAAACTTACCTGTAATAAATTACGATGAAAGTTACTCTACAGTTACTGCTCAAGATATGCTACTATACACGAAGCAAACGACAAAAAGTAGTAAGGATAAAATAGATAGTGTAGCAGCAGCAGTATTTTTACAAGAGTTTTTAAATTCAAATCAGCAATAAAATGTTTAAAAATATCCGGAGCTTAATCAGGATTTTTCTCTTCGCACTAGTCACAGTAGTAGTAGCGGGTGTATTTATAAAACTAAGATACAATAAAATAATTGAGACACCCAACAGTGACTCTAGTGATAAAGTAATTGTAACCATCAACGAGGGACAAGCTGTTGATTCTATAATCAATGAATTAATTGAAAGAGGTATCATAAAAGAGAATTGGAGGAACTATCTCAAAGTTTACCTGAGAGTTAATAGTCTTGGTTCACAAATTCAAGCGGGGACATACAAAATACCAAAAAATCTTAACATTAAAGAACTTGTTGAGACATTACAACATTCTGAACATCAAGATGTTTGGATTACTATACCAGAAGGTTTAAGAAAAGATGAAATAGCTAAAATGCTTGCAGAAGAATTTTCACAGTATGATTCGGTAAGTTTCTCTCAAACTGTTTTTCTAAATCTAACGACAGATAACTCGTTCATTGAGCAATTTAATCTAAATGAAAATGTTAATAATTTAGAAGGATATATTTTCCCAGATAAGTATGCCTTTTCTATGGAAAGTACGACAGAATCTATACTGAAGAAAATGGTAGATAATTTTATAGCAAAAGTTGGCACAGAAGATAGCTATGAGGATATAACACTGGCATCGTTAGTAGAAAGAGAGGGATATAATAGCTCTGATAGAGCAATTATTGCAGATATTTTAAAAAGAAGATTGGAAGAAGGTTGGTTACTGCAAGTAGATGCTACCCTACTTTATCCTGTAAAAGATTGGCAGTATACTATAACGCAGTCAGATAAAGAAAAAGATAGCCCATATAACACTTACAAGTATCCTGGGCTACCACCCACACCCATTTGCAATCCTGGTTTGGAATCTATAAATGCTGTTAGAAATCTTCAGCCTAATAATTACTATTACTACATTCATGAGGATGATGGAACTGCTCATTACTCAACAACTTTAAGCGAGCATGAGCAAAATGTAAATACATACTTAAGATCAAATTAAAAAGCTATGAGAATTACGCTGGATGATGCAGATTTTAAACATCAATCTAAAAACAAAAGAGATCTCAAAGATGTAAATAAAAGGGTTGCAAAAAAAAGATTACGTAAAAGTAAACCTTCTAAAACCAAAACAGCTACAAAAATAATTTTTGGAATAGTAGGACTTCTCTTAGCTATATTCTTAAGCTATGGTGGATATCTTGTATATAAGGCATATAAAACAGGAACTGGAATAGGTCTAATATTCAATGCTTCAGATATCCTCTCTCAAGAAAAACCTCTATTAAAAAAGGATAGTACAGGAACATACACAAACGCTTTAATCGTGGGTATTGATACTAGAGAAAATGGGAATTTATTAAATACAGATTCTATAATCTTACTCTCCTACAATCATGACACTAATAACGTCATCATGATGTCTATCCCAAGAGATTTTCATGTACAAATTAAACCTGAAGTTTACTGGTTTAATAAAATTAATTCCGTATATTCTACATATGAACAACAACAGGAGGGTTCTGGATTATTTAGATTAAGAGAGGTCGTAACAGAGATAACAGGACATGAGATTCAGTATCATGCAATGATAGATTACAAAGGATTTACAGAGCTAATAGACACTCTTGGAGGCATAGATGTATATGTTGAGAACTCGTTTACAGACTACGCATTTCCCGCTGAACCAGGATACAGAACAGTTAGTTTTCAGGAGGGACCAACACATATGGATGGCTCTAGGGCATTAGACTATGCTAGATCACGACACTCTTTAGATAATAACGAAGGTTCTGATTTTGCTAGAGCAAGAAGACAACAGAATGTAATTTCTGCAATAACAGAAAAAGTCTTATCCAGCTCGTTATTAAATCCTCAATCCCTTATGAATCTTTTCAATGTAATACAAGATAATGTCCAAATCTCAGAATTTACTATCACAGATATCAAAGCTGGAATAAACGAACTTCAGAAATTACAAGAAAATGGAGATATCTACTCCTTTGTATTAGATCCTACTGCTGGTGCTAGTAAGCTTGTTACTAGCAAAGATGTAGTAAATACCAATGCATACGCAATTGGTCCTGTTGCAGGTCTTGGAAACTACGATGATATAAAAAACTATATAACAAATGTCTGGCAAAATCCTCAACTTCATGAAGATGATCCGGTTATTAGAGTCTACAATACAGGCTTGGGCTATACTCAAACAAGAGAGAAGTATCTAGAGTTAACAGAACAACTTCCATATATCAAGATATACTACTCAGGAACACTGTATAATGATAAAGAGGGAGTGATAATATTTATAAATAAGGAGGATAGATATACAACCTCTCTGCAATCTACAAATGAATATGTACAAGCAGACCGAACAGAAAAACCCGAGTACATAACAACCAACCTTAACAATGAAGATATAACGATTCTTTACGGCAAAGAGCCCTCTGCAGAGGACAATATCCAACAAACTGAATAAATGCAAAAACTATACCATGGCAAAAATACTTTTCTTTCATTAAGAGCTGTACATAATGTTATTGAAACAGAATTTAAAGAGTGTGAGCTGATTAAAGTAAACGCAGACTCCAGTGACCCCAGCGACATCATAGATAAAATATCCTCACCCACTCTATTCTCATCTTCCCAAATCTATTTTTTAAAACGCCCTTATAAAAACAAAGATAAAGATTTCCTACTCTCGACACTTTTAGATCTTCTTTCAAGCAAGAGCATCCCCATGATTATATGGGAAGATCAAAAAATCAGAAGCAATACAAAGTACTACAAATTCTTTAAAGAAAATAATGCTGTCGAAGAATTTAAAGAGCTTAACAAAAGAACATTTATGACATGGGCTAAAAAAGAGTTGTCCAAGTATCCTTTCTCTATAAACCCCGATCTGACCAAAACATTGGCAGAAAGATCCAACTATGAACCTGAAAGATTCACAAACAACATTACTAAACTAAACCTTTTAGGTAGTAAAGAAATCAAAAAAGATATTTTAGACCAAATTGTCGCTGACACATTAGAAACAGATATTTGGAAACTGATGGATAATATAAATCAATCCAATCATAAGGAGATTAATAAAACTTTGGAAAAACTTTTAGAGTATAAAGTGGATCCCAACTACATCTTAGCAATGATAGCTAGAAACTTAAGAATATCAATACAGATAAAAGAACTTCTTAGCAAAAATCTTGATGGTAAAAAAATAGCCTCTAAACTTAAACTTCCTCCCTTTGTAGTATATCCAATAGCTAAATCCGTTAAGAAAGTTAATAAAGAAAAAATTCTTTTGGAATATAAAAAGTTGGCTAATTTAGATTACGAAATTAAAACGGGAAGAATAGATCCTGTACTAGGGCTTTCCCTTTTTACATTAGTACTTTAGTTGACATTAGATATAGTATTAACTTAAACTGTAACTGTAGACTTATTTTACTGCCTTTATATGGATCAACAAAAGAAAAAATCAAAAACTGTAATTAAGATCCTTTTTGTTTTTCTAGCTATATTAGTTCTTGCTTTAATCGGCGCTATTTTGTACTTCTATCTAACAGGAGATATCTTTCAACCAGAGGAAGAAGAAATTATAACCTGTGGCTGTTACTACATTGATCCACAAGTTGTTGATACCTGTGCAGATACGAGAAGAGCCTTCAGATTCACTACCGCTCAAGGAACTATGTCTGACTGTCAAGCATCTTGTCCTGTATCTGATCTTTCTACAAATACTTTGTACAGTACAACCCCACAAGATTCATATTTAACCTGTCCTGTAAAAAATATT